>NZ_AP028661.1:4965000-5403856 GCF_041154435.1 Variovorax sp. V116
GCGAGCGCAACCGGCTGCTGCTGGCGCGCCTGTTCGCGCGCCCGGCCAACGTGCTGGTGCTCGACGAACCGACCAACGACCTGGACATCGACACGCTGGAACTGCTGGAAGGCCTGCTGCAGGACTACGACGGCACCGTGTTCCTGGTCAGCCACGACCGCACCTTCCTGGACAACGTAGTGACCAGCACGATCGCCTTCGAGGGCGACGGCCACTGGCGCGAATACGAGGGCAGCGTGCAGGACTGGCTGATCCAGTCGAAGCGCGCGCGCGAGATCGCGGAGCAGCGGCAGGCCGCCGGCGCCCCGCCTGCCCCGCCGCCCGCACCGGCTCCCGCCGCCGCCGAACCGGCGCCCGCGCGTCCGGCCGGCGCCGCCCGCAAGAAGCTCAGCTACAAGGAACAGCGCGAACTCGAGGCGCTCCCGGCGCTGATCGAGGCGCTCGAGGCCGAGCAGAAGCGCATCGGCGAAATGCTCGAGCTCGACGGCGGCGCGATCTACGCCAGCGACGCTTCGCGCGCGGCCGAGTTGAGCCAGCGCCACGCCCAGATCGACGACGAACTGCTGGCGGCGCTGGAACGCCAGGAAGAGCTGTCCGCCGGGCGCTAGTTCATTGGTTCTACGACGGGCCGTCCCGCCGTCCCACGCCGCGGCGGCGCCGACTGGGCTATATATGCGGCTTCCAAGCTCCGGGAACGCCGCATGTCTTCCTTCTACGCGCTCTTTGGCCGAAGCATTGCGCTTCTTGTCCTTGTCCTGCAGGGCGCCTGCGCACAACTGCCCGAGCACGTCGACCGGCCGGTCTCGACCGCGCTCGCCTCGCCCAACGGCACCGCGCTGGAGGCCCTGGTGCAGCAGCGGCGCAAGGCCGACGGGGCGCGCTTCGAATCCGGCTTCCTGCTGCTCGCGGGGCCGCCCGCCGCCTACGGCAGTCGGCTCGCGCTGATCGAAGGCGCGCAGAAAACGCTCGACCTGCAGTACTACGCCATCCATGCCGACGCCAGCACCGGCCGGCTGGTGCGGGGACTTCGAGCGGCGGCCGAGCGCGGCGTGCGCGTGCGAATCCTGCTCGACGACCTGCACAGCACCGGGCGCGATGCGCTGGTGCTGGGCCTGGCGTTCGTGCCGAACATCGAGATGCGCCTGTTCAACCCGCTGGCCGGCGCGCGCGGGACTTCGCTGGCGCGCGTCTTCAACTCGATCGGCGATGCCTCGCGGATCCAGCAGCGGATGCACAACAAGCTCTTCCTCGCCGACAACGTGCTCGGCGTCACCGGCGGGCGCAACCTGGGCGACGCCTATTTCGGCAATGCGCTGAAGGGCAACTACATCGACGTCGACATCCTGGCGGCCGGGCCGATCGTGCGGGACCTGTCGCGCAGCTTCGACAGCTACTGGAACAACGAACGCGCCTACCCGGTCCAGTCGCTGGTCAAGCGCAGCGAGCTGGAGGCCATCCGCGAGCGCGCGCAGCAGGCCGACCGGGAACTGGCCGACGAGTCGGCTCGGGCGCAGAACTCGCCGCCGCCGGCCCCCCCGCCGCCCGCGCCCGGAACAGAACCGAAGGACGGCGCCGCCCCGACGCCGGCACAGCTCGCCCGCGCCTGGGACGAAAAGCCGATGGACCTGCGAACCGCCCGTTTCGTCTGGGCGCCCGCGGTGATGCTCGCCGACCAGCCCGGAAAGATCCCGGCCGACAAGGGCGCCGAGAAGACGAGGGCGCCGGGCCTGGTCGTGAGCCAGCCCGGGGACGCCGCCAGCTCGTCGCGGCGCGCGGCGGCGCTCGAAGCCAGCTCCGACCTGGCCGCGGGCAGCGACACGGTGGTCGAAGGCCTGCTGCAGCTGATCGGCCAGGCCCGCAGCGACCTGCTCATCATCTCGCCCTATTTCGTGCCCGGCCCGGACATGATGCAGGCCTTTGCAGCGGCGCGGGGGCGGGGCGTGCGCATCCGCGTGCTGACCAACTCGCTGTCGTCGAACGACGCGCCGGTGGCGCATGTCGGTTACTCCCGCCATCGCGAGGATCTGCTCAAAGTGGGCGTGGAGCTCTACGAGCTGCGCAGCGAGCAGGCCAGCGTCGGCAATGCCTTCGGCTCGTCGGGCAGCGGCGGCAGCCTCGGCGAATCGCGCTCGATGCTGCATTCGAAGGTGCTGGTGATGGACGGCCGGCTGCTGGTGGTCGGCTCGATGAACCTGGACCTGCGCTCGCAGCTGCAGAACACCGAGATCGCGCTGCTCGTGCGAAGCGCCGAGCTCTCGCGCGCGGCCTCCGCCCAGATCGAGCGCGGCATGCGCGAGGGCTCATGGCGGGTCGAGCTGGACGGCGGCTCGCTGGTCTGGCGGGCGCCCGAAGGCAGCGGGCTGAAGGACACCTCCACCGAGCCCGACGCCAGCCTGACCCTGCGCCTGCTGCTGCGGCTGTTCGGTCCGCTGGCGCCGGACCAGCTGCTGTAGGGCGCCGGCGTCAGTGCTTGTGCTGATGGGCCGGCGCGGCGGTGTCGGCTCCTTCGGGCGCGCCCACCGGCAGGTTCAGCTCGAGCGAGCTCTTCTGGCCCTTGGCATCCTCGAAACGCAGCGTCATCGGCACGGTCGAACCCTTGGCCAGCGCCTGCTTCAGGTCCATCATCATCACGTGGTAGCCGCCCGGCTTGAGCTCGACGGTCTGGCCGGCAGGCAGGTCGAGGCCGCCCGGCAGTTCGCGCATCTTCATGGTGTCGCCTTCCATCTTCATCTCGTGCACCTCGGCCACGCCGGCGGCCGGCGTCGTGATGCCGACCAGCCTGGCGCCCGTGGGCGCGGTGAGTTTCATGAAGGCCCCGGTGCCGCTCTGGCCCGGCACCGACTGGCGCACCCAGCCGTCGCGCACGTCGACCGTGGCCACGCCCTGCGCCACCACGTCGAGCCTGGCGGCAGGGCTCTTGAGCCCGGTGGTCGAAGTGCCCGAGGCCGGCACTTCCGCCCAATCGATGCTGCCCACGTCGCAGGTCTGCAGCACCTTGAACCACAGCGGGCCGGGCGTGCCCGGCACCTTGCCGCGCAGCACGAACTCGGCGCGCTCGCCGGCGGGCAGCGCCGCTTGCGGGTTTTCGGCGGTCCAGCGCACTTCGCCGTCGCCGGCGTTCTTCTGCACGTCGAGCTTCCAGCCCTTGCGCGCCTGGGCGTCGCTCAGCAGGAAACCCTTGGGCAGGCGCACGGCCAGGCCGGTAGTGGCCTTGGCGCCTTCGCAGGCATGGCCGACGCGGAAGGCCGCGTTGTAGTCGCTGCCGACGGTGGCGCCGCCGCGCGGCAGCGTGACGTGGGCGCAGGCGGCGGCCGTGCCTGCCAGCAGGGCGCAGGCGGCGGCGGTCTTGAGGATGGTGCGCGGATGGTTCATTGCGGGAACTCCTTGAAAAAGGCGGTTGAAAGGAATCAGAGGTCGAACTTGAGTTCGGCCACGTAGGTGCGTTGCGGATAGGGGTGGAAGGCCCAGTACTTGTTGTTGTTCAGGTTGTCGATGCCTAAGGCGGCGCTCCATTGCCGGTCGATCCGGTAGCGGATGCGCGCGTCGACCACGAAGAACTTCGAGAAGCCCATGTAGGCCGCGCCGTTGCCGTCGCTGTTGTCGAGCGTGCCGTACTGCTTGCCGCTGTAGCGGGCGCCGACGGTGTAGCTCCACCTCGCATCGGGCCGGTAGGTGGCGAGCAGCGTGGCCCGCAGCTTCGGCACGCGCGGCTGCTCGCGGCCGACGCTGGCCGGAAAACCGCTGTTGGCCGCGATCTTCGAGCGCGTCAGCGTGAGGCTGCCGCTCAGGTCCAGCCCCTTCACGCCCACGTCGACCGCGTTCAGCGCCACCTCCAGGCCGCGGGTGCGGATGGCATCGACGTTCTGCACCGTGCTGACCAGATTGGTGAGGGCCTGGCTGTAGAGCGCGTCCTTGGTGTTCTCGAAGAACAGCGTGGTGCGCAGCACGCCGTCGAGCCCCCAGCCCTTCAGGTCGCGCTCGGCGCTGAGCTCCGTCGTCCAGGAGCGCTCCGGCCGCAGGTTCGGATCGGTGTTGACGATGCGGTTGCCGTCGATCGAGCCCTGGTAGAGCTCGCTCACCGTCGGCATGCGCACTGCCCGGCCGGTCGATGCCTTGAGCAGCCAGTCCGGCGTGGCCTGCCAGGCAAGGGCCGCCTTGGGCGAGTCGTAGCTGTTCCTGCGCGGCGCGAAGTCGAGCAGCTTCGTCGCGCTGCCGAGCTGGCCGCCGTAGGCCTCCCAGCGTTCGTGGCGCAGGCCGAGCGTGGTCTTCCAGTCCTTGGCGAAGCGCCAGGTGTCCTGCACGTAGAGCGACTGCAGCCGGGTTTTGCCGTTGAAGCCGGAGAACGGCGACACGGCCGGCCCGGCGATCCAGTCGAGCGTGTTGCCGACGCTGGTGCGCAGGCGGGCGGTGTCCTGCTGGAAGCCGAAGTCGACCACGTGCGCGCCCACGCCCTCGGCCGAGCCGATGGGCCGCCATGTGCCGGCGGCCTTGAAGGTGTGCCAGCCGGAGCCCCCCATGTCGGTGGTGCGGCCCGGTCCGCCGCTGAAGGCGCCGGGCAGCGGCGTGGTCGGCGTGCGCGAGGTGTCGCGCGCATAGTCGAACAGGCTTGCGGACAGCTCCCAGTCGAACACCCCGCCGGTGTGGCTCTTCACCGAGAGGCCATGCATGTAGTGGGTGAGCGCGGTTTCGGTCGGCGCCAGCGCGGCGCTCGGCGCATCGAGGTTGTAGCTCCGCCCGGCGATGTTCACGCGCCCCGAATACACCGGCCCACCGAAGGCATCGCGCAGGTAGGTGTCGACGCTGCCGTGCGTGGTGTTGTTCCAGGCGCCCAGCGTGTAGGTGGCGCGCACCGTGGGCGAGAAATCGTAGGCCAGCTTGAGCTTGGCCTGCTCCTGCGTGGTGTCGTAGATCGTCGAGCCGCCTACCAGCCACCAGGGCTGGTTCGACGGGTCCAGCCCCAGAACCGCCCCGGTGACCGGCGTGCCGGCATTGCCCAGGGTGCCGGCACTCGCGAGCCGGTTGCCGAACACCAGCGCCTGCCCCTTGCTGTGGGTGCGCGAGGCGCTGAGCCACCATGACCAGTCGCCGCTGCGGCTGCCCAGCGAGAGCTCGAGCTGCTGGCCGGCGGGCGAGGAGTGGCTGTTGTACAGGTCGAAGTTGGAGGCGAAGCCGCTGAGCTTGGCGTGCGCTTCGAGCCGGGTGGGCATGCGCGTCACGTAGTCGACCACGGCGCCGACCGAGTTGCCCGGATAGGCCGCCGAGAACGGCCCGTACAGCACGTCGACCCGCTCGATCTCCTCGGGCGAGACCATGCCCCAGCGCGGCGCGTAGGTAGCGCCGTTGCCCAGCGGGTTCGACAGCATGACGCCGTCGGCATACACCATCGAGCGCGCGCTGTTGCCCGTGCCGGAGGCGCGCGTGGCAAGCACCGCATGGTTGAAATCGCCGATGTAGCGCTTGCGCACCACGAGGCTGGGCAGGTACTTGAGCGCGTCTTCGCCGTCGGTGGCGTTGACGGTTTCGGCGATCTGCTCGTGCGTCACGCCCTCGATGGTGGTCGGAATCTGGGTCGGCAGCGAGGTCGGGCGGCCGCCGCTGACCGTGACGGTGCTCAGGGTGCGCGCACCGCTGCCGCCGGATGGATCAGGCGCGTCCTGCGCCCACGCGGGCGCGCCAAGGGGAAATGCCATGGCGATCGCCATGGCGCGGGAATGCTTTTTCACTGGGAACCTGCTCCACGAACTTCAAGCCGGACAGGCCGCATGCACCCGTCGATCGGGCGCACGCAGCTACGGTTTTGACAGCTTCAGGAGAAGGCGGGAGGCCCGCGCGCCGGCAGCGGCGCGGCGGTGGCCGCGGCCAAGCGCGCGGCGGGAATGGACTGGACCACGCGGCCGAGCGGCAGCGGAAGGTCGAAAGCGGCAGCGGACGGCGACGGCGGCGGCGCGCCGGTCAGCACGCACAGCGGGCAGTCCATGTGCGAGGCGCCCATCTCCTGCACGCCGTCTTCGGTGTGGACCACCGCCTTGATCGAACCGGCGCTCGAGCACACCAGTTCGACGGCCTGCGGATGCACGATCGGCGAGGCCACCGCCGCGCCGATCGAGAGCGCGAACCACAGCAGCACCCAGCGGCCGACGAGGCCGAGGAAGCGGGGGTGGTTTCGCAGCAGGTGCATGGCGTTGGCGATTATCGGCGCTGTTTGTTCTTTGGTGCCGGTGCGCGCTGAGCGGACTTGGCATTGCCCGAACTCCGGGTGCCCGAGGCCTTGGCGCCGGAAGCCTTGGCGCCGCGATTGCTCCTGGCCCCTTGCGCGCCGCGGGCGCTCGCCTTGGGCGCGGGTGCGGTCGGCACCGCGGCGGGCGGCTGCGCCACCAGCGGGACCGCCTCCACCTTGAAGCCGCGCGCCGCCAGCAGCGCCGGCAGCCCCTGCGGACCGACCATGTGCAGCGCGCCCACGGCAGCGAACACGCGCTTGCCGCCCGCGTGCATGCGCTCGATGCCGTCGGCCAGGCCCGGGTTGCGGTCGTCCAGCAGGCGCTTCATGAGCCGCTGCTCGGCGGGCGTGTTGAGGCAGTTGCACCACTCGGGGTAGCGGCCGAGCTTGTCCGCGTCGCCGCGTGCCCAGATGTCGGCCAGCTCCTTCATCTGCGCGCGCAACTGGCCCGATTCCAGTTCGCTCAGGGCCGCGTCGATCTGCTCGGCCTCCTCGGCCTCGGAGTCGCCGGTCAGCATCTTCAATTGCGCGGCCGCGCTTTCGAGCGCGAACACCGGCTTGTTGTTGTTGCGTGCGGAGACGGCCAGCGCCTCGTCGGCGCCGAACTCGGGGTACAGGCCGTCGGCGCGCGCCACCAGGCCGGTCAGCGCCATGACCTGCAGGATGGGCTGCAGCCCCGTGGCCTGGCCGGGCGGCACGCAGGCGGCCTCGTTCTGGCGCGCCAGCCGCTGTGCGCGCTCGCCACTGAGCAGCCGCGCGACCACGGCCGGATCGGCCTGCTGCGTCAGGGGCTGCATCGCGACCGGGTCGCGCACGTCGAGTTCCAGTGCCAGCGCGTCGCTTTGCTCCAGCGCCTTCTGCACGGTGGGCCCGGGCCGCACCCACTCGGCGCGCCCGAGATGAATGGTCCCGTAGAGCCAGGAAGTGCGCCCGTCTCGCTCGGCGCGCCACAGCAGGCCGCGGTCGGCCGCGTTCCACTGGCCGACGGCCGCGCCGGGCTTTCCGAGGCTGGCAATGGCAGACGGCGGGCAGGCGGCCTGCGCCGCCAGCGCGAAGACGCAGCAGGCGCCGGCCAGCGCAAGGCGCGGCAGGCGCGAAAGCAGGGACGCACGCGCGGGCGTCTTCGTCTTCAAAAGGGTGTCGCGCCTCGGCGCAACCAGGATCCGGAGTATCCGCAAGGCTTGCTCCACGATGAAAGAAAGTCCGGCATTCTCACAGCACCGCTGCCCATAATCCGGAACATGCAGAGCATCTTCCATCTTGCCTTCCACGTCCGCGATCTCGACGCGGCCCGCCGCTTCTATGGCCAGGTTCTGGGCTGCGCCGAGGGCCGCAGCACCGGCACGTGGGTCGATTTCGACTTCTTCGGCCACCAGATCTCGCTGCACCTGGGCGAACCCTTCGCCACCACGCGCACCGGCCGTGTCGGCGACGCGATGGTGCCGATGCCGCACTTCGGCATCGTGCTCGCGCTGCCCGACTGGCAGGCGCTCGCGAAGCGGCTGAAGGCCGCCGAGATCGAGTTCGTGCTCGAGCCCCAGGTGCGCTTCGAGGGCCAGCCGGGCGAGCAGTGGACCATGTTCTTCTGCGACCCGTTCGGCAATCCGATCGAGGTCAAGGGCTTTCGTTCCCTGGCAGCGCTCTACGACAAATGAACCCTCCGCCCCGAGCCGCCCCGGGCTGGCTCGCAGCCTCTGCGGGCGCCGGCGCAGCCGCATTGCGCGCCGCGGCGGCGGTACTGTGGCTTCTTTTTGCGGCGGGCACCGCCCACGCGGCCATCGATTGCGAGCTCAACGACCGCAAGGCCGATCCGTCCGACGGCAGCAGCACCGCGGGCAAGACGGGGCTGATGCGCTGCAAGGAGCGCGAAACCGGCGAACTCCAGCGCGAGCAGCAGATCCAGAACGGCGTCTTCATGGGCCTGGCGCGCTTCTATGAAAAAGGCAAGCTGGCCAGGGAGCACACGCTCAACGCCAAGGGCCACATCCACGGCCTCGCCCGCGAGTTCGCGCCCAACGGGCAGGTCGTGCGCGAGGCGGTCTACGACGACGGACAGGAGCAGGGCCTGGTGCGCAGCTTCTACCCGGGCGGGCAGCTGCGCCGCGTCACCTTCTATCCAGCCGTCGGCACCGACCGCGCCTTCGTCGAGTTCACCGAACGCGGCCAGATGTCGGCGCTGCGCTGCGGCGAAACGCCCATGCTGGCGCCGGCCGTCGACGACGCCCGGCTGTGCGGGTTCATCAGCGGGCCGTCGCAGGTCGAGCTGTTCGATGCGGGCGGCATCCTGCGCTCGCGGCTGTCGTACCTGTCGGGCAAGCGGGTACGTTCGCAGAGCTTCTACGACAACGGCAAGCCTTCCGTGCAGGACGAGATCGTCGGCAGCCAGCGCACCGAGCGCCAGTTTTCATCCGAAGGCGTGAAGCGCCGCGAAACGGTGTGGCTGCTGGTCGAGCGCAGCGCGGTGCGGCAACGCGAGCAGGAGTTCTCCGAAAAGGGAACGCTGATCCGTGACCAGCGATGGAACCCGGCGGGCGAACCGATCGGCGACGACAGCTACCACCTCAATGGCCGGCCGCGCAGCAAGTCGGTCTACCGCGGAAGCGGCAATGCGCGCACGGTCGAGATTACCGAGTTCTACGAGAGCGGCCAGCGCGCCGCCCACGGCCGCTACCTGGTGGCGGGCCGCGGGCGCCAGGTGCCGGTGGGCACGCACCGGCGCTTCAGCGAAAAGGGCAACCTGCTGGCGGAATCGAGCTTCGATGCCAAGGGCCGCGTGACGCGCGAGCGCAGCTGGGACGAGAACGGCGAACTGCAGCACGACGAGCACGTGCTCGAGGACGGCTCGCGCAAGGCCTACACGCAGTAGCACGGCCCACCCCGGGGCCGCGCGGGCTTCATCAATCCAGCTTGATGCCGGCCTGCTTGATGATCGGGCCCCAGCGTTTCGACTCGGCGCGCGACAGCGCCGCGAACTGCGCCGGTGTGCCCGGCATGGCTTCCATGCCGAAATCGTCGAAGCGCTTCTGCACGGCCGGCGTGCCGAACGCGCGGTTCAGCTCGCTGTTGAGCCTGGCGACCACCGCGGGCGGCAGCCCCGCCGGGCCGAGGATGCCCTGGAACGCGAACACCTCGGTGTTGGGCACGCCCACTTCGGCCAGCGTCGGCACGCTGGGCAGCGTCTTGCTGCGCGCGCCCGAGCCGATGGCCAGCACGCGCACCTTGTTGCCCTGCATGATCGGCAGGCCCGAGGCCAGGTCGAGGAACATGCACGGCACCTGGCCGCCCATCACGTCGGCCATGGCGGGCGCCGCGCCGCGGTAGGGAATGTGGGTGATGAAGGTGCCGGTGCGGGCCTTGAACATTTCCATGGCCAGGTGGTGCGGCGAGCCATTGCCCGGCGAGGCGTAGTTGACCTTGCCCGGATTGGCCTTCGCGTAGGCCAGGAACTCCTTGAAGTTCTTGGCCGGAAAGTCGGGATGCACCACCAGCGCGAGCGGGAACTTGCCGATCGCGCCGATGTAGGTGAAGTCCTTCTCCGGATTGAACGGCAGCTTGCTGAACAGGTGCTCGTTGAAGGCCAGCACGGCGTTGTCCGCCGAGAGGATGGTGTAGCCGTCGGGCTTGCTCTTGGCGACGAGGTCGGCGCCGATGTTGGTCGAGGCGCCGGGGCGGTTGTCGACCACGATCTGCTGGCCCAGCGTCTGGCGCATGGCCTCGGCCAGCACGCGTGCGATCACGTCGGTGCCGCCGCCAGCCGGATAGGGCACCACCCACTTGATGAGTTGCGCCGGGTAGTCCTGGGCGCGGGCAAAGGGCGCGGCGGTTACGGCGGCGCCGGAGGCGAGCGTGGCGAGAAGGGTGCGGCGATCCATGGATCAGTCTCCTTTTTGTATTGGTTCGGTTGCGGACAGCGATGGTACGGGCAGCGCGTGCAGTGCGTCGGCCAGCGCGGCGCGGCAGCGCGCCTCGTCGCCGACCTGCTCGAACAGCAGCAGCGCGAGGCGGGCCAGGAACAGCGATTCGCGTTCGGCGCCGGCCTCGGTGATGGCGCGCGCGCACTCTGCATAGAGCCGGTCGCGCGCGTCGGATGGAAGCGGTGTGGTCATCTGGCAATCTCCGTGGAAGCGGCGGCTGCAGCGCGGGCCAATGCGGCCTGCAATGCGCCGCGGGGCAAGCGCCGCCAGCGCGCGGCCACATGGCCGTCGGGGCGCAGCAGGTAGACGGCACCATCGCGCGCGCCCAGCGCCTCGAACACGTCAGGGCCGACGTGCGCGTCGGCGCCTGCGATGCCCGGGCCTGCAATGGTGCGCACCGCGAACGGCAGCGCGCCGCCAAGCGCCTGTGCCAGTTCATCGTCCGGCAGCGGCACGGCATCGGCGCCCGGCCGGAGCACCAGCAGCGTGAAGACCGGCCCGATCCAGTCGGTCAGGTGGCCTTGCTCGAGCTGCTGCTCGGCCATGACCTCTCCAGGCAATGGCCCCGCAGGCAGCGCATCGCCTTCGCTCGACAGCGCCGAATCCGCGTAGCGCACGGCCTGGGTCTGGCGCGGGTTGATCAGCTGCGCAATGCCGCGGTGCACCTGCGACAGCGAAAGCGCGGCCTCGCGCAGCAGGTCGAAGCCGCGCGACGGCGGCGACATGAACTCGGTGCTGCGCATCGCGTTCTCGGCATTGACGTGAAAGGCCGCGATGCGCTCCTGCGAGTACGAATCGAGCAGCGACGCGTCCGACAGGCCGCGCGCCACGAAGGCCAGCTTCCAGGCCAGGTTGTCCGCATCGTCGAAGCCCGAGTTGAGGCCGCGCACGCCGAAGATCGGCATCGCATGCGCGGCATTGCCCGCGAACAGCACGCGGCCGTGGCGGTAGCTGTCGAGCGTCATCGCACCCGCGCGGTAGACCGAGGTCCAGACCGTCTTCCATGGCAGGTGGCCTTCGCCGATGGCGTTGAGGTGGCGCTGCACGAATTCGGCCACGGCCGCCGGCTTCAACGCGTCCTCGGTGCCCTGGCCCGCGCGCAGCTGGTAGTCGATGCGCCAGATGTCGTCAGGCTGGCGGTGCATCAGCACGGTCGAGCCCGGGTTCCACGGCGGGTCGAACCAGGCGCGGCGCTCGGTGGGGTGCGTGCTGTGCAGCTCGATGTCGATGATCACGTAGCGGCCCTCGTAGCCCGTGCCCTCGAGCGCGAGCCCGAGCGCCTTGCGCACGAAGCTCTGGCCGCCATCGCAGGCGGCAAGCCACTGGCCGCGCAGCCGGTAGGCGCCCTCGGGGTTGCGCACGTCCAGCGTCACGCCCTCGTCGTCCTGCGCGAGGCCGGTGAGCTCGGTGCCCCATCGGATGTCGACGAGCCCCGGCGACGCCTCGTTGCGGCGGAGGATCTCGTCCAGCAGGTACTGCTCGATGTAGTACTGCTCCAGGTTGATCATCGGCGGCAGCTTCTGGCGCTCGTCATGCGGCATCTCGAAGCGGAACACCTCGGCCGTCTTGTAGAAGCTGCGCCCGCCGGTCCACGGCAGGCCCTTGGCCATGAAGGCCGGCAGCACATGGAGCCGCTCCATGATCTCCAGGCTGCGGCGCGAGATGCAGGCCGCGCGGCTGCCCACGCACACCGTGTCGTCGGCCTCGAGCACCACGCTGCGCACGCCGTGGTTCGCGAGCCCCAGCGCCAGCGCCATGCCGACCGGCCCGCCGCCCGCGATCACCACCGGATGGCGGCCGGGCTCCATGCCGTCGTGCCCGAGCGCCGGCGTGCGCGCCGGGTAGCGCGTGTAGTGAAAGGCGCCGACGGAAGGCGGCAGTTCGGTGGCGCTGGCCGGCGGCGGCACCGGGCCGCTGGCGGCATCGGCGGCCCGTGCGCCGGGCGGCGGCGCGGTGGCCGGAGCGGTGGGGTTCGTCATCATGCAGCGGGATTGTCCCGATGCGCGGCGCTGGCCATTGTCATAACTTCGTACGAAGTAATTACCCTGCCCTACCTGCTCCCCCCATGAGACGCTGGCGCATCCAGCCCGCGGCGGACACCATGCTGTCCGCCGCCCTCGCCGGCGACGTGCTCGCGGGCATCGGCACGCCGCACCTGGCGGCCAGCTGCCTTGCGGCCATGCACCGCGTGATGCCCGTCACCTTCTGCACCGTGTTCGCGGTCGACGCCACCGGCCGCATCGAGGCGGTGTCGGCCGCCAGCAGCTACGGCACCACGGCCGAACGCACGGCCGAGCGCTACGTGGCGCAGCGCTTCGACCTGCTCGATCCCAACATGACCTGGCTGGCGGCGCGCAAGCTGCCCCGGCGCGCGCAGCTCTGGCTGGGCCACCAGCGCGCCGACGAGGTGGCCGACCCGGCCTACCGCGCGGCCTGCTACGGCGACGTGGGCATCCGCGAGCGCGCGTCGGTGCTGCGCCTGACGCCCACCGGCCAGCGCGTGGCCGTGAGCTTCTACCGGAGCCTCGCGCAGCCCGAATTCGGCGCCGCCGACTTCGCGGCCATCGAGCGCCACGCCACGCTCCTGGCCGACGCCACGCTGGCCCATGGCCGCAGCGCCATGGCCGCCCGCGAAGCGGTGGCGCCCACGCTCGCCTCGCGCCTTCTCACCCTGAGCCTGCGCGAGCGCGAAGTCATCGGCCACCTGATGGCCGGCCGCACAGCCAAGGAAGCGGCGCGCGAAATCGGCATCGAACTGACGACGGTGCGCACCCACCAGTACCGGGCGTTCCGGCGGCTGGGGATACGCAGCCAGAAGGAGCTGCTGCGCGCCGCGCCGCGCTAGTCAGCCTTCGGCGCCGTCGTCGTCCTGCGGGTTCGCCAGCGACACCGGCGCCACCTTCGCCCGCCCCGCCGCCGACACGATTTCCTGGTCGATCGCGCCGAACAGCGAGCGGCCATCGAGCCCCTTCATCTCGATGCGGATGGTGTCGCCGAACTTCATGAATTCGGTCACGGGCTCGCCGCCCTGGATGGTTTCGATGCAGCGCTTCTCGGCAATGCACGAATAGCCCTTGGGCCAGTCCATCTGGCCGTTCTTTTCCACGCCCTTGTTGCTCACGGTGCCGCTGCCGACGATGCTGCCGGCGCGCACGTTGCGCGTCTTGGCGATGTGGGCGATGAGCTGGCCGAAATGGAAGGTCATCTCGGGCCCGGCGTCGCACATGCCGACCTTGCGGCCGTTCCAGCTGCTTTGCAGCGTGAGGTGCACGCGGCCGTGCTGCCAAGCTTCGCCGATCTCGTCGAGCGTCACGGCCACGGGGCTGAAGGCGGTGGCCGGCTTGCTCTGGAAGAAGCCGAAGCCCTTGGCCAGCTCGGCAGGGATCAGGTTGCGCAAGCTCACGTCGTTGGCCAGCATCACCAGGCGGATGCCGTCGAGCGCCTGGTCGGGCGTGGCGCCCATCTTCACGTCGCCGGTGATCACCGCGATCTCGGCCTCGAAGTCGATGCCCATGGCTTCGCTGGGCACGACCACGTCGTCGACCGGGCCGAGGAAGTCGTCGCTGCCGCCCTGGTACATCAGCGGGTCGGTGTAGAAGCTCTCTGGCACCTCGGCATTGCGCGCCTTGCGCACCAGCTCGACGTGGTTCAGGTAGGCCGAACCGTCGGCCCACTGGTAGGCGCGCGGCAGCGGCGCCATGCACTGGGCGGGGTCGAACGGGAAGGAATGGCGTGCGCGGCCGGTGTTGACCGCGTCGTACAGGTCCTGCAGCTGCGGGCTCATGAAGCCCCAGTCGTCCAGCACCTGCTGCAGCCGGCTGGCGATGCCAGTGGCGTAGTGGGCGAGCGTGAGGTCGCGCGAGACGACGACGAGCTGGCCGTCGCGCGAGCCGTCCTTCAGGGTGGCGAGTTTCATGATGGCAAATGCGTGATGAAGGACACGGCGCGAACACGAGAGCCGGCGCCGCGCCCACTAAACTGGTTGAACGGGCGGCAGTGTACCGAGGTGCTCCCGGTGAACCTCGGCGCCGGCGCCCACTCCACCACCTCATGCCGACGCTTGTCGCCTCCCAGCTGCCGTCCTCCGCCGCCCCGCCCGCACGCCCGTCATGGCGCGCGCTGGCCGGGCTGACGCTGGCGGTGGCGCTGGCCCACGTGCTGTTGCTGGACCTGGCTCCCACGGCCATCGGGCCCGACCCCTCGCCGCTCGCGAACAAGTTCATCACCCGCACCATCGTGATTGCACCGCCGGCCGCGGAAAAGCCGGCCGCGCCGGCCGCCGCAGCGCCAGTGGCCGAGGCCAAGCCGCCGCCGCCCGCAAAGCCGCGCCGGCCGCGCGAGCCGTCCAGGCCCCGGCCGGTGGCGCCACCATCCGAGCCAGTGCCGCAGCCGGCGCCGGCGCCGGAACCCCAGGTTTCGGAACAGCCCCCGCCGCAAACGCCAGACCTCACGGCGCAGAACGCTATTGATTCAGGAGCGACACCTCCCGACCAGGCAGCCAGCGCCCCGGCAGGCGCCGTGCTGGGCGGGGCGGGCAGCACGGCCAACGCCGGCGTCGGAAACGGCGCGCCCGGCGAGGCTGCGGGCGCCGCCAGCGCCGCGGCAGGCAATGTCGTCGGGCCCGAGGCGCTGCGCATCCCCGGTTCGGTGAAGCTCGCCTTCGCGGTCACGGGCCAGCAGGGCGCCTCGCCGATGCAGGGCGTTTTCGGCGACCTGGTCTGGCTGCAGGACGGCAGCAGCTACGACGCCCGGCTGTCGCTCAAATTCCTGTTCCGGACCATCCGCAGCCAGCACAGCACCGGCCGGATCGGCCCCACCGGCATCGAGCCGGCGCGCTTTTCGGAGAGCCGCAAGGGCGAGGTCGCCTCGCACTTCCTGCGCGACCAGGGCCAGATCATGTTCAGCAACAACGCGCCCAGCGTGCCCCTGCTGCCCGGCGCGCAGGACCGGCTCAGCGTGGTGATGCAGTTGGGCGGCATGCTGGCGGGCGATCCGGGCCGGTATCCGGCCGGCAGCCGCATTTCCATCCAGACCGCCGGGCCGCGCGACGCGGGCGTCTGGGTGTTCAACATCGAGGGCGAGGAGCAGATGAGCGTGCCGGCGGGCGACTACGCCGTGCGCAAGCTCACGCGCAGCCCCCGGCGCGAGTTCGACGACAAGATCGAAATCTGGCTCGCGCCGGCGCTGGGGTACCTACCCGTGCGGATGAAACAGACACAGCCCAACGGCGACTTCGCCGACATGCAGTTGCGTGAATCCCTTCCCGCGGGGCCGTCCAGCTGATAGTACAAATGAGGTAAAGAAACACCGTTGTGACCGCAATGCGACAACCCTTCTTGAAACTGGCGCGTTGATTGCTATCTAAACCCCATGAACGCCATCGACATCCTCACAGGCCCCGCAATGAACATGCTCTATGACTCGGAGTCCTTCGTCGTCGTGCACGTGCAGCCGAACGAAAGCGACGCCCCGGACCAGCCCAATGTCCCGGTGCTGGAACGCCACGGCTTCGAGATCGTCGACAAGCGCTCGGGCAAGGAGGTCTACCTCGACGGTTCCTGGGCCGAACTGTTCCAGCAGCAGATCGCCGCCTGGCAGCTCAACACGCCCACGCAGGAAGAGGTGGAAGACACGCTCGAGGGCTATGCCGAGCTGGCGCACACGCCGGTGCTGGTGCACTGAAAACCCGGGTTCCCCGCCCGCCCGAACAAGAAAGCGCCCGAGCGGCGCTTTTTTTGCGTCTTTTCAGCGCCTGCCGCTCATTTCCGTTGGTAAATCCATCGGTACATCGGCCCCACGAGCAGCAGCACCGCCACCAGCCGGCAGACCTGGAACGCCGTCACCACCGGCACGCCCAGCTGCAGCACCTTGGCGGTGATCGACATCTCGGCAATGCCGCCCGGCGAAGTGCCCAGGATCATGGTGGCGGGGTGCAGCCCCGTCGCCCAGGCCAGCAGCCAGGCGGCCCCCGCGCACAGCACCAGCATGCCGACGGTGCCCAGCGCCACCGATCCCAGCCAGCGCGGCGCCGTGTGCAGGAATTCGCGGCTGAAGCGCACGCCCAGGCTGACCGCAATCACGAGCTGCGCGGTGTTCGACATCCAGCCGGGCACGGCCGACAGCGGCTGGCCGGCGATGGTGAAACCCATCGCCACCAGCAGCGGCCCCATGAACCAGGGATTGGTGCGGCCCAGCGCCCGCATCGCAAGTCCGCCGGCGGCGGTGGCCAGGGCGAGCAGCAGGAGCCCGCCCGCATTCACTTCGCGCACCGTGGACGGATTGACTTCGAGCCCGTGCAGGCCGCTCCACTGCATTGCGAACGGAATGGCGATGGTCACCACCACCAGCCGCAGGCTGTGCGCCGCGGCCACGAGGTCGGTGCGCGCACCGGCCGATTCGGCCAGCAGCGTCATCTCGGAGGCGCCGCCGATGGCGCCAGCGAAGTAAGTCGTGGCTCTCATGGAACTGGCCGGCACATGCGGCATTCGCCGGGCGTGCAGCCCATGCAGCCAGCGCCCGAACCCCCAGCCGAGCAGCAGGGCCCAGGCGATGGCCAGCGCAATGGCCCACCAAACGCCGGCCACCAGCGCCACCACCTGCGGCGTGAAATAAAGGCCCAGCACCGTGCCGATGGTCCATTGCCCGGCATTGCGCAGCGGCGTGAAGCTGGCCGTGGGCGCACCGGCAATCGACGCCAGCGACACCGCCAGCAGCGGGCCGATCATCCACGGCAGTGGGGTGTGCAGGGCGAGGCAGATTTCGGCCGCGGCGAGCGCGAGCAACAGCGTGGCCAGCACGCGAACCAGAAAGCGGAGAGACACGGGCAGGAAGGGAAGAAGCGGAATTGGATGGCACTGCGTGCGAGCGCCAGCGCATAGTATGGCGCGATGCGATGCCAACCCTTTTCCGCACGGGCTTCCCGATTGCTGCTGCCCCTGTTCGCTGCCATGGCCCTTGCGGGTTGCACCGCATTTCAGGACGGCCCCGATGCGCCGGTGGCGCGGCGCGCGGCGGCGCTGCTGCCGGTGGACGCGCTGATCCTGGGCGAGCAGCACGACGCCCCCGAGCACCATGCGATCGAGCGCGAAACCGTCCAGGCGCTGGCCAGCCGGGGCCAGCTGGCCGCACTGCTGCTCGAAATGGCCGAGGAAGGCCACAGCACCCTTCGCCTCGACGCCGCGGCCACCGATGCGCAGGTGCGCGACGCGCTGGCCTGGAACGACAAAGCCTGGGCCTGGCAGAGCTACGGTCCCGTGGTGATGGCCGCGGTGCGCGCCAGCGTGCCCGTCATCGGCGCCAACCTGCCGCGTTCGCGCATGAAGAACGCCATGGCCGACGTCTCGCTCGACGTGCAGCTCAACGGCGAGGCCTACACCGCGCAGCAGGACGCCGTGCGCGAAGGCCACTGCAAGCTGCTGCCCGAGCCGCAGATCGTGCCGATGACGCGCATCCAGGTCGGGCGCGACCGCGCCATGGCGCAGGCCATCGTCAAGGCCCGCCAGCCGGGCAAGACGGTGCTGCTGGTCAGCGGCGCGGGCCATGCCACCAAGGTGCTGGGCGTGCCGCAGCACCTGCCGACCGACGTGTCGGTCAAGTCCGTGCGGCTGCAGGCCGGCGAATCACCGGACGAGGAGCAGGACAAGGAAGCCTACGACGCCGTCTGGCGCACGGCGTCGCTGCCGCCGAAGGACTATTGCGCGGACATGCGCGCTCGATAACCGCGGCCTTCGCCCTGAAGGCCGCGCCGGCTCAGGCGAACTTCCTGATCGAATCCGCGAGCGTGTTGACCAGCGTGTCGATGTGCTGCTTCTCCACGATGTAGGGCGGCGCAATCACCAGCACGTCGCCCGCGGGCCGCACCAGCGCGCCCTTGTGGAAGCAGTCCAGGAAGATGTCGTAGGCGCGCTTGCCCGGCGCGCCCGCGATGGGCGCGAGCTCCACCGCGGCGGCCAGGCCGAGGCTGCGGATGCTGACCACGTTCGGCAGGCCCTTGAAGGCGCTGTGGAAGGCATCGCCCAGCACCTTGCCCATTTCGCCGGCGCGCGCGAACAGGTTTTCTTCCTTGAACAGGTCGAGCGTGGCAATGGCGGCGGCGCAGGCCACCGGATGGCCCGAGTAGGTGTAGCCATGGAAGAACTCGACCACGTGCTCTGGCGCGTCGGTCTTCATCATCGCGTCGTAGAGCTTGTCGCGGCAGATCACGCCGCCCAGCGGAATCACGCCGTTGGTCACGCACTTGGCAAAGTTCAGCATGTCGGGCACCACGCCGAAATAGTCCGACGCGAAGTTGGTGCCCATGCGGCCGAAGCCGGTGATGACCTCGTCGAAGATCAAGAGGATGCCGTGCTTGTCGCAGATCTCGCGCAGGCGCTTCAGGTAGCCCTTGGGCGGCAGGTACCAGCCGGCCGAACCGGCCACCGGCTCGACGATGATCGCGGCGATGTTGCTCGGATCGTGCAGCGGCAGGATGCGCGTTTCGAGTTCGACCAGCGGGTCTTCGGCCCACACCGGCTCCTCGTTGTGGATGTAGGCATGGTTCACCGGATCGTGGATGAAGCGCATGTGGTCCACGCGCGGCAAAAAGGCCGCGCCGAACACCTTGCGGTTGCCCGGGATGCCCCCCACCGACATGCCGCCGAAGCCCACGCCGTGGTAGCCCTTCTCGCGGCCGATGAACACGTTGCGGTGGCCTTCGCCGCGCGCGCGGTGGTAGGCCAGCGCCACCTTCATCGAGGTGTCGGCCGCCTCGGAGCCCGAATTGCAGAACAGCACCTTGTTGAGGTCGCCGGGCGCCAGCGAGGCGATCATCTCGGCCGCCTTGAAGGCCTTGTCGTTGCTGACCTGGAAGGCGGTGGCGTAGTCCAGCGTGTCGAGCTGCTTCTTGATCGCCTCGTTGATGGGCTTGCGGTTGTGGCCCGCGCCCACGCACCAGAGCGACGAGATACCGTCGATCACCTTCTTGCCGTCGTGCGTGGTGAACTCCATGCCGTCGGCGGCCACGAAAACGCGAGGGTCTTTCTGGAAGTGGCGGTTGGGAGTGAAGGGCAACCACTGGTTGCCCATGTTGAAGTCCTGATAAGCCATCGATTGCTCCTGCTTAACGCGCACCAAAAAACGGCATTCTGGCACCCCTGCGACAATCGTGCCCCTCATGACGACCACAACGCCCGCTTACATCCTGACCCTCTCCTGCCCCGACCGGACGGGCATCGTGCATGCCGTTTCGGGCTTCCTGCTCGAACGCGGCGGCAACATCGAGGAAGCCGCCCAGTACAACGACCACGACACGGGCCTGTTCTTCATGCGCGTGCGCTTCGCCTGCAGCGACCACACCGAGGCGGCGCTGCGCGAACAGCTCGCCACCTTCGGCGCCGGCTTCGGCATGAGCCTGCAGCTGCACGCCGCGGCCGAGCCCATGAAGACCGTGATCCTGGTCAGCAAGGAAGGCCACTGCCTGAACGACCTGCTGTTCCGCTGGAAGAGCGGGCTGCTGGCCATCGACGTGCGCGCCATCATCTCGAACCACCGCGACTTCTACCAGCTGGCCGCCAGCTACAACGTGCCCTTCCATCACATTCCCGTGACGGCCGCCACCAAGGCGCAGGGCGAAGCAAAACAGCTGGAGATCATCGAGTCCGAGGGCGCCGAGCTCGTGGTGCTCGCGCGCTACATGCAGATCCTGAGCAACGGCCTGTGCAAGAGCCTGGCGGGCCGGGCCATCAACATCCATCACTCGTTCCTGCCCAGCTTCAAGGGCGCCAAGCCCTACTACCAGGCGCACGACCGCGGCGTGAAGCTCATCGGCGCCACCGCGCACTACGTGACGGCCGACCTCGACGAAGGCCCGATCATCGAGCAGGACGTGGCGCGCGCCGACCACACCGACACGGTCGAGGACCTCACGGCCCGCGGCCGCGACACCGAGAGCCAGGTGCTGGCCCGCGCGGTGAAGTGGCACAGCGAGCACCGCGTGCTGTTGAACGGGCACCGCACGGTCGTGTTCCGGTAGGCGGCGCCCGTCCAGGCATACCGCTAGTCAATACCGGTTCGGATTGTCCGGGCGGCGGTCGTAGCGGTTCGGCACGCCGTCGCGGTCGCGGTCCCAATAGCCGCGGCGGTATTCCCAGCGGCCATCGCGCTCGCGCCATTCCGGCGGACGGTAGGCGTAGCCCGGGCGGGCGCGCACCCACATGCCCCGGACCCACACATGGTTTCCACCGCGCCATTCATAGTGCCCCGGCGCCCACACGTAGCCGCGGCGCGGCGGCGGAATGCGCTCGTGGCGGGGCGGAGGCGGCGGCACTTCGACATACACCCCGGGCTGCGCCTGGGCGGCGGTCGGCACCATCAGCGCGCCACCCACCGAGAACAGCGAAGCAGCGGCAACGGAAAGGGTCATTGCGAGTTTTTTCATGGGGATCCCCTCATGAGTGGTTGGAGCCTTCATGCTGACCAACCCATGTGAAGCGCCTGTAAGCACTCGGCGGGACTTTGTGTAGAGGTGTTTCCTCGAAAGTAGTACCTTTGTAGGCACTTACTGCGCCCACTACTCCTGCAGTTCGCGCAGATCGACGGCCGCGGCCATGGCGGCATGGCCTGCCTTGTTGGGGTGCAGGTGGTCGCCGTTGTCGTAGGCGGGGTTCAACGTCGTCGGATCGGCCGGGTTGCGCAGCACGGCGTCGAAATCGATCATGCCGTCCACGTCTTGGCGGCTGCGGATCCAGCGGTTGACCTCGCCGCGCATGGCCTCGGTGGCCTCGGTCCAGTAGGGCGTGTTCCTGAACGGCGGCACGGTGCCGATCAGCACCTTCACGCCCTTGGCGCGGGCCTGCTTGATCAGTTGCTGCAGGCCGTCGGTGATGCGCTCGGCCGTCGCCACCTCATGGTCCGGCGTCGGCCGCCCCGGCAGCACGAACACGCTGCGGCCGATGTCGTTGGTGCCCAGCAGGATCATCACGTGCGTCACGCCGCTCTGCCCGAGCGCATCGCGCGCAAAGCGCGACAGGCCGTTGGGGCCGATGCCGTCGACCAGCAGCCGGTTGCCGCCGATGCCCATGTTCAGCACCGAAACCGCCTGCGCCGCCGCAGGACTGTTGCGCAGGCGCGTGGCGAGCAGTTCGGGGTACGAGCCGTCGCCCGCCTCGCCGCCGCCCGCGGTGATCGAGTCGCCGAAGGCCACCACCGTGCGCACGGGCTGCGTCGCCATCACGTCGAGTCCGGTCACGATGTGGTTCAGCGGCAGGGGCGCGGCATCGTGCAGCCTGGGCGCTGCAACGGCGTTGCCGCCCGCCACCCAGACGGTGCCGGGGGATTGCAGGTGCACGGTTGCAAAGGGCACGGCGCGATCGAAGAAGGCACTCACCGCCACCGCCTGCCCGGCGTCGACCTTCAGGTCGGCGCCGTCGCTCCAGGCTTCGGCGCCCGGCGCGATGACCGTGCTTGCGCGCCCACCGAAGCGCAGCTTGCGCAGCGTGGCCGGCGAGACCGCGCCGCCACCGGTGCCCTGGCCCACGCTGGCCTCGGCGATGCGCAGGGGCGTCTTGCCGAAGCGGTTGGAAAAGCGGATGCGAACGCGTTCGCCGCGCAGCGCAGACTCGACCTGCTGCCGCAGCGTCTGTCCACGGAACGCATCGCCGCCGGGCCGGGGCGCCGCAGCCGTGAGGAGCGGATTCGCACTGAGTTCGCGGAAATCCACTGGCGCGGCCGCCCATCCGGCCACCCAGTGCGCCTCGGCAGGCTGCTTCGGCCGCGCGTCGGGCTGAACGGCCTGCACGGCCACGGCAACGACGAACAGCAGGCAACCCACTGCGGCCATCCAATGCCGCAGAGCACCTTGGCGAAGAGCGAAGAACCAATGCGAACCCAGTTTCATGCACGCAAAGCGCTTCAGTTTACGAAGCCGCCTTGCCATTGCATGTGACGAGGTCTAGTGCATGGTTACCAAGTGTCTACATAGGGCGACGCGGTTTGCGCAGAGCGCCCCGCGGAGGCGAGTCCGCGCACCAGCCAGGTGCGGGTTTCGGCGGGATCGATCACCGCATCGATCTCGAGCGTCTGCGCCATGTGGATCGCCTCGCCATTGGCGTATTGCTGCGCCACCAGCGTCTTGAACAGCGCGTCGCGCTCGGCGCCCTCGGCCGCCGCCGCCAGCTCCTTGCGATAGCCCAGGCGCACCGCGCCCTCGAGCCCCATCGCGCCGAATTCGCCGGTCGGCCAGGCCACCGTGAACACCGGCGCATCGAAGCCGCCGGCCGTCATGGCCTGCGCGCCCAGGCCGTAGCCCTTGCGCAGCACCACCGCAAAGAAGGGCACGCGCAGGTGCGAGGCCACCATGAACATGCGGCAGACATGGCGCACCTGCGCCTGCGCCTCGATCTCGGGGCCGACCATGAAGCCGGGCGTGTCGCACAGCGAGACGATCGGCAAGCCGTGCGCATTGCACAGCTGCATGAAGCGCGCCGATTTGTCGGCCGCCTCCACGTCGATCGCGCCGCCCAGGTGGTGCGGGTTGTTGGCCATCAGCCCCACCGGCTTGCCCTCGATGCGCGCGAGCGCAGTGACGATGCCGGCGCCAAAGCCGGCGCGCAGCTCGAGCAGCGAGCCCGTGTCGGCCACGCCGCGCATCGCGGCGCGCACGTCGTACACGCGCAGCCGGTTCTCGGGCACCACGTGGCGCAGCGCGCGCGGGTCGGCGCATTGCCAGTCGCTCACCGGCCCCTGGAAATACGAAAGGTATTGCTTTGCCGCAGCCACCGCCGCGGCCTCGTCTTCCACCAGGATGTCGATCACGCCGTTGCGCGACTGCACGCTGCTCGGCCCGATCTGCTCGGGCGCGAAGCTGCCGAGCCCGCCGCCCTCGATCATCGCGGGGCCGCTCATGCCGATGTTGCTGCCGCGCGTGGCAATGATCACGTCGGCGCAGCCCAGCAGTGCCGCGTTGCCCGCGAAGCAGCGGCCATGCACGATGCCCACCACCGGCACCTTGCCCGAGAGCGCCGCGAACTGGCTGAAGGTGTGGTTGTTGAGGCCCGCGACGATCGGCATGTCGGTGTCGCCCGGCCGTCCGCCGCCGCCTTCGGCGAACAGCACCACCGGCAGCTTCAGCTGGTGCGCGATCGACAGCATGCGGTCGGTCTTGTGGTGGTTGCGCATGCCCTGCGTACCGGCCAGCACCGTGTAGTCGTAGGCCAGTACCGCGCAGCGCGAAGCCTCGGGGCCGAACTGCTTCGCGTTGATGCTGCCCAGGCCCGTCACCATGCCGTCGGCCGGCGTGTTGGCGACCAGGTCTTCGAGCGTGCGGCGGCGCGTTTGCGCGGCGATGGCAAGAGCGCCGTATTCGATGAAGTTGCCGGCGTCGGCGGCGGTGTCGCACAGGTCGGCGATGTTCTCGCGCGCGGTGCGCCCGCCCTGCGCATGCCGCTTGGCCACGGCCGCGCCGCGGTTGGCATCGAGCGTGAAGGCATGGCGGTCGATCACCTTCTGCAGGTCGGGGCGGATCGCGTCGAGGTCTTGTTCGGTGCGCGCCTCGGCTGCCGCCGCCTCGGCATCGACCGGCTCCAGCCGCACCAGCGACTGGCCTTCGACGAGGTAGTCGCCCGCTTCGGCGAGCAGCGCAACCACGCGGCCCGCGACGGGCGCGTGCAGCAAGTGCTCCATCTTCATGGCCTCGAGCACGCCGAGCTGCGCACCGGCAGGCAGCACATCGCCCACCGCCACTTCGAACTGCACCAGCTTTGCGGGCATCGGCGCCTTGATCGCCAGGCCGTCCGCATCGTCGTCTTCGATTGCCGCCGCCTGCGTATCGACAGGTGCGATCTTCTTCGCATGCTTCTCAAGCGATGCCGCGGCGGCCAGCAGGTCGCCCAGATGCGCTTCGACGAAGCGCGTGTGCACCGCCTGGCTTGCGAACTCGGGCCGCGCCGCAACGGCGCGCAGCAATGCAAGATTGGTCGCGATGCCGTCGATGTGGCATTCGTCGAGCGCGCGCAGCGAGCGGCGCAGCGCGTCGGCAAAACGCGGCGACGGCGAATGCACGATCAGCTTGGCAAGCAGCGTGTCGTAGTGCGGCGATGGCGCAAGGCCTGCATAGCCGTGCGTATCGACGCGCACGCCGGGCCCGCTCGGCAGGTCGAAGCGCGCGAGCGTCCCGCCCGAGGGCCGCGCGCTGCCGTGGGCATCGAGCGTCTCGGCATTGATGCGCCATTGCACCGCAAACCCGCGCTGTGCCGCCGTGCGGCCGGCTTCCACGCCGAGCGCCTCCAGGGACTGGCCGGCTGCCACAGCCATCTGCAGCTGCACGAGATCCAGGCCCGTCACGGCCTCGGTCACCGTGTGCTCGACCTGCAGCCGCGGGTTCGCCTCGATGAACACGAAAGGGAGCGTGGCCGATTCGGCATCGACGAGGAATTCGAAGGTGCCCAGGCTGCGGTAGCCCGCGGCCCTGGCCATGCGCAGCGCGGCCTGCGTGATGGACGTGCGCAGCGCATCGGGCAGCGAGGGGCTGGGCGCGATCTCCACCAGCTTCTGGAAGCGCCGCTGCAGGGTGCATTCGCGCTCGCCGAGGCTGGCCACGGCCTGGCCGTCGCCGAGCACCTGAATTTCGATATGGCGCGCATTGCGCATCAGGCGCTCCACGTACACGCCTTCGACGCCGAAGGCCGCCTTGGCCTCGGACATGCAGCGCGCATGCGCTTCGGAGAGTTCGTCCGCATTCATGACAGCGCGCATGCCGCGCCCGCCACCGCCGCCGATGGCCTTGATCATCACGCCCGCGGCGCCCTGCGCCTGCTGCTCGGCAAAGAAGGCCTGCGCCTGGGCGAGCGTCACGGCGCCGGCGCTGCCGGGCATCACGGGAACGTCGCATTGCGTGGCAAGCGCGCGTGCGCGCGCCTTGTCGCCGAACAGCGCCAGCTGCTCGGGCGCGGGGCCGATGAAGACCAGCCCCGCCTCCGCGCAGGCCTGTGCAAAGTCCGCGCGTTCGCTCAGGAAGCCGTAGCCGGGATGCACCGCGTCGCAGCCCTGCGCCTTTGCTACGCCGATCAGCGCGGCAACATCGAGGTAGGCCGAGGGCCCGGCCGCATCAAGCGCGACGGCCACGTCGGCCAGCTGCACATGCAATGCCGAGGCATCGTCGCGCGCATGCACCGCCACGCTCGCAATGCCGAGGTCGCGCAGCGCACGCACCAGGCGCACCGCGATCTCTCCGCGGTTGGCAATCAGGACTTTGGAGAACAAGGGAGGACCTTTCAGGCTTTGTCTTTCAGCAGGCGCCGCAGCACCTTGCCGGCACCGGTGGTCGGCAAGGCATCGATGAAGCTCACGGCGCGCGGCGCCTTGTAGCTGGCCATGTTGTCGCGCGACCAGGCGATGAGCGCATCGGCCTCGAGCGCCGCGCCGGGCTTGCGCACGATGAAGGCCTTGACCACCTCGCCCTTCTCGGCATCGGGCTGCGCGATGACCGCGGCCTGGGCCACCGCGGGATGCTTGATGAGGATGGTCTCGACCTCCTCGGGGAACACGCTGTAGCCCGAGACCTTGATCATCTCCTTGAAGCGGCCGATGAAGGTCAGGTAGCCATCGGCATCGAGCTTGCCCATGTCGCCGGTGTGCACCCATCCATTGCGCAGCGTGGCCGCCGTGGCCTCGGGCTTGTTCCAGTAGCCCTTGAAGGAGCCGGGGCTCGCAAGCACGATCTCGCCGACCTCGCCCGCGGGCAGGTCGGCTTGCGTGTCGGGGTCAATGATGCGGATGCACACGCCCGGCACCGCAACGCCCTGCGTGCCCCAGCGCGGCGCATGGTGCGGCGTATAGGTGTCGCAGGTGTGGGTTTCGCTGAGACCGTAGGCGGCCTCGAACGACGTGCAGTTGGGCGCATGCGCGCGCCACTGCGCGGCCAGCGGCTCGGTGAAGGCGATGCCGAAGCTCGTGACCGGATTGCGCCGCAGGCTCGAGAGGTCGAAGCTGGCGATGTCGGGCACCTGCATGCAGGCCACGTTCATCGGCGCGATGCTGTACCACCAGCTCACCTTGTAGCGCGCAATGGCCTGCAGCACCGCGCGCGGATCGAAGCGGTGCAGCAGCACCGAGGCCGCGCCGCTGAGCACCGGCACGTTCACGCCCATCAGCATGCCGGCGATGTGATAGAGCGGCGCAATGGAAAGCAGCACGTCGTCGCCGGCCACGCCGTTGCAGTCGGCCGCCGCGCGGGTCTTGAAGAGCGCATTGCCGTAGCTCAGCATCGCGCCCTTGGGCAGCCCGGTGGTGCCGGAGGTGTAGGTCATGAGCGCCACGTCGTCGAGGTCGATGGCCACCGGCCGGGGCACCGCGCCGCCCTGCATCACGGCCAGGAAGTCTTCGCATCCTTCGGGCACGCTGCGCGGGGCGCTGCGCTCGGCGAGCAGTTCGGCGGGAAGGTCGGGCACGGGCTCTTCGGGCAGCAGGTCGGCGTAGTGCACCACGAACACATGCGCGAGCGCGCTCTGCGGCTGCACCTTGCGCACCACCGGCAGCAGCGGCGCGGCGGCGACGATCACGCGCGCCTGCAGGTCGTTGACCTGGTAGGCGAGCTCGTGCTCCTTGTTGAGCGGGCTGCCCGGGCAGACGATGGCGCCGATCTTCTGGATGCCGAAATGCGCGACCAGGTACTGCGGGCAGTTGTTGAGGAACAGCACCACCGGCTCGCCCTTCTTCACGCCGATGGCCTGCAGCCGGGCCGCGAAGGCGTCGCTCGCGCGGTCGAGCTGGGCCCAGCTCATGGCGTGGCCGTACCAGAGGCAGGCCGGGCGTTCGCCGCGCTCGCGCGCATGGGCGCGCAGGTACTCGTGCAGCGGCTGTTGCGGACGGTCGGGCAATGTCTCCATGGCGTCACTTTCTCAGGGTTATCGATAGCCGGCTGCAGGAGCCAAGCGCTTGCCAATGGGTGCATGGTGCACCAACAATCCTACCCATGGGTATAACTTCCGCGACACGGCACAAACCCTCTGGCAAGGCCGAAACCTCGGCCGCCGCCACGGCACAGCCGCACCTGCCCCAGGGCACCGGGCGCCAGCGCGCGGCCACGCAGGGCACCGACCTGCAGCGCGAGCGCATCCTGCAGGCCGCGGCGCAGCTCTTTGCGGCGCAGGGCTATGCCAACACCACCATGGCGCAGATCGTGCGCGCGCTGGGCGTGACCAAGCCCTTCGTGTACTACTACTTCCGCGACAAGCAGGAGATCTTCGAAACGCTGTCGTGGCGCCCCGCGGTCGACTGCTTCACCGCGCTCGATTTCGCAGCCGGCGATCCGCGCCGCGCGAGCGAGAAGGTGCTCGAAGGCATCGAACGGCTGATCCGCGCGACCATTGCGCACCATCCCTGCGCCTTCTTTCCGTACCGCGAGCCGCAGGTGTACCGGCCCGAATACATCGCGGCGCAGAAGAAGCTCGCACATCACTTCTACGACCTGCTCTGTCCGCTGCTCGAAGAAGCGCGCCGCGACGGCGACCTGGACTTCGAGGAAACCAAGATCACAGCCCTCGCGGCCTGCAGCCTGCCGGGCTTTCTCTACAGCTGGTACCGGCCGAACGGCCGCCTCTCGCCCGACGAGGTAGCGGCCGAGCTCACGAAGCTCGCGAGCCGCGTGATCGGCCTTCGCAGCCCGGACTGACTTCCCCCAAAAAACCGAGAGAGACAAACCATGAAATCCAAGCACGCGCCACTGGCGCCGATCGCCCTTGCCTGCCTGCTGGCCGCTGCCGGCGGCGCCCAGGCGCAGCAACAGCAGCCCAGCTACAAGATCGCCTACATCGACCCGCTCTCAGGGCCGTTCGCGAACGTGGGCGAGCTGATGCTCACGCACACGCAGTACGCCATCGAGGAGATCAACGCCAAGGGCGGTGTGCTCGGCGGCACGAAGCTGCAGCTGCTGCAGTTCGACAGCAAGCTCTCGGCGCAGGAGAGCCAGAGCGCGCTGCAGGCGGCCATCGACCAGGGCGCCCAGGCCATCGTCACGGGTGGGTCGGGCTCCTCGGTGGTGTCGGCACTGGTGCAGTCGGTGGCGCGCTGGAACCAGCGCAATCCGGGCAAGGAGCTGATCGTGCTGAACCATTCGTCGATCGACCCCGAGATGACCGGCAAGAACTGCAGCTTCTGGCACTTCCAGACCGAGGCCAACACGGCGATGAAGATGAAGGCGCTGGCCAACTACATCAAGAAGACGCCGGACGTGAAGAAGGTCTACCTGCTGAACCAGGACTACGCCCACGGCAAGCAGTGGGCGAGCTACGGGCGCCAGCTGGTGGGCCTGGCGCGGCCCGACGTGCAGTTCGTCGGCGAAACGCTGCATCCGATCGGCCGCGTGAAGGACTTCTCGCCCTACATCGCCAACATCAAGCAGAGCGGCGCCGACTCGGTCATCACCGGCAACTGGGGCCAGGACATGACGCTGCTGCTCAAGGCCGCGGGCGATGCCGGCTACAACCTGCGCTATTTCAACCACAGCGCGGGCTCGGTGCCGGGCACGGTGCTGGCGGTGTCGCAGGCCAAACTCGGGCAGCTGACCTGGGTGGCCGAGTGGCATCCGGGGCAGGCCGACACGCCGCGCGCCGATGCGCTGGCCAAGGCCTACAAGGCGAAGACGGGCAAGGACTTCCTCGCGCCGCGCATCGACTTCACGCCGCGCCTTCTGGCCGCCGCGATCAACAAGGCCGGCTCGACCGACACGGTGAAGGTGGCGCGTGCGCTCGAGGACATGAGCTACGACTCGGTGGTGGGGCCGATCCGCATGCGTGCCGAGGACCACCAGCTGCTGCTGCCGCAGGTGGTCAACACGATCGCGCCGGTCGACGGCAAGACCGTGAAGGTGGGTTGGGAAGGGACGAACTACGGCTTCCGGACGGACGCTGTCTATACGGGCAACGAGCTGGCGCAGGGGTCTGAGTGCAAGATGGTTCGGCCTTGAGGGCTTCTGCTTGCTGTTGCGGCTGAAGTCCTTCAGGGCGCGTGCACAGATCACCGGGTACTCCCCTCCGCGAATGTCCCCCGGGGGCTACGCCCCCTCCTCCTTGATTTCGCTGCGGGGAGCACCCGATGCTCTGTGCACGAGGACACGCTCCGGGTGCACCGCTGATCAACCAGTGCTCTGATCACGCTCCCGCCGATGGGGTGCCTTGCGCAGCGAAATAAAGGAGGAGGCCGCAGGCCGGGGGACATTCGCGGAGCAAGGCACCCCGTCGGCGGGAGCGCACCCTGAATCAGCGGCGCCACCGAACAAAGGCAAAGGCACCGAACCAGCCTAAGGGAAACCCCGTCCTGCCCCCCACCGGTGCCCTCGGGATACTCCGGAGTCACACGCCGGAATCTCCGAAGCGGGTCCACTCCAAAGGCACGACACCCATGGCAGGCAAAAACTCGCTCCATCCGATCCCGCATCCCGCCAAGAAGCCCTTCGTCGGCAACCTGCTGTCGATCGGCTCCGACTCCCCCGTGCTCGACATGTGGAAGATCGCGCAGGAGCTCGGCGGCATCTACTGGCTCGACATGCCGGGCATGCCGGTGATCGTGGTGTCCTCGCCCGCGCTGGTCGACGAGCTGTGCGAAGAGGCGCGCTTCGACAAGAGCACGCGCGGCGCGCTGCGGCGGCTTCGCGCAGCGTCGCACGGCCTCTTCACCTCCGACACGCACGAGGAAACCTGGTCGAAGCCGCACAACATCCTGCTGGCCAACTTCAGCCAGCGTGCCATGCAGGCCTACCACCCGATGATGCTGGACATCGCGGGCCAGCTGGTCACCAAGTGGGAGCGCCTGAACTTCGACGAAGAGGTGGACGTGGTGCGCGACATGACCGCGCTCACGCTCGACACCATCGGCCTGTGCGGCTTCGGCTACCGCTTCAATTCGTTCTACCGCGAGGGCTTCCATCCTTTTGTCGATGCAATGGTGCGCACGCTGGAGACGGTGCAGAACCGCCGCGGCCTGCCGCTCGAGGAGTTCATGCTCAAGAAGGAGCTCGCGCAGCAGCGCAAGGACATCCGCTTCATGCACAAGATGGTGGAAGACATCATCGAGGAGCGCCGCGCGGGCGGGGCCGACATTGCCACCAAGCCCGACCTGCTGAGCTACATGATCGCGGGCGTCGACAAGAAGAGCGGCGAGAAGCTCACCGACAAGATGATCCGCGACGAGTGCATCGAATTTCTCATCGCGGGGCACGAGACCACCAGCGGCCTGCTCTCGTTCGCGATCTACTTCCTGCTGAAGAACCCCGAGGCGCTGGCCAAGGCGCAGGCCGAGGTCGACAACGTGTTCGGCCCCGACACCTCGCAGAAGCCGACCTATGCGCAGGTCAACCGCCTGCAGTACGTGATGCAGGTGCTGAAGGAGGCGCTGCGCCTGTACCCGACCGCCCCCGCCATCGCGATGCGCGCGAAGGAAGACACGACCATCGGCGGCCAGTACACGATCAAGAAGAAGAACATGGTCATCATGCACGCGCTGGCGCTGCATCGCGACAAGGGCATCTGGGGCGAGGACGCCGACGAATTCAACCCCGACCACTTCAGCCGCGAGGCCGAGCGCGAACGGCCGGTGAATGCCTTCAAGCCCTTCGGCAACGGGCAGCGCGCCTGCATCGGGCGCCAGTTCGCATTGCAGGAAGCGGTGCTCACGCTGGGCATGATCCTGCAGCGCTTCGACCTCGTCGACCACACGGGCTACAAGCTCCGCATCAAGGAGGCGCTCACGATCAAGCCGGAAGGCCTGAAGATCAAGGCGCTGCTGCGCGACCCGGCCACGCGGCCGCGCGGCAACACCGCCGATGCGGCCGCCGCGCCGGTGCAGCCCAGGCAGGCCGCCGCGCGCAAGCCGCAGGCCGCGCGGCACGGCACCTCGCTCCTGGTGCTGCAGGGCTCCAACCTCGGCACGGCCGAAGACCTGGCGCGCCAGCTGGCCGAGGCCGGCGAGCTGCGCGGCTTCTCGACACAGGTGGCCTCGCTCGACGACTACGCCGAGCGGCTGCCGGCCAATGGCGCCGTCGCCATCGTCTGCGCCTCGTACAACGGCGTGGCGCCCGACAACGCGGCCGAGTTCCATCGCTGGCTCGACAAGGCCGACGATTCGCTCAACGGCGTGCGCTTCAGCGTCTTCGGCTGCGGCAACACCGACTGGGCCGCCACCTACCAGGCGGTGCCGCGGCGCATCGACGAGCGGCTGGCGGCGCTCGGCGCCACGCGGGTGCATCCGCGCGGCGAGGGCGATGCGCGCGAGGACATGGACGGCGCCTTCCAGGACTGGAGCGACGCGCTCTGGCCCGAACTGGTGAAGGCCTTCGGCATCCAGTCCGGCGCCGACACGCCCGCCGAGGCCGAGCCGCTCTACACGCTCGAGGAACTGCCGCCGCCGCAGAAGAACGCGCTCGTCGACGCGCTGGGCGCGGTGGCGCTGCGCGTGATCGAGAACCGCGAATTGCAGAAAGATCCCGGCAGCGCCGGCGAAGCGGGCCGCTCCACGCGCCACGTCGAGCTGATGCTGCCCGAGGGCGTGGACTACCGCGCCGGCGACCACCTGAGCGTGGTGCCGCGCAACAGCCCGGCGCAGGTGGAACGCGCGATGGCGCGCTTCGGATTCGACCGCGCCGCGCATGTGCGGCTGCATGCCGACTCAGGCCGCAAGACCGCGCTGCCGGTCGACCAGGTGATTGCGGTCGACCGCCTGCTCGGCGACTATGTCGAGCTGCAGGACGTGGCCACGCGCAAGCAGATCGCCACGCTCGCGGCATACACCGAGTGCCCGGCCACCCGGCCGAAGCTCGCCGCGCTCTCGGGCAGCGACGACGCCTCGCAGGCCGCCTACAAGGCCCAGGTGCTGCACAGGCGCAGGTCGCTGCTCGACCTGCTCGAGGAGCACCGCGCCTGCCAGCTGCCGTTCGCGGTGTTCCTAGAAATGCTATCGCCGCTCTCGCCGCGCTACTACTCGATCTCTTCCTCGCCCACGATGACGCCGGGGCGCTGCAGCGTCACCGTGGGCGTGGTGAGCGCGCCGGCGCTGTCGGGCAAGGGCAGCTTCGAGGGCGTGTGCTCCAACTACCTGGCGCGCGCCGAAGCGGGCGACACGGTGCACGGCGTGATCCGCGAAACCACGGCCGAAGGCTTCCGCCTGCCCGAGGATGCGCAGCGCCCACTCGTCATGATCGGCCCCGGCACCGGCCTTGCGCCGTTCCGCGGCTTCCTGCAGGAGCGCGCGGCACAGGCCGAGCGCGGCCAGGCGCTGGGCGATGCGATGCTGTTCTTCGGCTGCCGCCATCCCGAGCAGGATTTCATCTACGCCGAGGAGCTCGAAGCCTGGTCGCACCGCGGCCTGATGAAGCTGCACACCGCGTTCTCGCGCGCGGGCGAGCGCAAGGTCTATGTGCAGGACCTGATCCGCGAGCAGGGCGCGGCCGTGTGGAAGCTGCTGGAAGCGGGCGGCGTGATCTACGTGTGCGGCGACGGTTCGCGCATGGAGCCCGACGTGCGGCGCACGCTGGCCGACCTGGCGCGGGGGCACGGCCACGACGGCGCGGCATGGATGGACCAGATGATTGCCGACCAGCGCTACGTACTGGACGTCTGGGCGGGAGCGTAGCCCCGCCGCAGCTCAGGCCTTGCGGCTCGGATCGGGATAGACCAGCGGCCCGAGCAGGCCGCGGTTGAAGGGCTTCCACTCGCCCTCCGGCTGCGCCAGCCGATCGGCCAGCGCATAGAGCACCGCCGGATGCGCGCCCAGCCCGAGGTGGCTCGCCACCACCTCGATGTTTTCCGCCTGCGGCCCCGGCTTCTCGAGGCTGCAGCGCCAGGCGACGACGCCGTCGGTGCGGCTGAAGATCGAGGTCGTGGGCACCGGCGGCGTGGGCTGCACGAACTTCATGCGGCGCGGGTCATGCGAGCTCTGGCCGCTCACGCCCTCGTACACGCGCCATGCATTGGTGGCGCGCGGGCTGCCGGAGAACGGGCTGCCCAAGGTGATGACGTTGCGCACCAGCGCCGGCTGCGCCGATGCCAGCAGCCGCGCATAGACGCCGCCCAGGCTCCAGCCGATCACGCTGACCTTCTGGCCGCTCTTTTCAGCGAGCGATTTCAGGAGCGCGAGCATGCCGTCTTCCACGCCTTCGCGCGGGCCGAAGTTGCGGCCCTGGCCCCAGCCGTGCGCGTCGTAGCCGCGGCTGCACAGGTAGCGGCGCAGCACCAGCGTGGAGCCGTCGCCCGCCACGAGGCCGGGCAGCACGAGCACCGGATGCCCGTCGCCGCGCGGCGCGAGCTGCAGCAGCGGCCACATCGCGATGCCGGCGCCCGTTTCCCAGAGTGCGCGCGCCTCGGCCAGCAGCAGCAGGCCGGACGGCGGCGCGATGGGGTCTCGGGTGGCGGTGGTCATGAGGGCGGCTTTCCTTTCTGTTCTTTGTTCTGTGGGACGAGCATGGCGAACCAAAGTTTCACCGCCCCGTCGGACAACAGCGATCTTTATCCGAGGTATTTGCCCCGCAGGTAATCAAGGTAAGCCCTCGATTCGCTGGAAACATACGGGGAAATCAGGGTGAGCGTGTAGAAGGCCGCCAATCCCGGGTCGGCCTGCGCCAGCGCGTCGCGCCCCGGCACCAGGCGTTCGAACGAGAGCCAGCAGGTGGTGGTGAAGACCATCTGCAGGGCGAGGATGCGGGCCTGCTCGGCGCTGGTCTCGATCACGCCCGAGGCCACCAGCCCTTCGCACAGCGCCTGCGCCGCCAGCAGGTTCTGCGCGGTGAGCGCCTGCGCGCGCTGGCCGAGCGCCGGGTATTCGCCGGCCAGGAAGGCCATGTCGCGGTAGATGAAGCGGTACTGGTCGATCGCTTCGAAGCGCAGGTGCAGCGCGAGCCAGAGATCGTCGATGGCGGTGATCGAACCCGCGGAGCCGTCGAGCACTTCGAGCCGCTGCTCGAAGCGCCGGAACAGCCACTCGACGATCAGCTGCTTGGCCTTGAAGTGGTAGTGCAGGTTGCCCGGGCTGATGCCGAGCTCGGCCGCGATCTTGTGCGTGGACACGGCCGGCAGGCCCTGCGCATTGAACAGCGCGAGGCTGGCCTGCAGGATGCGGTCGCGCGTGGTGTTGGAACTGGCCACAACCGGCTGGTGCTGCTGCGTGCGTCGGTGCTTCGCCGGGCTGCCGGCGCTCAGCGCTTGCCGCTGCCGCGCGGGCCGGCGTTCCTGGGCTCGAGTTGCGCGAGGCGTTCGCGCAGCCGAATGACTTCTTCGCGCAGCGCCTGCACCTCTTCCGCGCTGGGCATGCCCAGGCGCTGCAGCGCGGTGGCCACGCGCTGGTCGAACACGTCCTCGAACTTGCGCAGGCCGAAGCTGTCGAGACCCGGAAAGCCGCGGGGAACCGCGGCCTTGGCACCCGCCGCCGGATCGAACCTGGCCTGGCCGATGCCCAGCAGCCCCTCGATCACGTTGGCCTGGCGCTTGGCGACGTCGTCGCGCACATTGCCGAGCACCTTCAGGCCGGCGCGCAGCAGGCCCTCGGCGCCGACGGCCTTCTTGCCCCGCGCGGTGTCCGGTGCGGCAGCAGCCGTTCTCTTCTTCGATACCGCAGCCTTCTTCCCGGCTGCGGGCGCCTTCCTGGCCGCAGGAGTTTTCCTTGCAGGCTTCGCAGGCGCCGCCCTCTTCTTCCTGGAATCGTCCGTCGGATCGGGGTGGGTCGCCATGCGTTGTTGCTCCAGGGTCAGGCCGCCTTGCGGGCGGCGGTGCGGCGAACCGGCTTCTTGGCAGCGGCGGCCTTGGCCTTCACGCTGCGCACGGGCTTGGCTTCTTCGGTGCCGCTCACGCGCACTTCGATCTGCCTGGCACCGGCAGCGACCTTGTCGGCGATCTGCACCGACACGTTGGCGATCGGCTGGTTCAGCGCATTCAGCGTCTTGACCACCGAGGTGACGACGGGCGACTCGACGCGCGCCACGCGGCCGGCCACGGTTTCGATGCCGCTCGTGGTGCCCGCGGCGACGCGGTCCATCACCGAGACGATGCGGCCGGTGTCGATGTCCAGGCGGTTGGCCAGGAAGCCGTTGATCTTTTCCTGCGCGCCGATCAGGTTGGCCTTGACCTGCTCGCTCACCAGCGGAATCTGGCGGCTGCCGAGGAATTCGCTGTAGCGCGACGCGGCGCCGCCGAGCAGGCGATGGACGCCGGCGCGGTAGGCACCCACCAGGGTCTTGCCGGCGTCGTTGTACTGGCCGATGACGTGGATGGCGGCGGAAGAGAAGGAGGCTTGCGTGGTGGTCATGTGGATTTCCTGGAAGTTGATCGGGTCGCTGGGTTCGCGATGAAGTGATCTTCTTCCAGAGTGCCTAGGCCTGGAAAGCTAGAACAGTCGGAAAACTAGTCCAACTGCCCCAATTTTCCGGCCCTCGTGCCTGGCGATCATGCCGCAGCGGCCACCCTGGCGCGCTTGGCGGGCGCCGCGGGCTTGCTGCGCGGCGCGGCCTTGGGTGCGGCTGTCTTGGCCGGTGCCTTCCTGGCGGCGGTCTTGGCGACCGGTGCCTTGGCCGCGGGGGCTTTGGCGGCCGGCGGCTTCTTCGCCGCCGCCTTTTTTGCAACCGGCTTGGGCGCCGCCTTCACGGCGGGCGCCGGCTCGGGAGCCGCCGCTGCCTTCGCGGGCGCCGCGCCCGCCGCCGCGGGATGCGTCTGCGTCAGGCCCAGCAGCAGCTGGTGCTCGGCCAGCATGTAGTCGCCAATCTCGGTGATGTCGGGCACCGCGCGGCGGCAGGCGATGAGGCCGTAGTCCATGCGCCCGTTGTAGCTCTGCACCGTGACGTTGAGGGCGGTGCCGTGGCTCGCGATCGACACCGGGTAGTAGCTGGTGACCAGCGCGCCCGCAAAGTACATCGGGAACGGCGCGCCCGCCACATTGGAGATGGCCACGTTGGCAGCCGGCGGCAGCAGGTTCACGAGGCCCGAGCGGCCCACCATCGAGGCGATGCCCGACACCAGCCAGGGCGCGGCAAAGGTCGGGAAGTCGTCGAGGATCACCGCCTTGAAGCGGTTCATGGTCGACTTCGAACTGGTCGACGACGCGTTGATCGCCTTCAGCCGCTGCACCGGGTCGGTGATGTCGGTGGCCAGGCTCACGAGGATCATGCTGGCCTGGTTGTTGGCCGTGTCGTCGCCCGCTTCGCGCAGGCTCACGGGAACGCCGGCCACCAGCGGCTTGGCGGGCAGCTCGTTGTTGTCGGCCAGGTAGTGGCGCAACGCCCCGGCCACGGTGGCCATCACCACGTCGTTGAGCGACACGCCGAAGTGCTTGGCGATGTGCTTGGTCTCGGCCAGCGAGATGGTGCGGCCGGCAAAGGTGCGCTGGTTGGTGATCGACACGTTCAGCGAGGTGCGCGGCGCAAACAGGTTGAACTTCTTGGGCGCGGTGGCGGCGTCCTTCTCGGCCGCCTTCTCGTCGGGCTTGGCGAGGCCGCCGAGCGCGCGCGCGATGGCCGGCGCCATCTTGAAGAGCTTGACGTACTGCTGCGCCGTGTTGCGCAGCGCCGCGGTCGCAAGCTCGGCCATGCCCAGCTGGTAGCCGCTGCTGCGCGCGCGGGCGCGCGGCGGCTTGACCACGCGGCCCGTGGGCTCGAGGTCGAAGATGGCCTTGCCGAGCGCCACGCCGGCCTGCCCGTCGATGCCCGCATGGTGCACCTTGGTGTAGAGCGCCACCTGGCCGCTCTTCAGGCCGTCGATGATGAAGAACTCCCACATCGGCCGGCTGCGGTCGAGCAAGGTGGAATGCAGCCGCGCCACGTACTGCTGCAGCTGCCGGTTGGTGCCGGGCCTGGGCAGCGTGATGTGGCGCACGTGGTAGTCGAGGTCGATGTCCTCGTCGGCCACCCACACCGGGTTGGTCATGTCGAAGGGCATCAGCGCGAGCTTGCGCGTGAACACGTCGGCCAGGTGGATGCGGCTGGACATGAACTGCTTGGCATCCTCGTAGAAATCGCCCTTGTAGCCCTTGGGCAGGTCGAGCACGTTGAGCGAGCCCACGTGCATCGGCATCTCGGGGGTTTCCAGGTGCAGGAAGGTGGCATCAAGACCGCTCAGGTGTTTCATGTGTCGTGTCTCCTTGTGTGCGCAGGCGCCGTCCGGCAGGATACCCGTGGGAGCCCCGCGCATCGAGGCCAAACGGCCGAACGCGGGTTTGTCACTAGGCCGGCGCGCGGTGCGCTATGAATTCAGTAGCTTCGGCCGACCCTGACGGCAGGCATGCCTTTCTTCACGGCGGATTCGTACACTGCGCCCATGACATCCACCGCTTCCACGCAGACCGACGAGCACCAGTGGCTCGAAGACATCGACGGCGCCGAACAGCTCGAATGGGCGCGCCAGCACAACGCGAAGACCGTGCAGCGCTACGCGCGTTCGCCCGCCTTCGAGCGGATGGAGCAGGGCATCCTCGAAGTGCTCGACTCCGAGGCCCGCATTCCGATGGTGCGCAAGATCGGCCCGCTCTTCTACAACTTCTGGCGCGACAAGAAGAACCCCAAGGGCCTGTGGCGGCGCACCACGCTGGCCGAATACCGCAAGCCCCAGTCCGACTGGGAAACCGTGCTCGACCTCGACGCGCTGGCCGAGGCCGACAAGGAAAACTGGGTCTGGCATGGCGCCGATTGCCTGCAGCCCGGCTACAAGCGCTGCCTCGTCTCGCTCTCGCGCGGCGGCGCCGATGCGAACGTGGTGCGCGAGTTCGACCTCGAGCTCAAGCAGTTCGTCGCGAGCGGCTTCACGCTGCCCGAGGCCAAGAGCAACGTGGCGTGGAAAGACATCGACCACCTCTACGTGGCCACCGATTTCGGCCCCGGCTCGATGACCGGTTCGAGCTACCCGCGCATCGTCAAGGAATGGAAGCGCGGCACGCCGCTGGAAAGCGCGGCCACGGTCTACGAGGGCGGCGAGGACGACATGACGGTCAGCGCCTGGCGCGACAACACGCCGGGCTTCGAGCGCGACTTCGTCTCGCGCCAGATGGACTTCTACGACAGCGAGACCTGGCTGCGCACGGGCGACGGCCGGCTGGTGAAGATCGACGTGCCCGACGACGCCAGCACCGAGGTCACGCGCGAGTGGATGCTGGTCGAGCCGCGCAGCCCCTGGACCGTGGGCGGCACCACCTACAAGCCGGGCTCGCTGCTGGCAATGCGCTTCGACGACTACATGGCCGGCCGGCGCGAGATCACCGTGCTGTTCGAGCCCGACGACACGACCGCGCTCGACGACTATTCGTGGACCCGCCACCACCTGATCCTCAACGTGATGCACGACGTGGTGAACCGGCTCGAAGTGCTCACGCCGCAGGCCGGCTCCAAGGCATGGAAGCGCGAGGGCCTGGGCGGCGCGCCCGAGCTCTCGACCATCGCGGCCGGCGGCGTCGACGAGGACGAGAACGACGACTACTTCCTGACCGTGAGCGGCTTCCTGCAACCGACCACGCTCTACATCGGCACCATCGGCCGGGGCGAGCCCGAGCCGCTGAAGGACAGCCCCGCCTTCTTCGATGCCTCCGGCTATCGCGTGAGCCAGCATTTCGCCACCTCGAAGGACGGCACGCGCGTGCCCTACTTCGAGATTGCGCCCAGGAACCTGCAGGCCGACGGCAGGAACCCCACGCTGCAGTACGCCTACGGCGGCTTCGAGATCTCGCTGCAGCCCAGCTACAGCGGCGCCATCGGCCGCGCATGGCTCGAGCGGGGCGGCGTCTACGTGGTGGCCAACATCCGCGGCGGCGGCGAGTACGGGCCGCGCTGGCACCAGGCCGCGCTGCAGCGCGACCGCCTGCGCACCTGCGAGGACTTCGCCGCGGTTTCGGAGCACCTCGTCGCGCGCAACATCACTTCGCCGCCGCACCTGGGCGCCATGGGCGGCAGCAACGGCGGGCTGCTGATGGGCAACATGCTCACGCTGTATCCCACGCTCTACGGCGCCATCGTGAGCGAGGTGGCGCTGCTCGACATGAAGCGCTACACGCATCTGTCGGCCGGCGCCTCGTGGATTGCCGAATACGGCGACCCGGACGATCCGGAAGAATGGGCCTGGATCCAGGCCTTCTCGCCCTACGAGAACGCGAAGAAAGGCCAGCCCTATCCGCCGGCGCTCTTCACCACGTCGACGCGCGACGACCGCGTGGGCCCGGTGCATGCGCGCAAGATGCATGCGAAGCTGGCCGCCATGGGCTACGACAGCAGCTTCTACGAGAACATCGAAGGCGGCCACAGCGCGGCCACCGACAACAAGGAGGCCGCCTTCATGGACGCCCTGGGCTACGCCTACCTGTGGGAGCACATCGGACGGACATCCGCATGAGCAACGACAACGGCACCACCCTCGAACTGATCGGCGCGCCCACCGACGTCGGCGCCAGCGTGCGCGGCGCCGGCATGGGCCCCGATGCGCTGCGCGTGGCCGGGCTGCCGGAGGCGCTCGCGCGGCAGGGCTTCACCGTGATCGACCGCGGCAACCTCGCGGGCCCCGCCACGCCGTGGACCGCGCCGGCCAACGGCCTGCGCCACCTCGACGAGGTGATTGCCTGGAACCGCTCCGTCTACGCCGCCGTCGACACCGCCCTGGGCACCGGCCACGTGCCGCTCATGATGGGCGGCGACCACTGCCTGGCCATCGGCTCGATCAGCGCCGTGGCCTGGCATGTGCGCAAGCGCGGCAAGAAGCTGCGCGTGCTGTGGCTCGATGCGCACTCCGACGTCAACACCGAAACCACCAGCCCGAGCGGCAACCTGCACGGCATGCCCGTGTCCTGCCTGCTGGGCCACGGGCCCGCGGCGCTCACCGGCTGGAGCGGCGAGCGCGCGGCGCTGGAGCACGATGCCATCCGCTTCATCGGCATCCGCAGCGTCGACGCGGACGAGAAGGACGCCATCCGCACACTCGGCCTGCATGTGTTCGACATGCGCCACATCGACGAGCACGGCATGCGCACCACCATGACCGAGGCGCTGCAGGACGTGGACGAAGACACCCACCTGCACGTGAGCTTCGACCTGGATTGCCTCGACCCGAACATCGCGCCCGGCGTGGGCACCGGCGTGCGCGGCGGCCCGACCTACCGCGAGATGCAGCTGTGCATGGAAATGGTCGCCGACACCCGCCGCCTCGGCTCGGTCGACGTGGTGGAGCTGAACCCCGCGCTCGACGTGCGCAACCAGACCGCCGAAGTGGCGGTGGAGCTGATCGAGAGCCTGTTCGGAAAGTCGACGCTGGTGCGCTGAGCGGTTTCAGGCCGCGGATGCCGCGGATGCCGCTGCCGCCACACAGCGCTGCATGCGCTGCAGGTCTTCGAGCAGCAGGCACACCGGTGCCGCCAGCAGCAGCAAGGCGGACGAGGCGCCCGGCGACTCATGCCGGCGTGCGAGCTGCGCAAGCTTGGCAAGATCAGGCACGCCCTGGCCATCGAGCGCATCGGCCATGGCGGCGAGCGCGGCGGCCGCGGCCCGGGCGGTGTCCTGCCACGCTGCGCCGCCAGCCGGCATGCGGCGCAGCATGCGTTCGAGCACGGTGGCGTCCTGGAAGATCCGCGCCGCGAGCCGCGCCTTGCTGCGGCAGGACTGCGCCGCCGGCACGGCAGCGCCGCGGCGCCACCAGCGGGCTTCCAGGTCGGCACTGCCCGCGAGCAGCGCCAGCCGGGCGAGCGCCGCGCGCGCGGCGGCATTGGCACGCTCGGCCTCGGACTCGGCAGGCAGCCCGGCAGCGTCGCCCGGGCCGAGTGCGGCCAGCGTGGCCAGGCGCTTCGCCATGCCGCGCAGCAACGCGGCACAACCCGCATCGAAGCGCGGACCCGCGCGGTACTCCGACGCGACGAGCGCCACCGCCAGCGCCACGCCCACCCCGATGCCGATTTGCAGCATGCGCAGCAGCGCCACGTCGAGCGCCGAGTGGCCGGGGATGGCGCCGGCCGAAAGAATGAGCAGCGCGGCCACCGGCGCGCTGCGAAAACCCGGCAGCGCGGCGCCGGCAAAGGCCAGCAGCATCACGGTGGCCAGCGTGGTCGCGAGCACCGGCGCGCCCCGGTGCTGCAGGTAGACCCCCGCGAGTCCGCAGAGCGCGCCGGCGGCCGTGCCGCGCAGGCGCTCCCAGCCCGCGCCGAGCGTGCCGCCGGCGCTCGGCCGCATGACGATCAGCACGCTCATCACGGCCCAGAAGCTCTCGGGCAGCCGCATCGCCACGGCCACCAACCATGCCAGCGCCACCGCGGCCGCCAGCTGCGCGCCCGCGCGCCAGCGGCCCTCGCGCCAGAAGCCGCCGATGCGCTGCAGGGCCGGTGCCATCGGCATCATCGCGGCCGCGCCGCGCCCGTCGAGGACTCGCCGCCCTCTTCGAGTGCGCCGGCGATGCGGTCGAGCAGCCCGCAGGCCTGCAACAGCAGCGCGCGCTGTTCGGCGCCCAGTGTGGCGCCGATGGCGCGGGCCAGGGCGGCCTCGCGCGAGCGCATCAGCGCCTTGAGCCGGCGCAGGCCCTCGGGCGTGAGCGACAGCAGCCACTGGCGCCCGTCGGTGGCATGCGGCGCGCGGCCGATCCAGCCCTCGGCTTCCAGTTCGGCCAGCAGCCGGGTCAGCGATTGGAGCTTGACGCGTTCATGCGCCGCGAGCGCGGTGGGCGTGCACGGCCCGTGCCGGTGCAGCTGGCCCAGCACGCTGAGCTTGGCCACGCTCGGGCCGTCGGGCGCGGCCGGGCCGCTGCGCAGCTGGCGCGAGAACTGCGACACCGCGGTGCGCAGGCGCGCGGCGCACTGCAGCGCGTCGGCGGAGTCGAGGTTGGAAGCCATGCCAGATTGTAAGACGCATCTTGCTATCTGGCGCGGCGGCCGCAGGACGCTCAGCCCGGATTCGGCACCGGCTTCACGGGAAAGGTGGTGGCCGGCGCCGCAGGGTTCAGCGGCGCGGCGGGCCGCGGCGCCTCGGGCGCCACGCTCGGCACGTCGGGCTCTTCGCCGCCCTGGCCTTCGAGAAAACGGTCGAGCAGCGCGAAGAAGCGGTCGTAGAACAGCTCGTCGGTGAGCGTTTCGCTGGCCACCTTGACCATCGCGTCGTCGCTGCCGGCAAAGGGCAGCGAGAGCGAGCCGAAGGCGCCCACGCCCACGCTGGCCGAGTTGTTGACCTTCTTGATGCCGTAGCGGTCCTGCAGCGCGGTCGCGAAGGCCACGGTGCTGCGCTTGCCGGCCTTGCCGCCCTCGCGTGCGCACACCACGCGGAACTCGACCTCCACATGCACCTCGGACGCCGGCTGGAAGCTCTTGCGCCCGGTCACCAGGTCGGCGTTGGCCGCGCTGATCATGTAGCCCTGGCTCAGCAGCGCACGGCGCGCGGCTTCGCAGGTCTGGGCTTCGGTGGCGGCGTAGGTGCGCGTGTGGGTGGTGGTGGAGTCGAACTCCTCGGTCTCGTACGACACGCGGCGCGTGCCGCCATTGCTGCCGCAGCCGGCGAGCACCAGCAGGGACGCGAGGCCGAGGACCAGAACGGGCGTGCGAAGGACGGAAAGAACCGAAGTGGAAAGGGGAGGCATGGTCATGGAGCGGCGAATCCTAACCGGCGTGTCCGCCGGCGAAGCTTCGAGCATGCCCGGGCGCCGGTGTTCCCCGGCGGCGCGAATTTTCAGGACCAGTGCAGCACGTGGTGCGCCCGTCCGCGCGTGGCGGCAATCAGGCGTGCGTTGGGTGCATCGGTGCCGGCCACCCAGTCGCGCGCGGCCTCGGCGCTGCGGCCGAACTGCTGGTGGCGCTTCAGCAGGCGCTCTTCGCGCACGGCGTCGTCGATGTCGACGTACCAGGCCTCATCGAGCATGGCCGCCGCGCCGGCCCAGGGACCGTCGTCGTGCAGAAGATAGTTGCCCTCGGTGATGACCAATTGGGTCTGCGGCAGCACCGCGATGGCGCCGGCGATCGGCTCCTCGATCTCGCGGCGGAATTCGGGCGCGTAGACGATCGGGTCGTGCGGCCCCTGCATGCGAAGCCGCTGCAGCAGCGCCACGTAGCCGGCGCTGTCGAAGGTGTCGGGGGCGCCCTTGCGGCCGGCGCGGCCGAGCCGCTGCAGCTCGACGTTGGCCAGGTGGAAGCCATCCATCGGCACGACCTGCGCGCGCCCGGCGCCCACGGCCCGCAGCAGCGCCAGCGCAAGCGTGGACTTGCCCGCGCCGGGTGCGCCGACCAGCCCCAGCAGCTTGCGCCGGCCGTCGGCCATCAGGGCCTGCAGGCGGGCGAGGGCGTCGGCGGGAATGGACGGAAGTTGTTGCTCGGGAGAGATGCTCATCCCCCGAGCGTACAACCTTGGCTTCAGCGGATCAGGGGTACAAACCGCGTTCCTGGCGGGCCATCAGGATGCGCTCGCAGGCCACCGCGTAGGTCGCCGTGCGCAGCGTGATCTTGTGCCTGTCGGCCGTGTCCCAGATCTGGTTGAGAGCCTTCATCATGATGCGGTCCAGGCGCACGTTGATCTCGTCCTCGTCCCAAAAGAAGGACGAGAAGTCCTGCACCCATTCGAAGTACGAAACCGTCACGCCGCCGGCGTTGCAGATCACGTCGGGCACCACCAGCACGCCGCGCTCGGCCAGGATGTCGTCGGCCGTGGGCACCGTGGGGCCGTTGGCGCCTTCGAGCACCAGCTTGGCGCTGGTCTTCTGTGCGCGTTCGGCGGTGATCTGGCCTTCGAGCGCCGCGGGAATCAGGATGTCGCAGGCCACGTCCCAGAAGGCTTCGTTGGGCACCACGTCGCCGCCCTTGAAGGCGACGACGCCTTCCTTGTTGGCCACCGGGATCAGCGTCGCAAGGTCGAGGCCGTTGCTGTTGACGATGGTGCCGGTGTGGTCCTGCACCGCGACGATCTTGGCACCCGCCTCGGCAAAGAGTTCGGCCGCGACCGAGCCCACGTTGCCGAAACCCTGCACCGCGATGCGCGCGCCGCGCAGGTCCAGGCCCAGGCGGCGCGCCGCTTCGCGGCCGGTGACGAACACGCCGCGGCCGGTGGCCTTGACGCGGCCCAGCGAGCCGCCCAGGTGCAGCGGCTTGCCCGTGACCACGCCGGTGGCGGTGCCGCCGACGTTCATGGAGTAGGTGTCCATCATCCACGCCATGATCTGGGCGTTGGTGTTGACGTCGGGCGCGGGAATGTCGGTGTGCGGGCCGATGATGATGCCGATCTCGCTGGTGTAGCGGCGCGTGACCTTCTCCAGCTCCTGCAGCGAAAGCTTCTTCGGGTCGACGCGGATGCCGCCCTTGGCGCCGCCGTACGGCAGGTTGACGGCGGCGGTCTTGATGGTCATCCAGGCCGACAGCGCCATCACTTCTTCCAGCGTGACGTCGGGGTGGAAGCGCACGCCGCCCTTGCCCGGGCCGCGGCTCATGTTGTGCTGCACGCGGTAGCCCTCGAAGTGGGCGATGGTGCCGTCGTCCATCTCGATCGGCACGTCCACGATCAGCGCGCGCTTGGGGCGCTTGAGCGTCTCGACCCAGCGGGCCAGCGGGCCGAGGTAGGGCACCACGCGGTCGACCTGCGAAAGGTAGGTGCCCCAGGGGCTGTTGGCGGTCGGATTGACGAAGGAGAGCTTTTCACTCATGGGAGATCCCTTGGTTGGAATGGATGGCCGCAACGATAGACCTCTCGCGCCCGCCGCGCCATGTCTTATGCGCGCCGCGATGGCGGTTATGCAAGAGAGGTTTGGCCGAACATGACAAAACGGTCATCGCCGGGTCATCGGCCCCCGAGCTGCGGTTCCTAGAGTGGGGGCTGCCAACCACCGATCGAAAGGACCGATTCCATGACCCGCTCTTGCACCCGCCTCCTGGCCACGGCCGCCGTCTCGTCGCTGCTGGGCCTGGCCGCCGCGCCGAGCCTTGCCGGCAACTATGCGGAGGGCGATCCGCGGCCCGTTCCGTTCGCCTCCTCCACCACGCGCGCCGCCGTCTCGGCCGACGCGCGGCAGTGGCTCGCTACCGCGCCCACGCAAGGCTATGCCGAAGGTTCGCCGCAGCCCGAGCCGCGGGTGTCGCCCAACAGCCGCGCGGCCGTGGCGGCGGACACGCAGCTGTGGATCCGCTCGGGCCTGGCCGCGCGGCAGAACGGCGAAGCGGGCGCCGATCCGTCGAGCCCCGCCTACCGGCAGGCGGCCGCCGAATATGCGCGGCTGCGCACCAGCCCGGCCTACGGCGCGCTGATCGACCAGTTCAACAGCCGGTCATCTTCCGCACGCGCCGAAGAAGACGGCCATTCCCTGCGTTGAGGAAAGAAGACGAACGGCGCCCTCAGGCCACCGCGCTCAGCAGCGCCGCGTTGCCGCCGGCTGCCGTGGTGTTGACCGTGACCGTCTGCTCGGCACAGAAGCGGTAAAGGTAGTGCGGCCCGCCGGCCTTGGGGCCGGTGCCGCTCAGCCCCTCGCCGCCGAAGGGCTGCACGCCGACCACCGCGCCGATGATGTTGCGGTTCACGTAGATGTTGCCCACGTGCGCCCGCGCCGCGAGCGCCTGCGCGCGCGAGTCGATGCGGGTCTGGATGCCGAGCGTGAGGCCGTAGCCGAGCGCGTTGATGCGATCGATCACCTCGGCGGGATCGCTCAGCGCGCCCTGGCCCCAGCGCGCGATCTGCAGCACCGGCCCGAAGATCTCGCTGGTCACGCTGTCGATCGAGGGCACCTCGTAGGCCTGCGGCGCGATCAGGTTGCCTTCGGCTGAAGAAGAAGCCGGCGCGAGCAGCCGCTTCGCCTCCGAATCCAGGCGCTTCAGATGGCGCCGGATGTTGTCGGCCGCCTCGCCGTCGATCACCGGCCCCACGTCGGTCGAAAGCAGCGCCGGGTCGCCGGCGGCCAGCTCCCCGGCCGCGCCGCGGATCATCTCGATCACCGCATCGGCGATGCCCTCGTGCAGCACCAGGAGGCGCAAGGCCGAGCAGCGCTGGCCGGCCGAACGGAATGCGCTCTGCACCACGGCGTCGACCACCTGCTCGGGCAGCGCGCTCGAATCGACCAGCATCGCGTTGATGCCGCCGGTCTCGGCGATCAGCGGCACGATCGGGCCGTCCTTGGCGGCAAGCGCGCGGTGGATGATGCGCGCCACCTGGGTCGAACCGGTGAACACCACGCCCGCCACGCCCGGCGCCGCCACCAGCGCGGCGCCCACGGTTTCGCCGGGCCCGTGCAGCAGCTGCAGCGCATCGGCCGGCACGCCCGCGGCATGCAGCAGCTTCACGGCTTCGAGCGCGATCGCCGGGGTCTGTTCGGCCGGCTTGGCCAGCACCGTATTGCCGGTGGCGAGCGCGGCCGCCACCTGGCCCGCGAAGATCGCGAGCGGAAAATTCCACGGGCTGATGCACACCCAGGGACCGCGCGCCGTGAGCCGCAGTTCGTTGCTCTCGCCCGTCGGGCCGGGCAGCGCCACGGGCTGCATGATGCGTTCGGCCTCGTCGGCGTAGTAGCGCAGGAAGTCGACAGCTTCGCGCACTTCGGCCACCGCGTCGCCCCAGGTCTTGAAGGCCTCCTTGACCAACAGCGCGCAGAAGCGCGGCAGCTCGCGCTGCAGCGCGTCGGCGGCCTGGCGCAGCATGGCGGCGCGCGCCTCGACCGGCGTCTTGCGCCAGCTGCGGAAAGCGGCGGCGCTGGCGGCCACGGCCTTGGGCGCGCTCGCGGCATCGAACAGTTCGACATGGGGCACCGCGGTGGTCTCCAGCGCCGCGAGCAAGGGCGCGCGCATCGGCTCGACGGCAAGGTCGATGCCTTCGCTGTTGCGCCGTGCCGGCGCCGGGCCGTAGAGCGCGGGCGGCAGCGGCAGGGCGGGGTTCGCCTCTTCGAGCCAGAGCGGCGACATCAGCAGCTCGCCGATGTCCACCTGCTCGTCGCCGAGCTGGTTCACGAACGAGGAGTTGGCGCCGTTTTCGAGCAGGCGCCGCACGAGGTAGGCGAGCAGGTCCTTGTGCTGGCCCACCGGGGCGTACACGCGCACCGGCGCGTCGGTGCTCTTCATCACTTCGCGGTAGACGCCCTCGCCCATGCCATGCAGGCGCTGCAGCTCGAAGGGCGCACCGGCCGCCTCGGCCATCTGCAGGATGGCCGCGATGGTGCCCGCGTTGTGGGTGGCGAACTGCGGATAGACCGCATCGGGCGCCGACAGCAGCGCGCGCGCGCAGGCCAGGTAGCTGACGTCGCTGTGGTGCTTGTGCGTGAAGACCGGGTAGTGCGGCAGGCCGAGCTCCTGGGCCCGCTTGATCTCGGCGTCCCAGTAGGCGCCCTTCACGAGGCGGCACATCAGCCGCAGCTTGTGCCGGCGCGCCACCGCCGTGACGTGCGCAATCAGTTCGAGCGCGCGTGTCTGGTAGGCCTGCAGCGCCAGGCCGAAGCCGCGCCATTGCGGCCGTTCGGCGGCCACGCGCGCGGCCAGCGCCTCGAACACGTCGAGCGACAGCTCGAGCCGGTCGACCTCTTCGGCATCGATGGTGAGGTTGAGGCCGGCATCGGCCGCCAGTTCGCACAGCTGCCACACGCGCGGCACCAGCTCGCGCATCACGCGCTCGCGCTGCGCGTCCTCGTAGCGCGGATGCAGCGCGCTGAGCTTGATGGAGATGCCGTCGTTGTGCTCGGGCCCGCGCGCCGCATCGGCACCGGCCGCAATGGCGCCGATGGCTTGCGTGTAGCTCTCGAGGTAGCGCAGCGCATCGGCATCGGTGCGCGCGCCTTCGCCGAGCATGTCGTAGCTGAAGCGCAGCGCGCCCTGCCGGCGGTGCGCCGAGCGGGCCTCGTCCATGGCCTCGGCGATGGTCTGTCCGAGCACGAACTGGCGCCCCAGCAACTGCACCGCGCGCAAAGTGGCGGCCACCACCGTGCGGGAGCCGAGCTTGGCCATGAGGCCGGGCGGATGGTCGCCTTCGGGCAGGAATTTCTTCGACATCGCGATGGCGGCGGACGACAGCCGCGACAGCGTGGAATCGGCCGTGCCCTCGAAATCGGCCCGGCCCAACTGGTCGGCCGTGAGCGCGATGGCCGTGGCGGCGTCGGGCACGCGAAGCAGCGCCTCGGCCAGGCGCATCAGCGCAAGGCCCTCGGCGCTGGAGATCGGGTATTCGCGCAGCAGGCTTTCCATGGCCCAGAACGGCGGCGGATGGCGGCGCACCGCCTCCACCCAGGGCGTGGCGGCGGCAGCCGCGGCGCGCCAGTCGAGCGCGCCTTCGAGCGAGGCAAGCCGGTGCGAGACGACATCGGCTTCAGGGCGGTAAGGGATGGGCAGGTGCATGGCAGTTCCTTGGTTCTATCCCCTATAGTCTTTGGATATAGACCGAATCTTTTGCCAAAAAATACGGAGCCGGCCGGATAATTCACCAATGCTCGACCTGGATCTGGATCGCATCGACCTTCGGCTGCTGAAGATTCTTCAGGAAGACGGCCGCATCACCAACCTCAAGCTGGCCGAGTTGGTGGCGCTCTCGCCCACCGCCGTGCTGGCGCGGGTGCAGCGGCTCACGCGCGAGGGTTTCATCCAGGGCTACGAGGCGCGGCTCGATCCGCACAAGCTCGGGCGCGGGCTCACGGTGTTCGTCGAGATCCTGCTCGACCGCACCACGCCCAACGTGTTCGAGCAGTTCAAGGCCGCGGTGCAGGTGCGCGACGAGATCATGGAATGCCACATGGTTGCGGGCGGCTTCGACTACCTGCTCAAGACCCGCATGGCCGACATGGCGGCCTACCGCGAATTCGCGGGCACGGTGCTGTGGCAACTGCCGGGCGTGCGCGAAACCCGCACCTACGCGGTGATGGAAGAAATCAAGAGCAGCGCGCGGCTGCCGCTGGCCGTCTAGCGCCCGTCAGGCGGCCTTGGGCCGGCCGCCGAAGATGGCGGTGCCGATGCGCACCATCGTGCTGCCGGCGCTCACGGCCGCTTCCAAGTCGGCGCTCATGCCGAGCGACAGGGTGTCGAGTTCGATGCCGGCGTCACGCATCGCGTCGTACACCGCCCGGGCGCGCAGGCACAGTTCGCGCTGCGCGGCGAAATCCGGCGCCGGTTCTGGAATGGCCATGAGCCCGCGCAGCCGCAAATGTGGCAATGCCGCCACAGCACGCGCGAGCGGCAGCGCCTCTTCGGGCGGCACGCCGGACTTGTTGGCGCCGCCGTCCACATTGACCTGCAGGCACACCTGGAGCGGCAGCAGATGCGCCGGCCGCTGCGCCGAAAGGCGCTCGGCGATCTTGATCCGGTCGATGCCGTGCACCCAGTCGAAATGCTCGGCCACGGGCCGCGTCTTGTTGCTCTGCAGAGGGCCGATGCAGTGCCATTCGAGCTCCGCGCGCAGGTCCGACAGCGCGGAGATCTTGTCCAGCCCCTCCTGCACGTAGTTCTCGCCGAAGGCCCGCTGGCCCGCCGCATGGGCCTCGCGCACGGCCTCGGGCCCGAAGGTCTTGGACACCGCCAGCAGCCGGACTTCGGCCGGGTTGCGCCCATGTTCGGCACAGGCCTTTGCGATCCGGTTCTTTACTTGCTGGAGGTCGTCGCCAATCATCGTCATAATCTTCCAAAATCGTATCAAAACGTCACCGAACTCGAGCCGAGGACCCCCGTGGACATTACCCAGCTGCTGGCATTCAGCGTCAAGAACAAAGCCTCCGACCTGCACTTGTCGGCCGGCCTGCCGCCGATGATCCGCGTCCACGGCGACGTGCGGCGCATCAACGTCGATGCGCTCGACCACAAGTCGGTGCACGCCATGGTGTACGACATCATGAGCGACACGCACCGCAAGCACTATGAAGAATTCCTGGAGGTCGACTTCTCGTTCGAGATCGACGGCCTCGCGCGCTTCCGCGTGAATGCCTTCAACCAGGCGCGCGGCGCGGCGGCGGTGTTCCGGACCATTCCCTCGAAGATCCTCACGCTGGAGCAGCTCAACGCGCCCAAGATTTTCGCGGAACTGGCGCTCAAGCCGCGCGGGCTGGTGCTGGTGACCGGGCCCACCGGCTCGGGCAAGTCGACCACCTTGGCCGCGATGGTCAACTACCTGAACGAAAACGAGTATGGCCACATCCTCACGGTGGAAGACCCGATCGAATTCGTGCACGAATCCAAGAAGTGCCTGATCAACCAGCGCGAGGTCGGGCCGATGACGCTGTCGTTCTCCAACGCGCTGCGCTCGGCGCTGCGCGAAGACCCGGACGCCATCCTGGTGGGCGAGCTGCGCGACCTGGAAACCATTCGCCTGGCCATGACCGCGGCCGAAACGGGCCACCTGGTGTTCGGCACGCTGCACACCTCGTCGGCCGCCAAGACCATCGACCGGATCATCGACGTGTTCCCGGGCGAGGAAAAGGAAATGATCCGCGCCATGCTGTCCGAATCCTTGCAGGCCGTGATCTCGCAGACGCTGTGCAAGACCAAGGACGGCCAGGGCCGCGTGGCGGCGCACGAGATCATGCTGGGCACGCCGGCCATCCGCAACCTGATCCGCGAGGCCAAGGTGGCGCAGATGTATTCGGCCATCCAGACCGGCCAGGGCGCGGGCATGCAGACGCTGGACCAGAACCTGACCGACCTCGTGCGCCGCAATGCCATTTCGGCCGCCGAGGCGCGCGGCAAGGCCAAGATCCCCGAAAATTTCCCTGGCTGATCCCAGCCCTTCGGAGCACCGACACATCATGGAACGCGATCAAGCCAGCCAGTTCATCAACGACCTGCTCAAGCTCATGGTGAGCCGCAACGGCAGCGACTTGTTCATCACCGCGGACTTTCCGCCCGCGATCAAGGTCGACGGCAAGGTCACCAAGGTGTCGCAGCAGGCGCTGGGGGCGCAGCACACGCTGGCGCTCACGCGCTCGGTCATGAACGACCGCCAGACGGCGGAGTTCGAGCGCACCAAGGAATGCAACTTCGCGATCTCGCCGACCGGCATCGGCCGCTTCCGCGTGAACGCCTTCGTGCAGCAGGGCAAGGTCGGCATGGTGCTGCGGACCATTCCGGCCAAGCTGCCGACCATCGACGGCCTGGGCATGCCGCAGATCCTGAAGGACGTGTCGATGACCAAGCGCGGCCTCACCATCCTGGTGGGCGCCACGGGCTCGGGCAAGTCGACCACGCTGGCGGCCATGATCGACTGGCGCAACGAAAATTCCTACGGCCACATCGTGACGGTGGAGGACCCGGTCGAATTCGTGCATCCGCACAAGAACTGCGTGGTCACGCAGCGCGAAGTGGGCATCGACACCGACAGCTGGGAAGCCGCGCTCAAGAACACGCTGCGCCAGGCGCCCGACGTGATCCTGATGGGCGAAATCCGCGACCGCGAGACCATGGAGCACGCCGTGGCCTTTGCCGAGACCGGCCACCTGTGCATGGCCACGCTGCACGCCAACAGCGCCAACCAGGCGCTGGACCGGATCATCAACTTCTTCCCCGAAGAGCGTCGCGCGCAACTGTTGATGGACCTGTCGCTGAACCTGCGCTCGCTGATCTCCCAGCGCCTGGTGCCCACCGAGGACGGCCAGGGCCGCGTGGCGGCGGTGGAAGTGCTGCTGAACACGCCGCTCATTTCCGACCTGATCTTCAAGGGCGAGGTGGGCGAGATCAAGGAGATCATGCGCAAAAGCCGCAACCTCGGCATGCAGACCTTCGACCAGGCGCTGTTCGACCTGTTCGAAAGCCACTCGATCACCTTCGAGGACGCCATCCGCAACGCCGATTCGGCCAACGACCTGCGGCTGCAGATCAAGCTCAACAGCCAGCGCGCGCGCAGCACCGACCTCTCGGCCGGCACCGAGCACTTCGCGATCGTTTAGACGCAGGTGACGGGGGCTTCGCGTTGGCTTTAAGCTCTCGCCCATGAGCAGCATCAATCCCCGAACCTACGAATCCACTCCCTCCCAGACGGTGGCCTTCCTGGGCCTTGGCGTCATGGGCGGCCCGATGGCCGGGCACCTGGCCAAGGCCGGCCACAAGGTCACGGTCTACAACCGCACGCCGGCCAAGGCCGAGGCCTGGGTCGCCGAATTCGGTGCGCCCGGCCGCCACGCCGCTACCCCGCGCGAAGCGGCCGCGGGCGCCGACATCGTCTTCAGCTGCGTGGGCAACGACGACGACCTGCGCGCCGTGGTGCTGGGCCCGAACGGCGCCTTTGCCGGCATGAAGAAAGGCAGCGTGCTGGTCGACCACACCACCGCCTCGGCCGACGTGGCGCGCGAGCTCGCGAACGCGGCGGCGGCAGCCGGCCTGCAGTTCATCGACGCGCCGGTGTCCGGCGGCCAGGCCGGCGCGCAGAACGGCGCGCTCACCGTGATGTGCGGCGGCGACAAGGCGAGCTTCGAGCGCGTCAAGCCGGTGATGGAGGCCTTCGCGCGCGCCGTCACGCTGCTGGGCGCGAGCGGCGCCGGCCAGCTCGCCAAGATGGTGAACCAGATCGCCATCGCGGGCCTGGTGCAGGGCCTGTCCGAAGCCATTGCCTTCGGCCAGCGCGCGGGCTTGGACATGAAGCTGGTGCTCGAGGTGATCGGCAAGGGCGCCGCCCAGAGCTGGCAGATGGACAACCGCGGCAAGACCATGATCGACGGCAAGTTCGACTACGGCTTTGCGGTCGACTGGATGCGCAAGGACCTGGGCCTGGTGCTCGACGAGGCCAAGCGCAACGGCGCGCGCGTGCCCGTGACGGCGCTGGTCGACCAGTTCTACGCCGACGTGCAGCAGGCCGGCGGGCGGCGCTGGGACACGTCGAGCCTGATCATCCGGCTCAAGTAAAAACAAAAAACAAAGCCCGCGCGAAGCGGGCTTTGTTTTTTGCGGGGTCAGCGCACCGGCGTGGCCGTGGCGCCGCCGGGCTGGGCCGGCGGCAGCGGCTCCATCGGCGGCAGCGGCACGCGCGACGACGACGAAGAAGACCCGGGCGCCGACGACGGCGCGGGTGCCGGTGCAGGCGATCCGGTGCCGCCGCGCTGCGCCTGCTGCGCCTGGCTGGCCAGCTCGGCTTCGCTCACCACCTCGACCACGCGCACCACCTTCTGCACGCCCGAGATGCCGCGTGCGATTTCGGTCGCGCGGTCGGTCTCGCGGCGCGTCGCAATGCCCATCAGGTAGACCACGCCGCGCTCGGTCACCACCTTGAACGAGTTGGCGAAGATGTCCTTGGCATCGAGCAGCGAGGCCTTGACCTTGCCGCTGATGAACAGGTCGTTCGAGCGGTCCTGGAAGGTGCTGGGCGGGCCGACGGTGAGCTCGTTGACCACCGAGCGCACGTTGTCCACGCGCTGCACCAGGTCCTCGACGCGGCGGCGGTCGGCGTCGCTGCCCACGGCGCCGGTCAGCAGCACCTGGCGGTTGAAGCTGGTGACGCTCACGTACATGTTGTCGTTGGCGATCTCGCGCACGCGGGCCGCTGCGCGCAGCTCGATGCCCTGGTCGTCGAGCTGCGCGCCGGAGCTGCGGCGGTCGGTGGCCACCATGCCCACGCCCACCGCCGCGGCCCCTCCGACCACGAGCGGCACGCAGGCCGAAAGCCCGGCAACCAGGACGGTTCCCGAGGCAAGTGCAATGGCGAAGCGCTGGAACGGTGTCGTTGTCGTCATGTGGAAGCTTCCTGTTCTCCGAGTAGCTGGGCATCCACGCCGTCGCACAGGCAATGCAGCGCGAGCAGGTGGATTTCGTGGATACGCGCCGCACGTTCGTGCGACACGCCGATCTGGACGTCCGTTTCGCGCAGCGCGCGGCCGATGGCGCCACCGGTTCCGCTGCTGCCCGCGCCGGGCGAGGCCGGCTGGCCCGCGCTGGCGTTGCCCAGCAGCGCCACCACCGTCATGTCGCGCTCGTGCGCAGCCAGCACCGCGGCCAGCACGGCCGCCGACTGGCCGCTCGCGCTCAGCGCCAGCAGCACGTCGCCGGCCTGGCCGAGCGCGCGCACCTGGCGGGCAAAACGGTCGGCGTCGGTGGCAGCGGCGCTGTCGGCCGACGGGTCGGTGGGATCGCCGGGCAGCGCGATGGCGCCGAGCTCGGGGCGCTCGCGCTCGAAGCGGCCGACGAACTGCGCCGCGAACTGCGCCGCCAGCAGGCCCGAGACGCCCGCGCCGCAGGCCAGCACCTTGCCGCCGCTGGTCACGCAGGCCAGGATCGCCTGCATGGCCTGCGAAATGGGTTTGCTGAGGATGGGGCCGGCCTGGTACTTGAGGTCGGCGCTGTCGATGAAGTGTTGCTGAATCCGTTGCTCGAGCATGGGGCGCGATGATACCGGGGGGCGTTGAAACAAGACGTTTGCGATGGATGGGAGGATGAATGTGTGGGTGGAGCCCGCGGCGCGCTTTCAGTTCCCGCCCGCGTCGAACGCGCCCTGCAGCCAGGTGATGCGCTCCTCGACCAGCACCACGTCGAAACGGCAGGGCGGCAGCGTGCGCAGCCCGTTCAGGTAGTGCCGCGCCGCAAACACGATGCGCCGCTGCTTGAGCCCCGTGATGCTGCCGCCGGCGCCGCCGTGGGTGCCGCTGCTGCGCTGGCGCACCTCCACGAACACCAGCGTGGCGTCGCGCGGATCGCGCATGATCAGGTCGATCTCGCCGCCGCCGCGCCCGGGCGTTCGATAATTGCGCGCTACCAGCGCCAGGCCGGCGCATTGGAGGTGGTCGAGCGCGGCGTCTTCCGCCGCATCGCCGCGATGCTTGGTCGTGATGGTCTTCATGCTGGCTCCCTGCCCGCTTCTTTTTTGTTCCTACGGAGAAACTTCTTGGCTTCACTAGCACCCGCTTCCTTCGGCGCCGCCCTTTCGGCCGCGCGCGATGCCTCGGGTGCACAGCATTATCCGCAGGGCACGCTCTACGTGGTGGCCACGCCCATCGGCAACCTGGCCGACATCACGCTGCGCGCGCTGCACGTGCTGCAGCTGGTCGATGCGGTCGCCTGCGAGGACACGCGCCACACGCAGAGCCTGCTGCGCGCCTACGGCATCGACCGGCCGAATGCCCAGCTCCTGGCCGTGCACCAGCACAACGAGGCCGAGGCCGCGCAGGCCGTGGTCGCGCGGCTCGCGCAGGGCGAGCGCATCGCTTACGTGAGCGATGCCGGCACGCCCGGCGTGAGCGACCCGGGCGCGCGGCTGGTCGCAGCCGTGCGCGGTGCCGGCCAGCGCGTGCTGCCGCTGCCGGGCGCGAGCAGCGTCACCACGCTGGTCGGCGCCGCCGGCCTCGTGGCGGCGGGCGGCGAAAGCAGCGCCTTCGTGTTCGCGGGCTTCCTGCCGACCAAGGCCGGCGAGCGCGACGCGGCCGTGCAGGCGCTCGCACAGGAGCGGCGCGCCGTGGTACTGCTGGAAGCGCCGCACCGCATCGAAGCCGTGGCCCGCGCGCTGGCGACGCTGGGCGAGCGCCGCATCACCGTCGGCCGCGAGCTCACCAAGCAGTTCGAGGAGATCGCGACCGTCGCCGCCGCCGAGCTGCCGGGCTGGTTCGCAGCCGGCCGCGACCGCACGCGCGGCGAATTCGCGCTGGTGCTGCACCCCGTGGCCGCGGCCGCCGACGACGGCGCCGAAGGCGAACGCGTGCTGCGCCTGCTGCTGGCCGAGCTGCCCGTGAAGACTGCTGTGCGGCTTGCGGCCGAGATCAGCGGGGCGCCGCGCAATGCGCTGTATGAAGCGGCGCTGCGCATTCGCAACGACGACGGCAACGAAGACGACGAGAGCGGCGCGTAGCCGCCAGCCTCAAAGCCCGCCCGGCAGCAGCGCGGCCAGTGCCTCGCGCATCCAGCGCGCGATCAGCTGCTGGCGCTCGCGCGGCATGCGGTCCAGGGTCGACGCCACGCTGATCGCGGCCACAGGCTCGCCTTCGCTGTTGCGCACCGCCATGCCCACGGCCAGCACGCCATCGGTGGCATGGTTGCCGATGACCGACCAGCCGCGCTCACGCGTGGCGCGCACCAGCAGCGCCATGCGCTCGGGCGTCATGCCGCCGTAGCGGCCCAGCACACGCGCATTGGCGGCGACGGCGGCATGGACCTCGTCGTCGGGCAGCGCCGACAGCAGCGCCAGGCCCGCCGCGCCCACACCCAGCGGCTGGCGCGTGCCCACCTGGATCACGAGGATCTGCACCGGATGCGTGCCCACATGGCGCGCGATGCAATGCGACGCCGGGCCTTCGCGCACGATCGCGAAAGCCGCATCGCCGCAGGCCGCACTCACGCGCTCCAGCACCGGACGCAGGCGCACCGCCATGTTGGGCATGCCGGCCGGTTGCGCCATGGCCGCGAGCCGCGGCCCCGCCACATAGCGAAAGCGCCCGCGCTGCGCGGCATAGCCGCTCTCCACCAGCGTGGCCAGCAGGCGGTGCACCGTGGCGCGCTCCAGCCCCGCTGCGCGGCACAGGTCGACCACGCGCAGGCCTTCGCGGCCGCTGGCCAGCACCGCGTCCAGCAACTGCAGGCCGCGCCGCAGCGTGCGGCTGCCGGGGTCGTCGCCGGGCTCTGCGCTGGAGATGCGCGCGGCCGCGGCGCGGGCCGAAACGTCCGCCTGGCGGACGTTCTTATTCACGGTTCGGGAAGGCATGCGAAAGAATTTCTCGGTCGACGGAGCCATCGCGCAGTGTGCCGCAGCACGGCAGGACGCAGCCCGCGACAGGCATTGCATACCCAACTGGAGACAAGAAGTGAGCTCGTATTCCGCACCCCGCCGGCATTGGCTGGCATTCGCCGCCGCCCTCGCCTGCAGCGCCGCGCTGCCCCTGCAGGCGCAGCCCGCCACCCCCTGGCCGTCCAAGCCCGTGAAGCTCGTGGTCGGCTATGCCGCCGGCGGCGCCACCGACGTGATCGCGCGCCTCGTCGCCATCAAGCTGGGCGAGCAGCTCGGCCAGCCCCTGCTGGTGGACAACCGAACGGGCGCCAACAGCAACGTGGGCGCCGAGTACGTGGCCCGCGCGCCCGCCGACGGCTACACGCTCTACGTCTACACCATCGCGAACACCATCAATGCCTCACTCTACGGCAAGCTCGGCTACGACCCGGTCAAGGACTTCGAGCCCGTCGGCCTGATCGCCAAGATTCCCAACATCCTCGTGGTGAACCCGTCGTTGCCCGTGAAGAACGTGGCCGACTACGTGCGCTTTGCCAAGGAGTCGAAAGAGGGCATCACCTTCGCGTCGTCCGGCAGCGGCTCGTCCATCCACCTGTCGGGCGAGATGTTCAAGATGCAGGCCGGGCTCAACATGCTGCACGTGCCCTACCGCGGCAGCGCGCCCGCCATCACCGACCTGCTGGGCGGCCAGGTGCAGTCGATGTTCGACAACACGCCGTCGGCCCTGCCGCACGTGCAGGGCGGGCGCCTGCGCGCCATTGCCATCACCAGCGCCCGGCGTTCGCCGCTGCTGCCCGACGTGCCCACGCTGGCCGAGTCGGGCTATCCGGGCTTCGACGTGCAGTCGTGGTTCGGCTTGGCGGCCCCCGCGGGCACACCGCGCGCCGTGATCGACCGCCTGAATACTGCGCTCGGCAAGGTGCTGGCCGCGCCCGATGTGCGCCAGCGCCTGCAGGAGCTGGCCGCCACCCCCGAACCCGGCACGCCCGAGCAGATGCGCAGCTTTGCCGCGGCCGAGATCAAGCGCTGGCGCGACGTCGTGAAGGCATCCGGCGCCAAGGCCGACTGACAGCGACCACCAGAGCCTGCAAGGAGCACACCCACCCATGTTTCCGATCGACTTCTTCTGGCGCGCCGCGGTGCGCTGGCCCGACAACATTGCCATCGACGCCCCCGAGGGCGCCATCCGCTACCAGGAACTTGCTGCCCAGGTGGCGGCGCTGGCGGCCGCGCTGGTCGCGCTCGACCCCGCGCCGCAAAGCCGCGTCGCCATCTGCGCGAAGAACAGCGCGGAGCACATTGCCGCGCTGCTCGCGGTGCTGGCCTGCGGCAAGGTTTGGGTGCCGCTGAATCCGCAGAGCACGCGGCCCGAGATCCGCCGCATCGTCGATGCCACCGAACCTTCGATCCTCGTGCTCGACGCGGCCTGCGCCGCGCTGCTCGACGGTGCGCCCGGCGCGCGCATCCACACCGGCACGGCGCCGCAGCACGAAGCCACCATCGCGGCGCTGGTGACCCGGCATGCAGGCGCGCCGCGCCCTTCCTTCGCGCTGCCGCTGGACGCCACGCAGGCGATCAAATTCACCGGCGGCACCACCGGCGCGCCCAAGGGCGTGATGCAGCCCTACCGCGCATGGCTCGCTAACATCGCCAACCAGATCCACGCCTGGGGCTTCGACGAGCACGAGCGCTATGTGGTGGCGGCGCCAATCACGCACGGCACCTCGACCTACGTGCTGCCCATCCTGGCGCAGGGCGGCTGCCACGTGGTGCTGCCCGCGGCCGGCGCCGAGGCCGTGCGCACGGCCTTCCGCGAACGCGGCGGCACGACATGCTTCATGCGCCCACGCTGGTGTACATGCTGATGGCGCTGCCGGGCGTGTCGCGCGCCGACTTTCCGCACCTGCGCCGGCTGATCTACGGCGGCGCGCCGATGCCTTCGGAAAAGATCCGCGAGGTGCGGGAATTCTTCGGCCCGGTGCTGGGCACCACCTACGGCCAGACCGAGGCGCCCCAGATCCTCACGGTGATGCGCCCCGAAGACTTCGAGGACGAGCGCAACTGGGCCGCCGTGGGCCGCACCGCGTGGTTCAGCGATGTGGCCATCATGGCGCCGGACGGCCGGCTGCTGCCCGCGGGCGAGGTCGGCGAAGTGGTGGCGCGCGGCGACCTGCTGATGGCCGGCTACTGGCGCCTGCCCGACAAGACCGCCGAGACGCTGGTGGACGGCTGGCTGCACACCGGCGACCGCGGCCTCGTCGACGAGCGCGGCTACCTCTACCTGAAGGACCGGCTGAAGGACATGGTCATCACGGGCGGCTTCAACGTGTACCCGGTGGACGTGGAGAACGCGCTGGGCCAGCACCCCGCCGTGCACGAATGCGCCGTGTTCGGCATTCCCGACGACAAGTGGGGCGAGGCGGTGCAGGCCGCCGTGCAGCTGCGCCCCGGCCGCCACGCCACCGAAGCCGAGCTGATTGCCTTCGTGCGCGAACGCCTGGGCCCGGTGCAGACGCCCAAGCACATCCATTTCCACGAGGCCCTGCCGCGCTCGCCCGTGGGCAAGGTGCTCAAGAGCGCCGTGCGCGAACTCGCCATGGCGGCCGCCGCCACATCCTGAACGAAAGAAACCACGCGATGACTTCCTCCTCCGCCACTCCCGTCACCCGCCTGTGCACCCACACGCTCACGAGCCTGCACTACCGCGACGCCGACCTGGTCGAAGACCTGCTCGGCAAGAAGACCTTCACCGAGGTGATGCTGATGCAGATCCTCAACCGCACGCCGCGCGGCGTGGACCTGCGCATCACCGATGCGGTGCTGGTGGTGCTGATGGAGCACGGCCTCACGCCCAGCGCCATCGCCACGCGCCTGATCTACATGAGCGCGCCCGAGAACCTGCAGGGTGCCGTCTCGGCCGGGCTGCTGGCCGTGGGCAGCTCGTTCGTCGGGACCATGGAGAACTGCGCCGGCCTGCTCGACCGCATCGGCGCCGCCGCCGACCCGGATGCCGAGGCGATGGCCATCGCGCGCCACTACAAAGGCCTCAAGAGCCCGGTGCCCGGCTTCGGCCACCACCTGCACAAGCCGGTGGACCCGCGCGCCTACAAGCTGCTCGACATGGCGCGCGCCGAGCCCGAGCTGGCCGGCCACAAGGTGCGGGCGCTGGAGCGCCTGTCCGCCGCGGTGGACGCCGTGGCCGGACGCCCCATCACCATCAACGCGACCGGCGCGGTGGCCGCGCTGCTGGGCGAGATCGGCGTGCCCACCGGCGTGATGCGCGGCTTTGCCGTGATCTCGCGCGCCGCCGGGCTGGTGGCGCACATCGTGGAGGAGCAGCAGAGTCCGTCGGGCCGCTTCATCTGGGACACCGTCGAGCACGCGATTCCGTTCCTCGGCGCGAGCGGGAAGGATGACGCATGAGCTTCACTCCTCCTGCGCTGCCACTGGACCTGTCGGGTCGGGTCGTCTTCGTGCTGGGCGCGGGCTCGGCGGGACCGGGCTGGAGCATCGGTCGGGCGTCGAGCGTCACCTACGCCCGGCTCGGCGCGCACGTGTGCGTGGCGGACCGCGACGCCGCCTCCGCCGAGGAAACCACTGCGCTGATCCGAGCCGAAGGCGGCACGGCCGAGACCTTCGTCGGCGATGCGGCGGACGAAGCCGACGTGGTTCGGCTCTTTGGCGAAGCACGCGAGCGCTTCGGCACGGTCGACGTGCTGCACCACAACGTGGGCATCGGCAAGACCGGCGGACCCATGGAAACCAGCGCCGAGGACTTCGACCGCATCCACGCAGTGAACGTGCGCAGCCTGCTCCTGGCCACCCGGCAGGTGCTGCCCGGCATGGTCGAGCGCGGGCGCGGCGCCATCGTCGCCATCTCGTCGATCGCGGGCATGCGCTACCTGGGCTATCCGCACCTGGCCTACGGCGTGACCAAGGCCGCGGTCACGCAGTTCACGCGCATGGTGGCGCAGCAATATGCAGCCCAGGGCGTGCGTGCCAACACCGTCGTGCCAGGGCTGATCGACACGCCGCGCATCGCCACCACGGTGGCGAAGATGTTCTCGGACACCAGCCTGGAAGAGGCCAAGGCAGCCCGCGCGCGGCAGGTGCCCGTGGGCCGCATGGGCACGGCCTGGGACGTGGCCCATGCCTGCGCGTTCCTGGCGTCGGATGCGGCCGCCTATGTGACCGGCACCGAGTTGCTGGTGGATGGCGGCATCACCGGCAAGTTCGTGTAGCCCCATGGCATGCCTGCCGATGCGCAGGCCTCAGCCATCCAGCTCCGCATACCGCCTGAAGATCCCGTCCTCGTTGAACGCGATACGGCGCGGGCTTTGCAGGTAGTCGTGCACGCGCTGGCGGCGCCGGATGTTGTCGTGCAGCTTCTCGACCGCGGGCGTGGCGGCCAGCGCCCGGGCCGCGGCTTTCGGGAAGGCGTAGCGCAGGCCGTCCACCAGCTGGAACAGCGACAGGTCGGCATAGGTCAGCACATCGCCCACAAGGTGCGACGGCCCCGCGGGGTTGCGCTGCAGCACGCGCTCGAACCAGTTCAGGTACTTGGGTATCCGCTCTTCGCGGAAGGCCCGCGCGCGCTGCACGGCCGCATCGCGCTGGTCTTCGTAGTAGGCGCCGGTGGAGATCGGGTGGTGCGTGTCGTGCGCCTCGGCCACCACGTCGGCAATGGTGAGTTGCAGCTGGTGCGTCCAGAGGCCGTCGGATTCGCCGACGCCCGAAAGCCCGAGCCGCGGCCCGAGGTACAGCAGGATGGCCGCGGTCTGTCCCACGACGATGTCGCCGTCGATCAGGAACGGCGGCGCGAAGGAGGGGCGGACGATGTCGGGATCGTCGAGCCGGTCGCCCAGTGCGGACCCGCCGCCGCCCTTCGACTCGGGCAGCCGCGCCACGTCGACATAGTCCGCGCCGGCCGCCTCGAGCGCGAGCCGCACGAATTCCCCGCGGCCCTGGATGGTGGGCCAGTAGTGGAGTTGATAGGTGGTCATGGGGCCATGGTGTCAGGCTCCGCATGCCCCTGCAACCGCCGCGCTCTTGGGCCCTCAGAGCCCCTCGGCAAGCTCCACCGCGCGGCGCCTGGCCTCGGCCCTGGCGCCGGCATCGACCTCCGGGCCCATCAGCGTTTTCTCCACCACCACGGAGCGCACCTCGCGCACGCCGATGAAGCGCAGCCAGGTCTCGATGTAGGGCAGCTGGAAGTCGAGCGCGTGCGCGGAGCCGTCCTTGCCCAGGGGGTAGTCCAGGCCCCTTGCGCACACCACTGTCGCGCGCCGCGTCTGCAGCATGCCCGACAGGCCCGAGGCGTCGAAGCGGAACAGCACGTCCTTGTGCGACACCACGTCGATCAGGTGCTTCAGCTTGTAGGGAATGCCGAAGTTCCACAACGGCATCGCCAGCACGATGTGGTCCACAACGTGGAACGGCGCGGCGATGCGGCGGACCTCGTCCCAGGCCGTTTGCTGGGCGCCGGTCAACGGCACGCCGTTGATGCCGGCGTACTTGGCATCGAGCATGTCCTGCGACAGCTCGGGCAGCTGCATGGTCCAGGGGTTCAGCGTGGTGACATGGCAGTCCGGGTGGATGCGCGTCACTTCATTGATGAAGGCGCCGGCCACTTCGATGCTGGCGGAGCGCGTCTTCCTGGGCGAGGTCTCGATGTAGAGCAGTTCTTTCATGGCGTGCAGGGGTGAGTGGTTCGGAACGCCGAGGCTAGGCAGCACGGACCCTGCACACAAGCAACATAATTTGCATCCATTCAGAACGAATTTCACTGAAACCCATGCTCGACTCCCAACAGCTGCGCGCCTTCGTCTCGGTGGCCGACCACGGCAGCGTGACCCGCGCGGCCGACGCCATGCACCTGACGCAATCGGCCGTGAGTGCGCAGATCCGGCGGCTCGAAGAGCAGCTGGGCTGCCGCGTCTTCGATCGCACCACCCGCTCGCTGCAGCTCACGGCCCAGGGCAGCGTGCTGCTGAGCTATGCGAGGAGCATCCTCAAGCTGCAGCAGCAGGCGGTCTCGCGGCTTGCGGCGCCGCGCCATGCGCCGGCCACGCTGCGCCTCGGATGCTCGGAGGGCTTTCCCAGCGAATGGCTGTTCGGCGCGCTCGCGGGCTTTCGCGAGCGCAGGCCCGACGTGCATGTGGAAATCAGCTGCGGCATCAGCACGATGCTGGCCAAACAGGTGCGGCAGCACTCGCTCGACCTGATGGTCGGCACGGTCTGCGACGCCGGCAGCGACACCGAAACGCTCTGGATGGAGCCGCTGGTCTGGGCCTTTTCGGCAAAGGCGCTGCTCGACCCCGAGGCGCCCGTGCCGCTCGCGTTCCTGTCGGAGCCCTGCCCGTTCCGCGAAGCCGCGCTCGCCTCGCTGGCCGGGCATGGCACGACCCACTGGCAGATCGTCCTTACTGCGCAGAGTTCTGGCGCATTGGTGGCGGCTGCAGCCGCCGGTTTGGCCATCACCGTGCTGACGCCTTCGGGCATGCCGTCTGGCCTGCGCTCCATTCCGCCGGGAAGCTTTTTGCCGGTGCTGCCGGCGGCGCGGTTTGTGATTCAGCACTGGAAAAGTGGCACTCCTTCCGAAGCTCTGTCAGCGCTGGCCGACGACGTTCGCGAGGCTTGTTTTCGGTGGCGCGGGGCGCATGCCGGTGCGTTCGAGTCGCGGGTGCGCACGGCGTGAGTCGAATCAAATTGCGGTCAAGCTACCGATCGTCGCCGTGTTGGGCTTGAAGCGACAACGCATCTTTCACGCGTGGCGCGTGGGCGAGCAATCAACCGACCAAACTGCGGTCTGCCCGAGCACAATCGCACCGCCACACACGGCCGCAGAGTTCTGGCAGCACCCCAGGGGCGAGAACTCGCCAGGTATCTCTTCCGAGAATATTGGCGCCGCTCTCCCCTTTCACTCGCGCAGCGTGAACACCACCGACAAGTAGGACACCGGCTGCACTTGGATCGTCTCAATCCCGTGCAGTGCGGTCGCATCGAACAGCAGCGAGTCCCCCGCCCCTACCGCCACCGACTTGCCGCCGTAGCGGTAGCTGACCTCCCCGGACAGGAAGTACAGGAACTTGAGGCCTGGATGCTGGAAGGTCACATAGGGATCGGCGCCGGGCAGCAATGTGACCAGGTAGGGCTCGACGAACAGGTTGCCCGACAGCAGGTGGCCCAGCAGCTCGTAGCGGTAGTCCGCCACGGCGCCGATGCGATCGACCAAGACACCATGTCCTGCACGCACATGGCAAAAGTCAGTGCGCCGTGCCTGATCACTGAAGAAGCGTGAGGTCGGCACATGCAGGCCCTGCGCGAGGCGCTCCAGGGTCTCCACCGAAGGCGAGACCAGCCCGCGCTCGATCCGAGAAAGCATCGAGGCAGAAATCCCCGAGGTCTTGGCCAGTTCGCCGCCAGACACATCGGCCGCCATGCGCAGCGCCCTCACCTGCGCGCCGATACGCGCCGCGGACAGACTGCGCACGACGGGCGTTGGCTGCCGTGACCGGGCACGTGTTACCGAAGCTGGCAGCCGCAAAGGCCGGGCGGTAGGTAACGGGGATGCAATTGCTCGATTGGGCATGTAGAGACTTGCCTTGAAGCGGAGTTCGCAAGTTCATATTCTACGAAAAACGTAGAGACTCGAAAAGGCGAACTTACGACTATCGTAGAGTGCCTCTCACGCCATCTCCTCGCTCAGTCTTCGGTGCACGCTTGAGGCTTGCGAGATTGGCGGCAGGTTTGCCACAAGACAAGCTTGGCGTTAAGGCGGGACTGGATGAAGGTACTGCCAGCGCACGCATTTCGCGCTACGAGAGCGGAATCCACGAGCCAAGCATTTCTTTTGCGCATCGGCTGGCAGACGAGCTTGGCGTCCCAGCCCCCTACTTTTACGCAGCGGATGACGAGCTCGCCAAGCTCATCCTGTGGTTCGGTCAGCTAAACACCCAACAGAGGAAGTCGCTGCTCGAATTCGCAAGTCATATCAAATCGTCTTCGTAGATGAGGATTGCGGCGCCCGATAACATCGGCTGAATAGCGATAGGGCGGATACGCCATGACGCAAGGGGTCGGGTGTTGAATGCGGCCAAGCTCTGAATCTAGGGGGTGCGGATGAAAACTTGGACTGGTTTTATGTCGCAGTTTCGAGACTGGGTCGGTACTTGATGGGGGTGCGAGAGCCAAGGGATATCTTGATCCGCTTCTCGTTGTACCAACGGATGTTTCAGCCGTCCGACAGATCCTTCACATGCGGAGTTGTCGGGCGAGCACGCCTTGCGGGACCTTAAGCGGATGAGCTTCGCTTCTCCGATACACGGCGGCCAACCCGGCAAGAGAAAGTAGGCGCCGCGATCTGAGTGACGATGGCCGGGTGTCGCGGTCGGCTGCCGTCTCGATGGCTGCATCCAGGATCGTATCAACCAACGAGCATCTGGATGCGCTCCGATAGACCAGCTGAAGACCGGGCCTTCGAAGCAGTCGATGATCGGCGACAGGTACGCCTTGCCGGACGGGATCTGCAACTCGGCGATGTCGGTCAGCCACTTTTCGTTCGAAACCGCCGCCTGCGATTGATGAGATCCTCAGGTGCCGGACTGATCTCTCCCAGATAGGAGCCGTATCGGCGCGGCGCGGCGCGGCTTGGCTTGGCTTGGCTTGGCTTGGAGGACGATCAGGCTCTCTTGCTTGTGGACAAGAATTCCCCAGACGAGAAAACAAAAAAGCCGGACACCTTTTGAAAGTGTCCGGCTTGCTTTGCTATCTGGTCCCGCCGCCAGGAATCGAACCTGGATCTCAGCCTTCGGAGGGCCGAATTCTATCCGTTGAAATACAGCGAGGAATCTGGGCTCCGGCAGAACCGGAGCCTCGCATTATCGCCCATCAGGCGGCGATTTCTTCTTCACCTGCTTCGTTTCCGATGCCCGCCGGGGAGTTCCGCACAAAGCCCAGGCCGGCCAGGTAGACGCGGAAGGTGCGGCGGCCGGTGGGCACCAGGTCGAAGGCGGTGGGGTCGAGCAGCCAGTTCTGGATGAGCCCGCTGATCAGCGCGTGCAGGCCCTGGGCGGCGGCGGGGCCGGGCACGGGCAGCTTGATGCGGTCCCGCCGCGCGGCCAGGCGCAGGGCTTTTTCGAAATCGCCCACGCAGGCGTTGCGGGCGTCCAGGTGGCGCTGCTGCACCGAGGCCATGTCGTGGGTGTATTCGACCTTGTGGGTGGCCACGTCGAACACGCGGCGCACCTGGGGGTCGGTGGTCATGAGGGTGAGGGCGTGCACCATGCCCTCTTCTATCTCGGCCAACGGGTCGTCGTCGGGGCCCGCGGCTGCGGCGGCAGCGCGGGGGCCGGCCTCCAGCGGGAGGATGACGCGTTCCATCATGGCGTTGAAGAGGGCGGCCTTGTCCTTGAAGTGCCAATAGATGGCGCCGCGCGTGGCCCCGGCCTGCTGCGCAATCTGCTGCAGCGAGGTCTGCGAGACGCCTTGCGCCTGAAACAGCAGCTCCGCGGCATCGAGCAAGCGATTCCGCGTGGCCAGTGCCTCTTCCTTCGTACGACGTGCCACCAAGTCTCCCAATTTGTAAAGCCAAGCCCTTTCCCAGGCGTAGGGCCATTCGACACTGTCACTATACATCCATGAATGTATGTAAACTAGCGGGCTTCCCCGATGGCCCGGCTGTTTATGCTGGCTTTCTGTTCGCTTCGCGAACGCGCCATCTCCCGTCTTTGCTTCAAAGGATTCGCATGCCTCTCCTGCATGTTTCGCGTCAATCGTCGTTCTCGCCGCGCCTCGCGATCGTGGCCGCTGCTGTGGTGTTGGCGCTCGCGGCCTGTTCCAAGGGCGATGCGCCGGCCGGCCCGGGTGGCGGTGCCGGCGGCGGCGGTGCCCGCCCTGCCCCTGAGGTGGGCGTGGTGGTTGCCGCGCCCACCGACGTGGGCCTGGTGACCGAACTGCCGGGCCGGCTCGAAGCCTCGCGCGTGGCGCAGGTTCGCGCCCGCGCCTCGGGCATCCTGCTGAAGCGCGAGTTCCGCGAAGGCAGCGACGTGAAGGCCGGCCAGCTGCTGTTCCGCATCGACCCGGCACCGCTGGTGGCCGCCGCGCAAAACGCGCAGGCCACGCTGGCCCGTGCCGAAGCCAACGCGGTGCAGGCCAAGGCACTGGCCGACCGCTACAAGCCGCTGGTCGAGGCCAACGCGGTGAGCAAGCAGGAATACGCGACGGCCGTGGCTTCGCAAAAGACGGCCGAGGCCGACGTGGCCGCGGGCCGCGCCGCAGTGCAGACGGCCAAGATCAACCTGGGCTATGCCGACGTGACTTCGCCCATTGCCGGCCGCATCGGCCGCGCGCTGGTGACCGAAGGCGCGCTGGTGGGCCAGGGCGACGCGACCGAACTGGCCGTGGTGCAGCAGATTAACCCGATGTACGTGAACTTCACGCAGTCGGCGTCCGACGTGCTGAAGCTGCGCCGCGCACTGGCCGCCGGCCAGTACAAGCGCGCGAGCGGCGAAGAAGCCGCCAGCGTGAACGTGGTGCTGGAAGACGGCACCGACTACGCCCTGCCCGGCAAGCTGCTGTTCTCCGACCTGACGGTGGATTCGACCACCGGCCAGGTCACGCTGCGCGCCGAGGTGCCCAACCCGAAGGGCGAGCTGCTGCCCGGCCTGTACGTGCGCGTGCGGCTGGAGCAGGCGCAGGCCACCAACGCGATCACGATTCCCCAGCAGGCGGTCACGCGCACGCAGCAGGGCGACACGGTGTCGGTGGTGAGCGCCGACGGCAAGATCAGCCAGCGCACGGTGAAGATCAGCGCCGCCAAGGACAACCAGTGGGTGGTGCTCGATGGCCTGAAGGCGGGCGAGCAGGTGATGGTCGACGGCTTCCAGAAGCTGCAGATGATGCCGCCCGGCACGCCGGTGAAGGCGGTGCCATGGAAGAAGCCGGACCCGAGTGCGGCTCCGGCGCCCGCGGCACCCGCTCCTGGTGCCGCCCCCGCGGCCGCACCGGCCGAGAAGAAGTAATCAGGAGCGCGCCCGCATGGCCAAATTCTTTATCGACCGACCGATCTTCGCCTGGGTGATCGCGCTGTTCATCCTGGTGGGCGGCAGTGTCGCCATTACCCAGCTGCCGATCTCGCAGTACCCGCCGGTGGCTCCGCCGGCCATCGTGATCAACGTTGCCTACCCGGGCGCCTCGGCCCAGACGCTGGAGGACAGCGTGCTGTCCGTGATCGAGCGCGAGATGAACGGCTCGCCAGGCCTGATCTACATGGAATCGGTGGCCCAGGCCGACGGCACGGGCACCATCACCATCAGCTTCGAGGCGGGCACCAACCCCGACCTCGCGCAGGTGGACGTGCAGAACCGGCTCTCCCGCGCCACGCCGCGCCTGCCGGCCGCGGTCACGCAGCAGGGTGTGCGCGTGGACAAGTCGCGCAACAACTTCCTGATGTTCGTGATGCTGTCCTCGGACAACCCGAACTTCGACCCGGTGGCGCTCGGCGACTATGCCGCGCGCAACGTGGTGCCCGAACTGCAGCGCGTGGTCGGCGTGGGCCAGGCCCAGCTGTTCGGCTCCGAGAACGCGATGCGCATCTGGATCGATCCGAACAAGCTGCAGGGCTACAACCTGTCGGCCACGGACGTGAACAACGCGATCCGCGCGCAGAACGCGCAGGTGTCCTCGGGCACCATCGGCGACCTGCCCAACATCCCCGGCCAGGCCATTGCGGCCACGGTGGTGGTGAACGGCCAGCTGGCCAACGTCGACCAGTTCAAGGACATCGTGCTGCGCGCCAACACCGACGGCTCGACCGTGCGGCTGAAGGACGTGGCGCGGGTGGAGCTGGGCGGCCAGTCGTATGCCACCTCGGCGCGCCTGAACGGCGTGCCCGCGGTGGGCATTGGCGTGCAGCCCACGCCCAACGGCAACGCGCTGCAGTCGGCCAAGGCGATCCGCGCCAAGATGGCGGAGCTGGAGCGCTTCTTCCCGCAGGGCGTGAAGTGGAACATTCCGTACGACAGCTCGCGCTTCGTGCAGATTTCCATCACCGAAGTGGTCAAGACGCTGCTGGAAGCCATTGCGCTGGTGTTCATCGTGATGTTCCTGTTCCTGCAGAACTGGCGCTACACGATCATCCCGACCATCGTGGTGCCAATTGCATTGCTGGGCACCTTTGCCATGCTGCTGGCCATGGGCTTCTCGATCAACGTGCTGACCATGTTCGGCATGGTGCTGGTGATCGGCATCGTGGTGGACGACGCCATCGTGGTGGTGGAGAACGTCGAGCGCATCATGAGCGAGGAGGGGCTGTCGCCGCTCGAAGCCACGCGCAAGGCCATGAAGCAGATCTCGGGCGCCATCATCGGCGTGACGGTGGTGCTGATCTCGGTGTTTGTGCCGCTGGCGTTCTTTGCGGGCTCCACGGGCAACATCTACCGCCAGTTCTCGGCGGTGATGGTGACCTCGATCGCCTTCTCGGCCTTCATGGCGCTGTCGCTCACGCCGGCCTTGTGCGCCACGCTGCTCAAGCCGGTGGAAGCGGGCCACCACCACGAGAAGACCGGCTTCTTCGGCTGGTTCAACCGCGGCTTCACGCGCACGGCCAAGGGCTATGAAAGCGTGGTCGCGCGCATTTTGCGGCGCGCCGCGCGCTACCTGGTCATCTACGTGGCGATCATCGGCGCGGTGGTGTTCACCTACCTGCGGCTGCCGAGCTCGTTCCTGCCGGCGGAAGACCAGGGCAACATCATCGTGAACGTGCAGCTGCCCCCGGGTGCCACGCAGGAGCGTGCGCTGTCGGTCATGCAGCAGGTCGAGGGCTTCATCCTGAAGCAGCCCGAAGTGCAGAGCATCGTGGGCGTGATGGGCTTCAGCTTCTCGGGCCAGGGGCAGAACGCGGGCCTTGCCTTCGTGACGCTGAAGGACTGGGAGGAACGCAAGGACCCGGCCCATTCGGCCAGCGCGCTGGCGGGCCGTGCCTTTGGTGCGCTCTCGGGCATTCGCGATGCGTTCATCTACCCGCTGAGCCCGCCGCCCATTCCTGAACTGGGCAATGCGAGCGGCTTCAGCTTCCGGCTGCAGGACCGCTCGGGCGCGGGCCACGAGGCGCTGATCAATGCGCGCAACCAGCTGCTGGGCATGGCCGGGCAGAGCAAGATCCTGTCGCAGGTGCGCCCCGACGGCCTGGAAGACGCGCCGCAGCTGCAGATCGACATCGACCGCGACAAGGCGAATGCCCTGGGCGTGACCTTCGATGCGATCAACGCCACGCTGTCGACGGGCCTGGGTTCGAGCTACATCAACGACTTTCCGAACCGCGGCCGCCTGCAGCGCGTGGTGGTGCAGGCCGATGCGCCGGCGCGCATGCAGCCTGACGACCTGCTGCGCCTGAACGCCAGCAACACCAAGGGCCAGCCGGTGCCGCTGTCGGCGTTTGCGACCACCAAGTGGGTCAAGGGCGCGACGCAGACGGTGCGCTACAACGGCTACCCGGCGATCCGCATCAGCGGCGACGCCGCGCAGGGCTACAGCACGGGCGCCGCGATGGCCGAGATGGAAAAGCTCGCCGGGCAGCTGCCGCAGGGCTTTGGCTTTGAATGGACGGGCCAGTCGCGCGAAGAAAAGCTCGCGGGCTCGCAGGCGATCGTGCTGTACGGCTTTGCGATTCTGGCGGTGTTCCTGTGCCTGGCCGCGCTGTACGAGAGCTGGTCGATTCCGCTGTCGGTGATCCTGGTGGTGCCGCTGGGCGTGCTGGGGGTGCTGCTGGCGACCATGCTGCGCGCCTACTCGAACGACGTGTACTTCCAGGTGGGGCTGATCACCATCATCGGCCTGTCGGCGAAGAACGCGATCCTGATCATCGAGTTTGCGAAGGACCTGCAGGCGCAGGGCAAGGGCATCGTCGAATCGGCATTGGCCGCGGCCCACCTGCGGTTCCGCCCGATCATCATGACCTCGCTGGCCTTCGGCCTGGGCGTGGTGCCGCTGGTGCTTGCCTCGGGGGCCGGCTCGGCCAGCCAGCGCGCCATTGGCACGGGCGTGCTCGGCGGCATGGTGACGGGTACGGCGCTGGCCGTGATCTTCGTGCCGGTGTTCTTCGTGGTGGTGCGCAGCCTGTTCAAGGGCAGTGCGCGCCAGCATGAAGCCGACAAGCGGCACGCGGAAGCAGCCGGCATCACGGAAGAAAAAGCACATGACTAAGAAACTGATTCCCACAGCCTTGGCCGCGGCAATGCTGCTGGCCGGCTGCTCGCTGATTCCGACCTACGAACGCCCGGCGGCGCCGGTGCCCACCACCTTCCCGGGCGACCCGGCGCAGCCGGCCGGCCAGGCTGCGGCCGCGGTGCCCTGGGAAGAGTTCTTCACCGATTCGCGGCTGAACGGGCTGATCCGCACCGCGCTGGAAAACAACCGCGACCTGCGCGTGTCGGTGCTCAACATCGAGCAGGCGCGCGCGCAGTTCCAGATCGAGCGCGCGGCGCTGTTCCCGGCGCTGGGCCTCACGGGCAGCGGCTCGCGCTCGAGCCCCAACCCCTACCAGGCGTTCGACAGCAGCGCGGGCAGCGTGTCGTCGCAGTACAGCGTGAACCTGGGCGTGACCGCCTGGGAGATCGACTTCTTCGGCCGCATCCGCGCGCTGAAGGACCAGGCGCTGGCGCAGTACCTGGCCACCGAGGAATCGCGCAAGGCCGCGCAGGTGAGCCTGATCGCGGCGGTGGCCACCGGCTGGCTCACGCTGATTGCCGACGACGAGCTGCTCGAGCTCACGCGCCAGACCTTGGTGACGCGCGAAGAGTCGGTGCGGCTGACCAAGATGCGCTTCGACAACGGCGTGTCGTCCGAGCTCGACTTCCAGGCCGCGAACTCGCTGGCCGAGACCGCGCGCGCCTCGTACGCGCAGCAGCAGCGCACGCGCATGCAGGACGAGAACGCGCTCGCCCTGCTGCTGGGCGCGCCGGTTCCGGCCGATGCCACCGCGGGCGGCATCAAGGGGCTGGACAGCGTCAAGCCGATGCCCGACGTGCCGGCGGGCCTGCCCTCCGACCTGCTGGCCGAGCGGCCCGACATCCGCGCCGCCGAGCAGCAGCTGATTGCGGCCAACGCCAACATCGGCGCGGCGCGCGCCAACTTCTTCCCGCGCGTGTCGCTGACCACCACGCTGGGCACCGCGAGCAGCGAGTTCTCGGGCCTGTTCGACCGCGGCTCCAGGGCCTGGTCGTTCGCGCCCTCGGTCACGCTGCCGATCTTCGATGCGGGCCGCAACCGGGCCACGCTCGATTCGGCCAAGGCCGGGCGCGAGATTGCCGTGGCGCAGTACGAGAAGTCGATCCAGACCGCGTTCCGCGAAGTGGCCGACGCGCTGGCCGGGCGCGCCACGCTGGGCGAGCAGGTGCGTGCGCAGCGCGCGCAGGCCGATGCCGAGGCGGTGCGCTTCAGGCTCTCGGACATGCGCTACCGCAACGGCATTGCCAGCGCGCTGGACCTGCTCGATGCGCAGCGCTCGCTGTACACGGCGCAGCAGTCGGCGGTCACCACGCGCCTCTTGCAGCTGCAGAACCAGGTCACGCTCTACAAGACATTGGGCGGCGGCTGGGCCACGCCCGGCAGCAAGGGCTGAGGCTTTCGCGCGACGGACGGTGAGCGGCCTTGCGTCCTTTGGGCGGAGGGCCTCTCTATAATCGCCGGTTGATTCGAAAAAGCCCCCCGACGAGCCCCCGTTATTGAGGACGCCAATGAGCGCAGACCCGCACTACCAGGCCACAGAAGACGCCCACACCGGCCCGATCAAGAACCCGAAGCAACTGCTGCTGGCGGTATTTTTCTCCTTCGTAGCACCCATCCTGATCATCGTGGGCCTTGTGGCCTATGTGGTTTCGGGCAACAAGCCCGCGGGCACGGCCGAGGGCGACAACATGTCGCTGTACGGCGTGTCGCAGGATGCGCGCGACCGCGAAGTGGCCGAACGGCTCAAGAAGGTCGGCGCCATCGAGATCCGCGATGCCAACCGTCCGCTGGCAGCCGGCGAGGCCGTCTTCAAGGCGCAGTGCGCAGCCTGCCACGGCGCGCCCGGCATTCCCGGCGCTCCGCACTACGGCGACGCCGCAGCCTGGGGCCCGCGCATCGGCCAGGGCTACGAAACGCTGCTCGATCATGCGCTGCATGGCAAGGGCGCGATGCCGCCCCAGGGCGGCGGCGACTTCGAAGACCTCGAAATCGGCCGTGCCGTGGTCTACATGGCCAATGCCGGCGGCGCCAAGTTCGCGGTGCCCGACCGCCCCGCGGCGGCGGCGGCGCCTGCCGATGGCGCGGCTTCGGCGCCCGCGGCGGCTGCCAGCAAGTAACCGGGCCCAGGCCCCCAAAGAGAAAGCCGGCTTCGCGCCGGCTTTTTCATGTCCGCTGCCAGCTGCAGCTACTCATTTGATAGCAAGACGAGCCGGCGCGCCGAGGGGCTCAGCACATGGCCGAAGCGCTGCGGCAGGTCGGCCGCATGCACCGGCTCGGGGGTCCACAGGCCCTGCTCCACCGCGTCGGCGGCTAGGCCCACGTCCTGCGTATGGACCAGCCCGACCCCGAGGGGCGCCGCCAGGAAAAGGCGCCCGTGCTCGTCGAGCAGGCAGGCCGAGATGGCGCCCGCCGCCTGCCCGGTGTGGGCCGTGACGGCAAAGCCCGCGCCATCGGCAATGCGCCAGACGAAGGGCGCGGCCTCCAGTTCGACATACACGCGCTGCGGGCCGTTCTGGAAGAACCACTGGCCTTCTTCATCGTGGTCGTAGTTGCGCTGGATGAAGTCGATCAGCTTCTCGTGCCGCAGCATCGAGCCCTTGGCCGCGGGGAAGGCGCCTTCGGCCTGGGTGCGGTCGTCGCGCATGTACCAGTTGCCGCGCGCGTCCAGGCCGAGCCAGCCGTAGCAGTGCGGCACGTTGGGCCACTTGGCAAGCGCCTGTTTGACGATGTCGTCCATGGGCGTTATTTTGCGCGCGCCTGCGCCGCCGTGGAGGGTGCAAACCCGGCCAGCCAGCCGCCCACGCGCTCGGGCATGCCCTGCACATGGCCCGGCGGCGGCCCGAGCGGAAAGCCCACGTGGCCGCCGTGCGCGGGCTGCCACAGCGTGACATGCGGGCCGACCTCGCCGGGGCCGGGCAGGCTCTGCGCCGGAATGAACGGGTCGTTCCGCGCATTCACCACCAGCGTGGGCACGCGGATCGCCCTCAGGTGCGGCTTGGACGAGCCGCGGGCCCAGTAGTCGTCGGTGTTGCGAAAGCCGTGCAGCGGCGCGGTGAACACGTCGTCGAAGGCATAGAGGTCGCGCGCCGCAAGCAGCCGCTCGCGGTCGAACAGGCCCGGAAACTGCGCCAGCTTGGCCAGTGCCTTGGGCTTCATGGTGGCAAGGAACATGCGCGTGTAGACCAGCCGGTTGAAGCCGCGGCCAATGGCCGCGCCGCCGGCCGCCAGGTCGAGCGGCGCGGACACCGAAGCCACCGCATTCACCGAGGCGCGGGCCGTGTCGCCGGCCTCGCAGGCCCAGCGCAGCAGCGCATTGCCGCCGAGCGAGACGCCCGCGGCCAGCACCGGGCCGCCGCCGCGCTGCGCATGCTGCTCGCGCATGCGCTGCAGGATCCAGCCGATCTCTTCGTAGTCGCCCGAGTGGTAGGCGCGCGGCGCCAGGTTGAGCTCGCCGCTGCACCCGCGGAAATGCGGCACGGCAAAGGCCATGCCCTGCGCGGCGGCAAAGGCCGCGAAGGCTTCGGCGTAGTGGCTGCGCGACGACCCCTCCAGCCCGTGGAACAGCACAAGCAGCGGCTGCGGGCCGGGCAAGGCCGCATCGATGAAGTCGACATCGATGAAGTCGCCGTCGGGCGTGGTCCAGCGCTCGCGGCGGTAGGCCGGCGCAGAGCCCTCGAAGCGGCGCGCATAGAGCGCCGGCCAGATGGTCTGCAGGTTGCCGCCGGGCAGCCAGCGCGGCGCCATGTAGCCCATGGCCGCGTGCAGGGAAGAGGAAGAAGAATTCGGCGCGGCGGCGGTCATCGCTTCAGTGCAGGGTCTGGGGCAGCTCGTTCACGTCGCTGGGCTCGCGCGCGCTGCCGGGGCTCGCGTGGTGCGCCACCAGGCGCCACCCTTCGACGGTCTTGTGATAGACGTTGGTGGCCAGCACGAAGGCGTGCTTGGGGCCTTCGGAGGTGAGTACCTCGATGCGCTCGAGCACGTTGTGCACGGCGCTTGCCAATGACTCGATCTTGCGCACGCGCGCTGGCGTCGCGTGGATGGCGCCGTTGCCGAACATCTGCTCGAAGGCGGCGCGGATGGCGGTGGCGCCTACCAGCCGCGGGCCGCCGGGATGCACGCAGAACACCTCGTCCTCGTCGGCCCAGCACGCCATCAGGGCATCGATGTCGCCGCGCTGCAGCGCTTCGTAGAAGGCGGCTTCGACGTCGTCGGCAGTGCCGCCGATGGCCGCGGCGGCGCGGAGTGGGGTCTTGGGCATGGGGTGATTTTGCCGCGCGATCGATGACATGGGGCTGCACCGCTTTGGCCTTGCGGCGCACCGCGTTGCCGCAGCGCGGGCGGTTCGTCCGCTCCACTTTGGACCAAATGGTCAAAACACAACATCCAAAAGCACTCAAACCGTTGATTTAAAACGGCTTTTCCAACTGGCACGGGCCATGCATAGGGCTTTGCGACCCCGCAACAGGAGCTTTTTGCATGAACGTCGGCATCTTCATTCCCATCGGCAACAACGGCTGGCTGCTCTCGGAGAACGCGCCGCAGTACAAGCCCAGTTTCGAGCTCAACAAGGAGATCACGCTGGCGGCCGAGCGCTACGGCGTGGACTTCGTGCTTTCGATGATCAAGCTGCGCGGCTTCGGCGGGAAGACGGAGTTCTGGGACCACAACCTCGAGTCGTTCACGCTGATGGCCGGGCTCGCGGCCGTGACCACGAAGATCAAGCTCTTTGCCACCGCCGCCTCGCTGGTGATGCCGCCGGCCATCGTGGCGCGCATGGCGTCGACCATCGACTCCATCTCCAACGGCCGCTTCGGCCTGAACCTCGTCACCGGCTGGCAGCGGCCCGAGTATTCGCAGATGGGCATGTGGCCGGGCGACCAGTTCTTCGGCACGCGCTACCAGTACCTGTCCGAATACATCCAGGTGCTGCGCGAGCTCTGGGGCACGGGCCAGTCCGACTTCAAGGGCGACCACTTCCAGATGGACGACTGCCGCCTGAGCCCGCAACCGCAGGCCGACATGAAGGTGATCTGCGCGGGCCAGAGCGATGCGGGCATGGACTTCTCCGCAAAGTACGCCGACTACAACTTCTGCTTCGGCAAGGGCGTGAACACGCCCAAGGCCTTTGCGCCCGCGGCCGAGAAGCTCATCGAGGCCACGCGCAAGACCGGCCGCCACGTCACCACCTACGTGCTGATGATGGTGATTGCCGACGAGACCGACGAGGCCGCGCGCGCCAAGTGGGAGCACTACAAGGCCGGCGCCGACCACGAGGCCATCGCCTGGCTGGGCCAGCAGGGCGGGGCCGACACCAGGTCGGGCGCCGACACCAACGTGCGCCAGATGGCCGATCCGACCTCGGCCGTCAACATCAACATGGGCACGCTGGTCGGCTCCTACGCCACCGTCGCGCGCCTGCTCGACGAGATGGCCGAGGTGCCGGGCACCGAGGGCGTGCTGCTGACCTTCGACGATTTCGTGCAGGGCGTCGCGGCCTTCGGCGAACGCATCCAGCCGCTCATGAAGAGCCGCGTGCACGTGCAGAGCCCCGTGCCCTCGCAGGCCGAAGCCGAACAACGCCTTGCGGCCTGAGCAGGAGCGCCACGTGAGCACGCCAGCACGCAACACCACCCTCACATCGGACACTCCCGTCGGCGCGCCGCGCCTGCCCGGCGCACCGGCGCCGCAGGTGCTGTCCGCGCGGCCCGAACCGCTCGCGCTGCATGCCAGCGACTCGGCGCTGATCGTGGTCGACATGCAGAACGCCTATGCGTCGATGGGCGGCTATGTCGATTCGGCCGGCTTCGACATTTCCGGCGCGCAGGGCACCATTGCCAACATCGCGCGCACCATCGCGGCGGCGCGCGCGGCCGGCATGCTGGTGGTGTTCTTGCAAAACGGCTGGGACGCCGCCTATGTCGAGGCCGGCGGGCCGGGCTCGCCCAACTGGCACAAGTCAAATGCGCTCAAGACCATGCGCGCGCGGCCCGAGCTTGCGGGCAAGTTCCTCGCCAAGGGCGGCTGGGACTACGAACTCATTGCCGAGATGAAGCCGCAGCCCGGCGACATCGTGGTGCCCAAGACGCGCTACAGCGGCTTCTTCAACAGCACGCTCGACAGCACGCTGCGCGCACGCGGCATCCGCCACCTGGTGTTCACCGGCATCGCGACCAACGTGTGCGTGGAGTCGACCCTGCGAGACGCCTTCCACCTCGAATACTTCGCCGTGATGCTGGAAGACGCGACGCACGAGCTGGGCGGCGCGGCCATCCAGAAGGCCTCGGTCTACAACGTCGAGACCTTCTTCGGCTGGGTCTCCACCGTCGACGACTTCGTGCGCAGCTTCGCGCCAAGCGCCGCCTGACTTTCAATCGTTCAACCCACAGCAAGGAACCCCCATGCCCAAGCAAGCCATCATCCCGGCCGGAACCACCACGCCGATCGCTCCCTTCGTGCCCGGCACCATGGCCGACGGCATCGTCTACGTGTCGGGCACGCTGTCCTTCGACAAGGACAACAACGTGGTCCACGTGGGCGATGCCTCGGCGCAGACGCGCCACGTGCTCGAGACGATCCAGAACGTGATCGCAACGGCCGGCGGCACCATGGACGACGTGACCTTCAACATGATCATGATCAAGGACTGGGCCGACTACGCCAAGGTCAATGCGGTGTATGCCGAGTTCTTTCCGGGCACCAAGCCTGCGCGCTACTGCATCCAGTGCGGCCTGGTGAAGCCCGATGCGCTGGTCGAGATTGCGTCTATCGCCCACGTCGGCAACAAGGCCTGAGCATGCCGCTGCACTACGAAGTGCATGGGCCGGCCGATGGCGAGGCGGTGCTGCTGTCATCGGGCCTGGGCGGTTCGGCCGCCTTCTGGCAACCGCAGCTTGGCGCGCTGGTCGAAGCGGGCCACCGCGTGATTGCGTACGACCAGCGCGGCACGGGCCGCAGCCCCGCCGCGCTGGATGCGGGCTATGCCATTGCCGACATGGCGCGCGACGTGGTGCAGATTCTCGACGCCACGGCCACGCCGCGCTGCCACCTGGTGGGCCATGCGCTGGGCGGGCTCGTGGGCCTGCAGCTGGCGCTCGACGAACCGGCGCGCGTGGCCAGCCTGGTGCTGGTCAATGCGTGGTCGAAGCCCAACGCGCATTCGGCGCGCTGCTTCGATGCGCGGCTTGCGCTGCTCGATGCCTGCGGCCCGCGCGCGTACGTGGAAGCGCAGCCGATCTTTTTGTACCCCGCGGCCTGGTGCGCGGAACATGCGCAGCGCGTGGCCGACGAGGTCGACCATGCGTTTGCGCACTTCCCCGGAGAAGCCAACATGCGCGCGCGCATCGGTGCGCTGCGCGCCTTCGACGTCGATGCACGCCTGGGCGCCATCACCGCGCCCACGCTGGTGGCCGCCGCCATGGACGATGCGCTGGTGCCGTGGACCTGCTCACAGCGCCTGGCCGATGGCCTGAAGGACGTGACGCTCCACTTCCTGCCGCACGGCGGCCACGCGCACAGCGTGACCGAGGCCGCCGCCTTCAACCGCAGCCTGCTCGACTTTCTCGCCCGGGTCAGCGCACCCGGCGTTCCCGCATGACCATGATGAAACCCGCCCTCGACGACGCCGCACTGGCCCTTCTTTTTACCGAGGCGCGCAGCCACAACGGCTGGACCGCCGAGCCCGTGACCGATGCGCAGATCCGCCAGGTCTACGCGCTGGCCTGCATGGGACCGACCTCGGCCAACTGCTCGCCCGCGCGCTTCGTGTTCGTTCGCACGCCCGAAGGCAAGCAGCGCCTCGCGCCGGCGCTTTCGAAGGGCAACCTCAACAAGACCATGGCTGCGCCCGTCACCGTGATTGCCGCGTGGGACCGCAAGTTCTACGACAAGCTGCCCACGCTGTTTCCGCATGCCGATGCGCGCAGCTGGTTCACCGGCAGCCCCGAGGCCGCGCATGAAACCGCCTTTCGCAACGCCAGCCTGCAGGCGGCCTACCTGCTGCTGGCCGCGCGCGCGGTGGGGCTCGACGCCGGGCCGATGTCGGGCTTCGACAAGGCGAAGGTCGATGCCGCGTTCTTCGAGGGCACCGACTGGAGCGCCAACTTCCTGATCAACCTCGGCCATGGCGATTCGGCCAAGGTGTTCGGGCGCCTGCCGCGGCTCGGCTTCGACGAAGCCTGCGTCCTCGCCTGAAGCCCGTCTTCACAACGGAGACTTTTTTCTCATGCTGCCCAACGCAATGGCCTCCAACCACGTCATGCCGAGCGGTGCGCCGCCTGTGCTGCCCAAGGCCGACTACCGCAACGCCATGGCGCGGCTGGGTGCGGCGGTCAACATCATCACCACCGACGGGCCCGCAGGCCGCGCCGGGTTCACCGCCTCGGCCGTGTGCAGCGTGACCGACGAGCCGCCGATGCTGCTGGTGTGCCTGAACCGCTCGGCCTCGGTGTACCCCGCGTTCACGGCCAACGGCGTGCTGTGCGTGAACGTGCTGGCCGCGGGGCACCAGGCGCTCTCGGGCCTGTTCGGCGGCAAGACGCCGATGGACGAGCGCTTTGCCGCAGGCCGATGGAGCCGCAAGGCCACGGGCTCGCCGGTGCTCGAAGATGCCGCGGCCTCGTTCGACTGCCGCGTGGTGCAGGCCACGAGTGCGGGGACGCATGACGTGCTGTTTTGCGAGGCGTTGGCGATTGCGATTGGGGGGGCGGCGCAGAGCTTGATTTATTTCGATCGGCGGTATCACGAGATTGCAGCGCCGCCGCACTGACTTTCTTTCCTTTCCCCTCTCCCTTGTCTTCTCCCCTCTCCCTCCGGGAGAGGGTCAGGGTGAGGGCAGCGGCCTTTCCAACCGCAGCGCATCTTCCAACGCCGCCGGCCCTCACCCCAGCCCTCTCCCGGAGGGAGAGGGAGCAAGAGAGAGAAGCTCGTTAGCGCGGTGCAATGCCCTGCAGCACGATCCGCTGCACGTTCTCCACCGTCTGCTCGAAGAACGCCGGATCCTCCAGCGTATGCCCCGTCAGCGCCTGCACCTGCACGCCGAAATCCGCATAGTGCTGCGTGACGGCCCAGAGCGTGAAGATCAGGTGATGCGGATCGACCGCTGCGAGCTTGCCGGCGGCAATCCATGAACGGATGACCTCCGACTTGCGCTCCACCAGCGTGCGCAGCTCGCGGTCGAGCTCGTCGCGCAGGAGCGGCGCGCCCTGGATCATCTCGAGGCAGAACAGGCGCGATGCATCGGGCCGGTCGCGCGAGACCACGAGCTTGCGGCGGATGTAGCCACCGATGGCTTCGGCCGGGTCCTGCTCGGCGCTGAAGCCGCGCAGCGGTTCGAGCCACAGCGCGAGCAGGTCGCGCAGCACGTTGACGTACAGCTCCTCCTTGTTCGCGAAGTAGTAGAGCAGGTTGCTCTTGGACACATCGGCGCGCGCCGCCACTTGGTCGATGGACGTGCCATGCAGGCCAAAGCGCGAGAACAACCCAAGCGCGGCGCCGAGGATGGCGCTGCGCTTGTCCTCGATCTGGCGCAGCCTGCGGCTCACCGCGGATGCGCTGCGCACGGCGGGCTTCGCGCGCTTGCGCGCCGGGCCCTTCACCGGAAGGGTCACCGGGATCTTCACCGGGCTTTTTTTGGCCGGGATCTTCTTCGTGCTGCTGGCTGCGGCCAGCGCCTTGGTCTTCGGCATCTTCCCTCGCTTCATCGATTGCTTGCTGGTTCTTCTTTCAACGCGCACCACTGTAAGGCCGCGATGCATCGCGTTGCGCCAGCGCGGCCTTCGCGCGCCGCCGGCACGCACCATGCTGACGCGGCCAACGCGTTTTGTCCATTTGGTCCAACTGGCACAGACGTTGCATGGCGAAAGGCATGCCAAGCACGAGGACCGACACATGACAACGCTGCTGTCCGTACCCATCATCGATCTCGCGCCCTACTTCGCCGGCACGGCCGAAGGCAAGGCGCAGGTTGCGGCCAAGGTGGACGAGGCCTGCCGCAGCATCGGCTTTCTGGTCATCACCAACCATGGCATTCCGGCCGAGCTGATTGCGCGCGTGTCGCAACTCTCGCGCCGCTTTTTCGACATGCCGCTGGCCGAGAAGCGCAATGTCGACCGGCCGCGCGAGGACGCGGTGCGCGGCTACAGCGCGGTGGGCGAAGAGGGGCTTTCGTACAGCCTGGAAGAGGCCGCGCCCGGCGACCTGAAGGAATCGTTTTCCATCGGCCCCTCCAACGTGCCCGATGACGACTACCACCGCGGCCCCGCCGCCGGCCCGCACTTCGAGCCCAACAGCTGGCCGCCGATCGACGGTTTCCGGGAGGCTTATGAAAGCTACTTCGAGGCCATGAGCGATCTCTCGCGCTCGATGATGCGCATCTTCGCGCTCGGCCTTGCGCTGCCCGAGCCGTTCTTCGACGACAAGATCGACCGGCACATCAGCATGTTCCGCGTGCTGAGCTATCCGCCGCAGCGCGAAGCGCCGCTGCCGGGCCAGCTGCGCGCAGGCGCGCACAGCGACTACGGCAGCCTCACGATCGTGCTGCCCGACGACAAGGGCCTGCAGGTGTTCAACAAGGCGGGCCAGTGGGTCGACGTGCCGCAGGTGGAAGGCGGCCTGGTGGTCAACATTGCCGACCTGATGATGCAGTGGACCAACGACCAGTGGGTGTCGACGCTGCACCGCGTGGTCAATCCGCCGTTCGAGATGGCCAGCACCAACCGCCGCCAGTCGCTGGTGTTCTTTCACCAGCCCAACTACGACGCGATGGTCGAGTGCCTGCCGAGTTGCCTGGCACCGGGCGAGCAGCCGAAGTACGCACCGATTTCTTCGGGCGACCACCTGACCTCCAAGTTCGTCAAGCAGACGACCTTTGGGGGGACCAAGGTCGCGGTCTAAATGAAACCCCGCGATCGTTGTTGTTCGGGGCGCGCTCCCGCCGACGGGGTACCTTGCTCCGCGAATGTCCTCCGGCCTGCGGCCTCCCCCTTGATTTCGCTGCGCAAGGCACCCCATCGACGGGAGCGTTGTACAGAGCAGTCGTTGATCGGCCAGCACCACAGCCGCGCCCATCGTGCACAGGGCATCGGGTGCTCCCCGCAGCGAAATAAAGGAGGAGGCCGCAGGCCGGGGGACATTCGCGGAGGGGAGTACCCGGTGGCCTGTGCACGCGCCCTGAACAAGAGCGCCGCGAACAAGAACAACAGCGCCAAGAAAAACTGACATGCCCCACCTCTCCTACGTCAACGTCTTCGCAAAAGACGTGGTCGCGCTCAGCGGCTTCTACCAGCGCGTGTTCGGCTTCCCGGAGATCGAGGCCATTCGCTCGCCGATCTTTCGCGGGCTCGACACCGGCAAGTCGAGCCTCGGCTTCAACGCGCTCGATGCCTACGAGCTGCTGCACCTGGCCGAATTTTCCGACACGCGCGGCGTGAAGTTTCTGCTGAACATCGACGTCGACAGCAAGGACGACGTCGACCGCATGGTGCCCATTGCGCTGGAGGCCGGCGCCACGCTGGTGAAGCCACCGTACGTCACCTACTACAACTGGTACCAGTCGGTGCTGCTCGATCCCGAGGGCAATGTGTTTCGCATCAACTTCATGATGTGACGCACGCGGCCCGCCCTCTTCTTCTTTCTCCCCGTTCTTCGACACGCTCCCCACGAAAGGTTGCTCCATGCTGATGCTGCTGCGCACTCCCACCCACGGCTTCGCCTTCGGCCTTGCATCGGCGCTTGCGGCCGGCGGCGCGTTGTTCACGCTGCCCGCCTTGGCGGCCGACGGCTTCACGCTCAAGGACAAGCCGAAGATCGCGATGCTCTACTTCGGCCCGAAGAACGACGGCGGCTGGACGCAGGCCTTCGACGAGGCGCGCGTGAAGATCGAGAAGGAGATCGGCCAGAAGATCCAGTTCGTCGAGAACGTGCCCGAAGACGCATCGGCCATCAAGCCCGCGGCCGAGAAGTTCATCCAGCGCGGCGCCAACATCGTGATCGGCACCGCCTTCGGCTACTCCGACAGCTTCAAGGACCTGGCCGCCAAGTACCCCGAAGTGGCCTTCCTCAACGGCTCGGGCACCACCAACGGCAGCAACCTCGAATCGTTCTACGGCCGCACCTACGAGAGCCAGTACCTCTGCGGCATGGCCGCGGGCGCGGCCTCCAAGACCGGCAAGCTCGGCTTCGTTGCGGCCAACCCCTTCGGCGTGGTGAACTGGACCATCAACGCCTTCGCGCTCGGTGCGCAGAAGATGAACCCCAGCGCCACGGTCAACGTGATCTACACCGGCGCCTGGAACGACCCGGTGAAGGAACGCGCCGCCGCGGCCGCGCTGATCGACCAGGGCGCCGACGTGATCGGCCAGCATGTCGATTCGCCCACGCCGCAGATCGTGGCGCAGGAGCGCGGCGTGTACGGCACCGGCCACCACCGCGACCTGCGCCAGTTCGCGCCCAAGGCCACGCTGTGCTCGTCGGTGTGGGTGTGGGACCGCTTCCTTTCGCCAGAGCTCAAGAAGATCATGGCCGGCAACTGGAAGCCCGGCCAGTACGGCGCCTTCATCGAGATGAAGGACGGCGGCACCGACATCGCGGGCTTCGGCCCTGCGGTGCCCAAGGACAAGGCGTCGCAGATCACGGCCGAACGAGACGCCATCATGAAGGGCAAGCAGGTCTACGCCGGCCCGCTCGCCGACCGCGACGGCAAGGAGCGCGTGGCCAAGGGCGCGGTGCTGTCGGATGCCGATCTCTGGAAGATGGACTGGTTCGTCAAGGGCGTGGTCACGCAGAAGTAAGTAAGAAAAAAAGAAGGCAACGCCAATGCCCAACGCGCTCGAGCTCACCGGCATCCGCAAGTCCTTCGACGGCTTTGCGGCACTGACCGACGCGCACTTCGAAGCGCGCTGGGGCGAGGTGCATGCGCTCTTGGGCGAGAACGGCGCGGGCAAGTCGTCGCTGATGAACATCGCGGCCGGGCTCTATGCGCCGGAGGCGGGCCAGCTGCTGGTCGACGACAACCCGGTGCGTTTTGCCGGACCGCGCGATGCAGCCAGGCACCGCATCGGCATGGTCCACCAGCATTTCAAGCTGGTGCGGCCGTTCACGGTGGCAGAGAACATCTTGCTCACCGCGCCGGCGCCGGCGCCGGCCGAGTTCCAGAGCCACGGGGAGCGCCTGCGCGAAATCTCTCGCGTCATCCGCAACAAGGCCTCGGAGCTGGGCTTCGAGATCGATCCATCAAAGCGCGTCGATGCGCTGTCGATTGCCGAGCAGCAGCGCGTCGAGATCCTCAAGGTGCTGCTGGCGGGCGCGCGCATCCTGATCCTCGACGAGCCCACCGCGGTGCTCACCGACCAGGAAGCCGCGCGCCTCTTGCAGACGGTGCAGGGCCTCGCACGCGGCGGCTCGGCCGTGGTGCTGGTCACGCACAAGATGGCCGACGTGAAGACCTATGCCGACCGCGTGACGGTGATGCGCGGCGGCCGCACGGTCGCCACGCTGGCGCCGGGCGCCACCTCGGTGGCCGAGCTCGTGAAACTTACCGTGGGCGAATCGATTGCCACGCAAAGCTATCAGGCCGCAAAGTCGCCGCGTGGCCCGGTGCGGCTCACGGTGCGCAGGCTGCGCTCGGCGGCATCGCCCGAGGGCCGCCGCGTGCTCGACGGCGTCGAGCTCGAACTGCATGCGGGCGAAATCTACGGCCTGGCCGGTGTCGGCGGCAACGGACAGGGCGAGCTGGCCGGCGCCATCATGGGCCTGCCGGATGCGGGCGGTGCGCTCGAAGGCGAGATCCATCTGAACGGCCACGGCGACCTCAAGGCCATGAGTGCACCGGAGCGCCGCAACGTGGGCATTGCCGCGATCCCGGCCGACCGCTACGGGCTCGCGCTGGCTGGCGGCCTTTCGGTGGCCGAGAACTACGCCATCGGCCGTGTGCACACCGGCCGCTACGGCCCGGCCTGGCATCTGCGGCGCGGCCGCATGCAAGACGACACGCAGCAAGCGGTGCGCGCCTTCGACGTGCAGGGCGTGCGCTCGGTGGCGCAGAAGGCCGCGCTGCTGTCCGGCGGCAATGCGCAGAAGCTGGTGCTCGCGCGCGAGTTCGGCAAGGCGCCCTCGCTGGTGCTCGCGCACAGCCCGAGCCGCGGGCTCGACGTGCGCGCGAGCGCCGAGGTGCATGCGCGCCTGCGCGCCGCGCGCGACGGCGGCGCCGCGGTGCTGCTGATCAGCGAGGACCTCGACGAGGTGCTGCAGCTGGCCGACCGCGTGGGCGTGATGGCGCGCGGGCGCATCGCCGGCGAATTCGCGCAGCCGGCCGACCGGCAGGCCATCGGACAGGCGATGGTGGACCATGGTTGACGCCACGCTCGCGGCCATCGCGCAGCCGGCGCAGACCGATCCGGAGGCCGCGCAGCGCGCACGGCGCCAGCCGCTGGCGCGCCGGCGTTACGCGCTGGAGATCCGCCAGCACATGGGATGGCGGCGGCAGGCGCTGATCCTTGCGGCGGCGCTCCTTGCGGGCCTTGCGATTTCCGCCGCCATCCTGGTGGCGGCCGGCGTTCCCGCGGGCGAGCTCGCCAACGAGTTCGTGATGCAGACCTTCTTCGACGGCCAGAACTTTCGCGCCGTGCTGTTCCAGGCCGCCCCCATGATCCTCGTGGGCCTGGCTGGCGCGCTGGCGTTTCGCGCGCGCTTCTGGAACCTGGGGCTCGAGGGCCAGATGATCTGGGGCGCCATCGGCGCGACGGCCGTCTCGATGTGGCAGGTCGGGCCCGAGCCGCTGCGCCTGCCGCTGATGTTCGCGGCCGCCATCGGCTGCGGGCTGCTCTGGGTGCTGGGGCCGGCGTGGCTGAAGATCAGGCTCGGCGTGAACGAGATCATTTCCACGCTGATGCTCAACTACATGGCGGCCAACTTCCTGCTGCACCTGGTCTATGGCAGCTGGAAGGACCCGAAGGACAACTTCCCCTATTCGCCGCAGTTCCGCGCCTTCGAGCGGCTGCCCGAACTGGGGGCCGGCGTGAGCAGCGCCATCGTGCTCGCGGCCGTGGTGGCGCTCCTTGCATGGTGGCTGGTGGGCCTGAGCCGCGCCGGGCTGTACCTGCGCTTCGTCGATGCCAATCCGCGCGTGGCGCATGCCAATGGCGTGCCGGTGCGCCGCACCATCTACGGCGCCGTGCTGCTGTCGGGCGCGATGGCCGGGCTCGCGGGCCTGGCGGTGGCCTCCGGGCAGGAGGGGCGGCTCACGCAGGCCTTCTACCAGGGATACGGCTTCTCGGGCATCCTGATTGCCTTTCTTGCGCGCAACAACCCGCTCGCGGCCACGGTGGTGGCGCTGCTGGTGGCGGCCCTGTTCGTCACCGGCCGCAGCCTGCAGGTGTTCTACCAGGTGCCGTTCTCGATGGTGCAGCTGATCCAGGCCATCATCGTGGTGTGCGTGGCGTCGAGCGATTTCTTCATTCGCCATCGGCTGCGGCGCGTGGGTGCGGAGGCGGTGCAATGAGCGGAAGCATCGTTCTCAACTGGCTCGCAAGCACGCCCGACTTCGCGGTGCCCTATGCGCTCGCGGCGCTGGGCCTGATCATCAGCGAGCGCGCGGGCGTGCTGTCGCTCGGCGCCGAAGGGCTGATGTTGGTCGGCGCGCTCGCGGGCATCGGCGCGCAGATCGCCATGGGGCAGCCGGCCGTGTCGCTGGTGCTGGCGATGCTCGCGGCCAGCGCGGTGTCGCTGCTGTTCGCGGCGATGGTGATCTGGCTGCGCGTGAACCAGGTGATCGCGGGGCTCGCGCTGGTGTTCTTCTGCCAGGGCCTCACGGCGCTGGTCGGCTCGCTCGCCGAATGGACCAACCATGCCACCGGAGGCATCGGCGCGATGGCGCTGTGGCCGCTGTCGCTCCTGCCCGGCGCCGGCCGGCTGTTCGAGCAGAACGCCATGGTCTGGCTCACGCTGCCGATCTTCCTTGCCGTGGCGTGGTTTCTCTCGCGCAGCTCGGCCGGGCTCCGGCTGCGGGCGGTGGGCGAGAACCCGCAGGCGGCCGATGCGGCCGGCATCCGCGTTGCCCTGTGGCGGCTGGCCGCGGTGCTCGCGGGCTCGGCGCTGGTGGGCCTGGCGGGCGCGTACATCTCGGTGGTCAGCACCAAGCTGTGGATCGCGGGCATGACCGGCGGGCGCGGCTGGATCGCGGTGGGGCTGGTGATCTTCGCGCGCTGGTCGCCGTGGAAGGCGCTCGTGGGCGCGCTGCTGTTCGGCTGCATCGAGGCGCTGATCCCGCAACTGGCCGCGGCCGGCGTGCAGCTGCCGCAGTACTTCGTGATGATGACGCCCTATGCGGTGACGCTCGCGGTGATGGTGTGGGTCGCGCTCTCGCGGCGCGGCGCCGACGAAGAGCCCGGCGCGCTGGGCCAACCCTACGTGCGGGAAGAACGCCGGTGAAGGCCTGGGTCTACAACGAGGAGCGCGAGCTCGACGCAGCGCAGTTCGCCGACTACCTGGACCCGGCCAGCACCGCGGTCGTGTCCATCGACATGCACCGCGGCCACCTGGACGACAGCCCCGACTGCCCCTGCCCCGCCCCGCGGGCGCGCGACGTGGTGGCGCCCATCGACGGCTTCCACGACGCGGCGCGCGCGCTGGGCGTGCGCATCGTGCACATCCGGTCGGTGCTGCGGCCCGGCGGCGTGGACGACGTCCACGGCATTCCGTCCGCATGGCGCCGCACCTTTCCGCTGCACGTGGGCGAAATTCCGAATGCCGACGCGCACGCCATCGAAGGCTCCAAGTGGACCGAGTGGGTCACGCGCGTGGCGCCCGGCGACATGCGCGTGGACAACAAGCGGCGCCTCTCGGCCTTCTACCCGACCGACCTCGACTTCCTGCTGCGCAACCAGCGCATCGAGACGGTGGTGCTCAACGGCGGCTTCACCGACTGCTGCGTGCTCAACACGGCCTTCGACGCGAGCAACCGCAACTACCGCGTGATCGTGCTGCGCGACCTGGTGCGCGGCACCGATGCGCACTTGGAAGGCGCGGCGCTTGCGATGGTGTCGCTGCACCTGGGGCTGGTGCTCGACTCGGCCGAACTGCTGCGCCAGTGGCGCGGCTGAGGGTCCGTCAGCCCGCCAGTCCCAGCCAGCGCCGCACCACGGCCTGCATGTCGCCCTGCGCGGATTCCCACACCAGCTCGGGCGCCGCCACATGCACGCCCGGCGGCGCGATGCGCAGCGCGAGGTCGACCAGCTCGGCCACCTTCGATGCGCGCACCGGCTGCTCGCTGCTCGGCACCATGAAGCGCACGATCGAGAGCATCCAGGCCGCGAGCCTTTCGGCGGGGTTGGCGAACCTGGCGTTGAGCGGCTTGCGCGCCGAGCGCACGAGGATCACGCGGTCGAAGCCGTTGGCGACCACGGCCTGCTCGTCGAGGCTCGCGAGCCCGCGCTTGAGCGCCTCGGGCAACTTGCCCTGGTCGTGCGGCTGCACGATGGCCAGCGTGCGCACGCCGCAGGCGCGCAGCCAGCGCGCGAGCTCGGGCAGGTCCGAAGGCTGCGGCACCCAGAGCGCGCGTTCGCGGTCGTGATAGAGCCGCGGCGGGTCGAAGGCGATGACGGCGCTGTCAGCCGATGCCAGCGGCCATTGCGCGATCGGCAGGCCGGGGGCGAGGTAGGTTTCAACGCCGCGCAGCCCGTCGCGGATCGGCTCGCATGCCAGCACGCGCGCATGGGCAACCCGGTGGCTGCCCGCAAGCCGGCGCAGCAGCTCCTGGCCCAGGGCGCCGGTCGCACCGGCCACCAGCAGCGTGCCGGTGGCCGCCGCTGCAGCGGGCAATGCGGCCGCGCGGTTGGCGCCCCGCAGGGCATGGAGAGGATCGAGGGCCATGGAGCCTTCTATGCTAACTTCGGCTTCCATCTGCGGAGGTAATGCAAATGACGATGATGAAACGCTGGCTCCTGATTCTTGCTGCGGCGCTTTCGCTGAGCGGCTGCGGCTACAACCAGTTCCAGTCGCTCGACGAGGCCAGCAAGTCGGCCTGGAGCGAGGTGCTCAACCAGTACCAGCGGCGCGCCGACCTGGTGCCCAACATCGTGGCCACCGTGAAGGGCGAAGCCAGCTTCGAGCAGGACACGCTCACCAAGGTGATCGAGGCGCGCGCCAAGGCCACCTCGATCCAGGTGACGCCCGAGACGCTCAACAACCCCGAGGCCTTCAACAAGTTCCAGCAGGCGCAGGGAGAGCTCTCTTCGGCGCTGTCGCGGCTCATGGTGGTGGCGGAGCGCTATCCGGAGCTCAAGGCCAACCAGGCCTTCCGCGACCTGCGCGTGACGCTCGAAGGCACCGAGAACCGCATCACCGTGGCGCGCAACCGCTACATCCAGACGGTGCAGGAGTACAACGTGCTGGCGCGCAGCTTCCCGACCAACATCACGGCCAAGATCTTCAGCTACCAGCCCAAGCCCAACTTCTCGGTTCAGAACGAAGCGCAGATCTCGACGCCGCCGACGGTCGATTTCTCGGCACCCAAGAAGTAAGCAAGACACCCGCCTGATGGCCCTTGCCCTCTTCCGCCGTGTGCTGGCCACCGTCCTGCTGGCCGCGGCTGCATGGGCCGGCCTTGCGGGAGCGGCATGGGCGCAGGGCCTGCTGCCGGTGCCCGCGCTCACGGCGCGGGTGATCGACCAGACCCAGACGCTGGCCGAATCCGAGCGCGCCGATCTCGAAGCCAAGCTGGCCGCGTTCGAGCAGCGCAAGGGCTCGCAGATGGTGGTGCTGATGGTGCCCACCACCGCGCCCGAAGACATCGCGAGCTACGCCAACCGCGTGGGCAATGCCTGGAAGATCGGGCGCAAGGAGGTCGGCGACGGCATCCTGGTGATCGTGGCCAAGAACGACCGCAAGATGCGCATCGAAGTGGCCAAGGCGCTCGAGGGCGCGGTGCCCGACCTCGCGGCCATCCGCATCATCGACGAGGAGATGAAGCCGCGCTTTCGCAACAACGACTTCGCGGGCGGGCTGAACGCGGCCGTGGCCCGGCTCATCGGGCTGGTCGACGGCGAGGCGCTGCCCGCGCCTTCCAGCAGCGGCGGCAACAGCAGCAAGGATTCCGGCGAAGGCATCGACTGGGAGAACCTCGCGATCTTCCTGTTCGTCGGCGTCTTTGTCGCGGCGCCGATCGTGCGCTCGATCGCCGGCAAGAAGCTGGGCTCGGTGGTCATGGGCGGCGGCATCGGCGTGATTGCCTTCCTCATCACGACCAGCATCGTCATCGCGGTGCTGGCGGGCCTGGCGGCGCTCATGGTGTCGCTGTTCTCGGCCGTGGCGGCGACGAGCCCGGCGCGGCGCGGTGGTGGCGGATTCGGCGGCTGGGGCGGCGGCGGTAGTGGCGGCGGCTGGAGCAGCGGTGGCAGCAGCGGAGGCGGAAGCGGTGATTTCAGCTCCGGCGGCGGCGGCGATTTCGGGGGCGGCGGCGCCTCGGGGGACTGGTAGGCATGGCAACGGCAACGCTTTTCTCGAAGCTCGCCCGCATCTGGCGCCACCAGTGGATGGACGAGGCCGATGTGCGGCGCGTGCTGCCCGATGCCGCCATGGAGCGCCTGGCGGCGCGCGTGGCCGCGAGCGAGCGCCGCCACAGCGGCGAGATCCGCATCTGCGTGGAAGCGGGCCTGCCCTGGTCCTACCTGCGGCGCCATGCCTCGGCGCGCGAGCGTGCCGTCACGCTGTTCGGCAAGCTGCGCGTGTGGGACACCGCGCACAACAACGGCGTGCTCATCTACCTGCTGCTGGCCGAGCATGCGATCGAGATCGTGGCCGACCGCGGCATCGATGCGCACGTCGACGATGCCGAATGGGCCGCGATGGCGCAGCGCATGGGCGCGGCCTTCCGCGAGGGCCGCTTCGAGGACGGGCTCACGCAGGCGCTGGAAGAAATGTCGGCCTTGCTGGTGGCGCACTTTCCGCTGGCCGAGAACGAGCCCGACACCAACGAGCTGCCCGACCAGCCCGTCGTCCTTTGAATTTCTCCCTCCCCTCCCGGGGGAGGGCCGGGGTGGGGGCGAGCGGCGGTGGCATGGGGCACGCTCTGGCAGCCCCCATCCCAACCATCCCCCGGGAGGGGAAGGAGCTCAACCCCTTACTCCGATGGCGGCAGCGCCCACACGCTTTTTCCGCCCACCGCATAGAAGCGCCGCCCCGGCGCGCGCTCCATCAACCAGCCGCCCGTGAACTCGCCGAAAGCCGGCAGCACGGCCTGCTGCGCATCGCTCGCGAAGCACGGCAGCCGCACGCTGTCGCGCCCCGGCCCGTAGAGCCGGCAGACGGGATGCAGGTGCCCCGCGAGCACGAAGTGCGTGGCATGCGCCTGCGGATGGTGGCAGCAGGCAAAAGGGCCGAGCAGATAAGGCTCGTCGACCACCTCGATGCCGAGCTCGGCGGGCGGATCGCCCGCGCGGCTGTCGTGGTTGCCCCGCACCAGCGTCATGCCGATGGACGCATGCGCCGCGCGCCAGGCGGCCAGCGCCGCCAGCACCTGAGGCGTGCGCGCCTGCGCCGCATGCAGGAAATCGCCAAGGAACACGATGCGCTGCGGCGCATGGGCCGCAATGAGCGCGTCGAGCCGCGCCAGGTTCTCCTGCGTGGTGCCGCCCGGCACCGGCTGGCCGAGCGCGCGGTAGGTCGCGGCCTTGCCGATGTGCAGGTCGGCAATGAACAGCACGCGGCCATCGGGCCACCAGATGGCGTGCTCGGGCAACAGGTGCAACAGTTCGCCGGCCCACTGGACCGGGAGCGCCGATGCTGGGAGATTCGAAGCGGTCACGGGCCACGAGTGTCGCAAAAGACGCGCAGGCCGGCGGCCTTCTTGCAATTCACCCCGCGAGCCCCAGTTCTTCAGAATGACCGACACGCCTTCGCTGCACATCGTCTGCCCGCACTGCCACACCACCAACCGCGTGCGCGCGGCGCAGCTGGGCAGCGCGCCCGACTGCGGCAACTGCCACCGCGCGCTGTTCACCGGCCACTCCACCGCGCTGCCGGACGAAAAGACCTTCGACCGCCACATCGCACGCAATGAAATCCCGGTGCTGGTGGACTTCTGGGCGCCCTGGTGCGGCCCCTGCCGCCAGATGGCGCCGGGCTACGAACAGGCCGCGGCCCAGCTCGAACCGCAGGTGCGGCTCGCCAAGGTCGACACGGAGGCCGTGCCGGCACTGGGCGCGCGCTTCAACATCCGCAGCATCCCGACGCTGGCGCTGTTCCGCGGCGGCCGCGAAGTGGCGCGCCAGGCCGGCGCCATGGGCGCGGCGGACATCGTGCGCTGGGTCAAGGCGCACGGCGCGGGTTGAGCTGAACCGGGCGGCTCAGAGCGGCGGCAAGGGCCGTGAGGGCCGCCTGCGCTCGCGGCGCGGCGCAGCCGGCGGCTTGCCCGGCCCTTCCTGGCCGAACGCGAGCGTGCTCTTCACGCGTTCCACGCCGCCGGCCGTGACCACGCCGCCCGCGGCCTTTTCGAGCTGCTCGACCATGCGCGCAATGCGGTCGGCCACGTTCTCGTTCGACAGCTTCTCGCGGAACAGCTCGACCATGAGCGGAAACGAAAAAGGCGTGGGCCGCTCGAGCGGCTTCAGCACCAGCTGCTGGGTCGCCATGCGTGCGAGGCTGGCCGCCAGTCGCCCGATTTCGAGCTCCTGCGCAAGCAGTTCCTGCTCGGCCTGCAGCAGCAGCTTGTTCGCCGGGTCGTACTTGCGGAACACCTCCCAGAACAGCGAGGACGAGGCCTGCAGCTGCCGGCTGCTGCGCTTCTCGCCCGGATAGCCCTGGAAGATCAGCCCCGAAACGCGGGCAATCTCGCGGAAGCGGCGCTGCGCGAGTTCGCCCGCGTTGAGCGAGGCCAGCACCTCGTGCAGCAGCGTGGCATGCGCATCCTCGCCCTGCGGCAGGCGCAGCACCTGGGGCAGCAGCGCGGGCCAGTCGACCGGCGTGGCGCTCAGCAGCTCGAAGCCGTAGTCGTTCACCGCAATGGAGAAAGTGCGCGCCTCGTGCTGCGCCACGCGCCAGGCCAGGAGGCTCGCAAGCCCCATGTGCACGTGGCGTCCCGCGAAGGGATAGAGGAACAGGTGCGAGCCTTCGCGCGTGGCGAGCGTTTCGGCCAGCAGCGTCTCTGGCGTGGGCAGCGCCGACCATTGCTGCTGGATCTCGAGCAGCGGCCGCACGCACTGCAGCTCGGGCGAGTTGTAGCGCCCCGCGCCGGCCAGCGCGAGCTGCTGCACCACCGCATCGGCCAGCGTGGTCGACAGCGGCATGCGCCCGCCGTTCCAGCGCGGCACCGCGGCGCGCTTGCCAGTGGCGCGCCGCACCCAGGCCGTCATGTCGTGGATGCGCACGAGCTCGAGCAGCCGGCCGCCGAACAGAAAGCAGTCGCCGGGCTTCATGCGCGCGACAAAGCCTTCCTCGACGCTGCCGATCCTGGCGCCGCCCATGTACTGCACCGCCATGCTCGCATCGCTCACGATGGTGCCGATGTTCATGCGGTGGCGCCGCGCGAGCCGCGCATCCGGTACGCGCCAGACGCCCTCCGCATCAGGCACCGCGCGGCGGTAGTCGGGATACGCGGCCAGCGATGGCCCGCCCTGCGACACGAAGGACAGGCACCACGCCCAGCTCTCGCGCGAGAGCTGGGCATAGGCGGCGGTGCCGCGCACTTCGGCATACAGGTCGTCAGGCACGAAGCCGCCGCCGAGCGCCACCGTCACCAGGTGCTGCACCAGCACGTCGAGCGGCTGCACCGGCGTGTGGCGCGCCTCGATGTGGCCGGCCGCAATGGCCGCGCGCGCCGCGGCGCCTTCGACCATCTCGATGCTGTGCGTGGGCACGAGCGTGATGCGCGAGGGCCGGCCCGGTGCATGGCCCGAGCGCCCCGCGCGCTGCAGCAGCCGCGCCACGCCCTTGGGCGAACCGATCTGCAGCACGCGCTCGACCGGCAGGAAGTCCACGCCCAGGTCCAGGCTCGAGGTGCAGACCACGGCCTTGAGCTCGCCGTTCTTGAGGCCCAGCTCGACCCACTCGCGCACCGCGCGGTCGAGCGAGCCGTGGTGCAGCGCGATGAGGCCGGCCCATTCGGGCCGCGCCTCGAGCATGGCCTGGTACCAGATCTCCGATTGCGAGCGCGTGTTGGTGAACACCAGCGTGGTGCTGCTGGCGGCAATCTCGTCGAGCACCTGCGGCAGCATCGTGAGGCCCAGGTGCCCGCCCCACGGAAAGCGCTCGGCGCGGCCGGGCAGCAGCGAATCGACCACCAGCTTCTTGGGCACCGCGCCCTGCACCAGCACGCCTTCTTGTTCACCGAGCAAGGCGTGCATGGCCTCCTGCAGGTTGCCGAGCGTGGCCGACATGCCCCACACCGCGAGCCCCGCATTCCAGCGCCTGAGCCGCGCGAGCGCCAGCTGCACCTGCACGCCGCGCTTGTTGCCGAGCAGCTCGTGCCATTCATCGACCACCACCATTCTCACGCGGCCCAGCACCTCGCTCGCGTCGGCGCGCGCGAGCAGCAGCGACAGGCTCTCGGGCGTGGTGACGAGCACCGTGGGCAGGCGCTCGTTCTGCGCGCTGCGCTCGGCCGACGAGGTGTCGCCGCTGCGCGCGCCGGCGCTCCAGCGGTGCACGTCGATGCCCTGGGCATCCATGGCTTCGAGCGGTTGCTGCAGCGCACGCAGCGTGTCGGCCGCGAGCGCGCGCATGGGCGTGATCCACAACACGGTGAGCGGCGGCGGCGTGGCCTTTGCGCTGCGCGAGGGCGGCGGCGCCGCGGACGAAAACGCCTGCAGTGCGCCGAGCCACACCGCGTAGGTCTTGCCCGCGCCGGTGGTCGCGTGCAGCAGCCCGGAGCGGCCCGCGGCCACGGCCTTCCATACGTCGCGCTGGAACTTGAAGGGCTTCCAGCCGCGCGCGGCAAACCAGGCGTCGAGCGCAGCCTTGACTGCCGCTGCCTTGCCCCTTCCCCTTCCGGGGGAAGGCGGGGATGGGGGCTCGCGGCCTTCGACAGCAGGCGGTGGATCCTTGATGCGCCGCTTGCCCCCACCCCGGCCCTCCCCCGGAAGGGGAGGGAGAAATTCAGGGTCCACGGGCGCGGTCATGACGGCAGCAATGCAGCGAGCGTCTGCAGGGTATCGGCTTCCGCCACCGGCTTGTCCTCGCGCCAGCGCAGCATGCGCGGAAAGCGCACCGCGATGCCGCTCTTGTGGCGCGTGCTGCGCGCAATGCCTTCGAAGCCGAGCTCGAACACCAGCGTGGGCGCGACGCTCTTCACCGGGCCGAAGCTCTCGACCGTGGTCTTGCGGATGATCGCGTCCACGCGCGCCATCTCGGCGTCGGTCAGGCCCGAATAGGCCTTGGCAAAGGGCACGAGCTTGCGGTCCTCCTGTTCGGGCGGGCCGTCCCAGACGGCGAAGGTGTAGTCGCTGTAGAGGCTCGCGCGCCGGCCGTGGCCGCGCTGCGCGTAGACGAGCACGGCGTCGATGCTGAGCGGATCGATCTTCCACTTCCACCACACGCCCACGTCCTTGGTGCGGCCCACGCCGTACTGCGCGTCGCGGCGCTTGAGCATCATGCCCTCCACGCCCAGGCTGCGCGCGGCTTCGCGCTGGCGTGCGAAGTCGCTCCACGCGATGCCGGTGAGCATCGGGCTCGGTAGCAGCGACGGGTGCTGCATGCGCGTGACCAGTTCGTCGAGCAGCAGCCGGCGCTCCGATTGCGGCAGCGCGCGCAGTTCGCGTCCTTCCCATTCGAGGATGTCGTAGGCCAGCAGTACCACCGGGATCTCGCGCAGCAGCTTCGCGCCCAGCGTCTTGCGGCCGATGCGCTTCTGCAGTTCCGCGAAGGGCTGCACGCGGTCGTCGCGCCAGACGGCAATCTCGCCGTCGAGCACCGTGCCGTCGGGCAGCGCATCGCCCAGCACGGCCAGCTCGGGAAAGCGCTCGGTCACCAGTTCCTCGCCGCGCGACCACAGCCAGCTGGCGCCCGCGCGCTTGACCAGCTGCGCGCGGATGCCGTCCCACTTCCATTCGACGATCCAGCCGGCCGGCGGGCCGAGCGCGGCATCGAACTGCTCGAGCGGCAGGTTGAAGGCATGCGCAAGAAAGAACGGGTAGGGCTGCCCGCTGGTCTTCTGCACCTGCTCCGCGCCCGACTCCGGCGCGATCAGCGCGCGGTAGTCTTCCGCCCGCGGCCGGCCGCCGATGTGGGTGTAGCCCATGAGGCGCTGCGCCACGCGCTTGGGATCGATGCCGCCCACGCCCGCGAGCGCCTGCGTGACCAGCAGCTTCGACACGCCCACGCGGAAGGCGCCGGTGATGAGCTTGAAGTACACCAGCCGCTCTTCGGCCGCGAGCTGGCGCCACTGCGCGCGCAGCCGCGCGGGCAGTTCGTCGGGCGCCGCCTTGCCGGCTTCGCGCAGCGGCAGCAGGTGCTCCTCGACCCAGCGCGCCAGGCCGAGGTCGTGCGCCTCGGTGGGCGGCGGCAGCAGCAGCGCGATGGTCTCGGCCAGGTCGCCGACCGCCTCGTAGCTCTCGTCGAACAGCCATTCGGGCAGGCCCGCGGCCTCCTGCGCGAGCAGCCGCAGCAGCTTGGTGGGCACCAGCTGGCGCGGCTTGCCGCCGGCCAGGAAGTACACGGCCCAGGCGGCATCGGCCGGATCGGCCTCGCGCAGGTAGCGCTGCAGTGCGGACTGCTTGGCAAGGCTCGAAGTGCTGGCGTCGAGCTCGCGGTAGAGCGCGGCGAAGTCCTTCATGGCCCTGTTGCTCCTTCCCCTTCCGGGGGAAGGTCGGGATGGGGGCCAGCAGCGTCCGCATCGGGCGCCGTTGGCCCCCATCCCGGCCCTCCCCCGGAAGGGGAGGGAGTTTGCTGCTCGTCGTCCTCGTCGCCGTACTCGGTCCTGAAGCCCTGCGCCTCCAACCCGTTCTCGCTGAGCCAGCGCACCATCACCGCCACGCTGCCGTGGGTGACGAACACCCGCTCGGCCCCTGTGCCCGCGATGGCCTGCTGCAGGCCGGGCCAGTCGGCGTGGTCCGACATCACGAAGCCGCGGTCCACGCCGCGCCGGCGGCGCGTGCCGCGCAGTTGCATCCAGCCGCTCGCGAAGGCGTCGGCATGGTGGCCGAAGCGGCGCATCCACGGCGTTCCCTGGGCCGAGGGCGGCGCCAGCACCAGCGCGCGCTTGAGCAGCGCGGCATCGACGCCCGCATCGGTCACGCGCAGCGTCTGGGGCAAGGCCACGCTCGCGGCGCGGTACACGGCATTGAGCGGCTCCACGGCGCCGTGCACCACGATCGGCCCGATGGAAGCGTCCACGCCATGCAGGATGCGCTGCGCCTTGCCGAAGGCATAGCAGAACAGCACCGACGCGCGGCCGGCCTCGGCGTTGGCGCGCCACCAGGCGTCGATCTCGGCGAACAGCACGGCCTGCGTGGGCCAGCGGTAGATCGGCAGGCCGAAGGTCGACTCGGTGATGAAGGTGTCGCAGGGCACGGGCTCGAAGGGCGCGCAGGTGCCGTCGGGCTCGGTCTTGTAGTCGCCCGAGGCCACCCACACGCGGCCGCCGTGTTCGAGCCGCACCTGCGCCGAGCCCAGCACGTGGCCGGCCGGATGCAGCGAGATGCGCACGCCGTGGTGCGCGATCGCCTCGCCATACGGCAGCGTCTGCAGCGCGATGTCGCCGCCCAGGCGGGTGCGCAGCGTGCCGGCGCTGTCGGTGTGCGCGAGGTAGTGGCCGTGGCCGACGCGCGCGTGGTCGGAATGCGCGTGAGTGATGACGGCGCGCGCCACCGGCCGCCAGGGGTCGATGTAGAAATCGCCCGGCGGGCAGTAGAGCCCCTCGGGGCGAGCAACGACGAGATGGTCTTCTTCCTTCGCGGCCATGGCCCGCCATGGTAGGCGCTGGCGGGCCGCTGCGGCGCCGAACACGGGCCGCGAAGCGCTGTGGGCCGGCGCCTACTTCTGCTTCTTGTGTCCGCCCATCATCTCGAGCACGTTCATCTTCATGCCGTTGGACATCACCATGTCGCCGGGCTTCTGGTCCGCCTTGCAGGGGCCGATCCAACGGGCTTCCATGACGGCCGAGCCTTCGGCGCGCCCCATCAGCGGCGGGCTGTAGCTCGACTTGCTTTCCATGCGGTAGGCCGAGCTGAAGTCGCCGCTCATCACCGCGTGCGTGGTGGCGGTGGTGGGGCCGACCTTGCAGACCGAATCGACCACCAGCTTGCCGCCTTCGTTGCGCAGCTCCTGCTTCGAGCAGCTGTCCTTGCCCATGCCCTGCCCCATGTCGCGCAAGGCCTTGTCGGTGGCCGCGTCGATGCACTGCTGGACGGTCTGGCTCGCGCCCTTGGCGCCGGTGCCGTCGCCGGTCTGTATTTCCCACAGGCCGGGCTTGCGCGCGGGATAGTCGATGGCCAGCGCGGGCAAGGCCGTGCTGCAGGCCAGCGTGAAGAGGGCAATGGCGGATGGGCGGATCTTCATGGCGGGCTCCCGGTCGAGACGATGCCCGGGTTCTACAGCGCGCGCGGCGCCGGTGGAATAGCGCAATCGGCCTACGCCGGCCGTGCCTGCACGGCCGCTGGCGCCGCCACGGCCTTGCGGGGACGCGAGGCCAGCCCGAAGCCGATGCCCAGCGCCAGCCCGCCGAGCACGTCGACCAGCACGTGCTGGCGCACCGCCATCGTCGAATAGACGATGGCCACGGCCCAGGCAATGTTGAGCGCGCGAGCCCACGCGGGCGCCGCCACCTCGCGCAGCTGCCGCGCGAGCACCACGCAGGCGAACACGGAGAACGACACATGCAGCGACGGAAACGCGTTGCCGGCCGCATCGACGGTTTTCAGCAAATGCAGCGAGGTGCCCGGGCGGGTGTCGATGCTGAAGTTCGGGATGGCGGTCGGCACGAACCAGAACACCACCAGCGCGATGCCGGTCATGAAGGCGCAGCCCAGCGCAAAGCTCCAGAGCTCCCGCCTGTCCTTGGCCAGGAACACCGGCAGCGCGATGTAGAGCCACAGCGAAAGATAGACCGGCAGCAGCGCCGGCCAGAAGGCGATCAGCCGGTCGAACGCGGTGAGCGGCAGCGTCCAGGGCGGGCCGGCGTTCTTCATGATCCAGAAATACAGCGGGAAGAACCCCGCGGTCGCGACCGTGTTGCCGACCAGCTTCAGCGGCCAGAGCGCACGGCACCGCCAGCCCAGGGCGCGAAGCCAGGGCTGCGGGTTCGAAGGCGGCGGATGCTCGGAAGAAGAAGGTGTCATGAACGCCCGATGCGGTGCGCCCGGGACTCGCGCAAGCGAGCCCGCGGCCCTACCAGGGCGTCCATTTTGATTCGCTTTGGGCCGAGGCCACCGTGCGCTCGATGAAGCGCACGCCGCGCGCGCCGTCTTCCACGCGCGGGTAGTCGGCCGCAATGGGATCGGCCGGCTGGCCTGCGTTCCGTGCGCGGATGTCCGCCACCACGCCGGCGTAGATGTTGGCAAAGGCCTCGATGAAGCCTTCGGGATGGCCGGCAGGCAGGCGGCTGGCGCGCTGCGCCGCCTCGCACAGCCAGGGCGAGCCGCGCGTGAAGATCTGCTTCGGGCCGTCGTGCGGCAGGTGCACCAGCTGGCTCGGCTGCTCCTGCCGCCATTCGAGCGTGCCGAGCGTGCCCGACACGCGCAGCCGCAGGTCGTTCTCCAGGCCGGTGTTGATCTGCGAGGCAATCAGCACGCCGCGCGCGCCGCCCTTGAAGCGCAGCAGCAGGCTGCCGTCGTCGTCGAGCATGCGGCCCGGCACCAGCGCGCTCAGGTCGGCGCACAGGCTCTCGATCTCCAGACCGGTGACGCTCGCGACCAGGTTCTCTGCGTGCGAGCCGATGTCGCCGATGGCGCCGGCCGCGCCGCTCCGCGCGGGGTCGGTGCGCCAGTCGGCCTGCTTGTTGCCGGCGCCTTCGAGCTGGCTCGCGAGCCAGCCCTGGTTGTATTCGACCACCACCTTGCGCAGTTCGCCGAGCCGGCCCGAGCGGACCATCTCGCGCGCCTGCCGCACCATCGGATAGCCGGTGTAGTTGTAGGTCACGCCGAACAGCGTGCCCTGCTTCTTCACGGCCGCGACCAGCGCGTCGGCCTGCGCGCGCGTGTGCACCAGCGGCTTGTCGCACACCACGTGGAAGCCGGCTTCGACGAAGGCCTGCGCGACCGGAAAGTGCACGTGGTTGGGCGTGACGATCGAGACGAAGTCGATGCGCTCTTGCGGCGGGCGCTTGAGCTCATCGGCCAAGAGCGACTGCCAGTCGCCGTGGTTGCGGCCATCGGCCAGGTGCAGGTCGCGGCCCGAGGCGCGCGCCTTGTCCGGACTCGACGACAGCGCGCCGGCCACGAGCTCGATCTGCCCGTCGAGCGCCATGGCGTTGCGGTGCACGGCGCCGATGAAGGCGTTGCGGCCGCCGCCGACCATGGCGCAGCGGAGCTTGCGGGGAGGTGTATCGCTCATCAATATCCTCGATGGTCCTGGGTCACTGTCCCCTCTCCCTCCGGGAGAGGGCTAGGGTGAGGGCATCGGCGCTTGCGAGCACATGGCCTCGGCCATCGCCGCTGGCCCTCACCCCAACCCTCTCCCCGAGGGGAGAGGGAGCAAGGCAATCTCAGAACGGCGAGTTCGGGTGGTAGAAGTCCTTGGCGTTTTCCTTGGTGATCAGCACCGAAGGAATGATCGTGGTCGCAGGCAGCTTCTCGCCCTTCAGCCGCGCCTCGGCCGTGAGCTTGATCGCGTCGTAGATGAACTTGGGCGAGTAGCTCACGTCGGCGCCGATGCGCTTGTCCTTGCCGTCCATGATGGTCTTGACCATGCCCTTGGCGCCCGCGCCGCCGAAGACGATCTTGATGTCGTCGCGCTTGGCCTGCTCGATGGCCTTGAGCACGCCCACGGCCATGTCGTCGTCGGCCGCCCAGATGGCGTCGATGTTCTTGAAGCGCGTGAGGTAGTCCTGCGTGACCTTGAAGGCGTCGTCGCGGTTCCAGTTGGCGTACTTGGCGTCGAGCAGCTTGATATCGGGATAGTTCTTGAGCACCGCGTTGAAGGCGTCCATGCGCTCGTTGTCCAGCGTGGTCGCAATGCCGCGCAGCGCCACCACGTTGCCCTTGCCGCCGAGCTGCTTGGCGATGTACTCGGCCGGAATGCGGCCGAAGGCGGTGTTGTCGCCGGCCACGTAGGCGTCCTGCGCGCTGATGTCGGTGAGGCCGCGGTCGACCACGGTCACGTAGGCGCCCTTGGCCTTGACCTGCGCCACCGGCTTGGTCAGCGCGGCCGATTCGAACGGAAACACCACGAGCGCATTGATCTTGGTGACGGTCGACAGGTCTTGCAGCTGGTTCGCCTGCTCAGGCGCGTTGGCCGCGGTCTTGATCGTGATCTTCAGGTCCTTGTGTTCCTTCTCCAGGTCCTTCTTCGCCTGGTTGGCCCAGTAGTTGATGCCGCCCATGAAGCTGTGCGTGGCCGCCGGAATCGAGACGCCGAGGTTCACTTTCTCGGCGGCGAATGCGGGCAGGCTCGCGAGCGCCGCGGCCGCCACGGCCGTGAGTGCGATGCGACGTGTGAAGAAGCTTGTCATGCTGGATGTCTCCTTGTGGTTGATGAGTGATGAAGAGAAGGAACGAAACACGAGCGCACTAGCGGCGCCCTCTTTGCAGGAACGCGACGATGATGATCACGAAGCCCTGCACCGCGGCGTTGAGGTACACGCTGATGATGCTGGTGAGGTTCAGGATGTTGCTGATGACCGAGAGCAGGATGGCGCCCACCACGGTGCCCGTGATGCTGCCCGCGCCGCCCTTGAGCGCGGTGCCGCCGACGATCACCGCGGCAATCGCCTCGAGCTCCCACAAGAGGCCCGTGGTCGGCGAGGCCGATCCGAGGCGCGGCACGTACAGCAGCGTGGCAATGCCCACGCACACGCCCAGCAGCACGTAGGTGAGGATCTTCACGCGGTCCACGTCCACCGCCGCATAGCGCGCGACCTGTTCGTTGGAACCGATGGCCTGCACGTAGCGCCCGTAGGCCGTGCGGTTCAATATGACGCCGCCGATGATCGCGACGATCACGAACACCCACACCGGCACCGGAATGCCCGCCAGGCTTGCGTAGTACACCGGCGCATAGAGGTCCGACAGGTCGTTGTCGAGCGTGAGCGCGCCGCCATCGGCAAAGTACGTGAGGTAGGCGCGGAAGATACCGAGCGTGCCCAGCGTGACGATGAAGGGCTCGATGCGCCCCTTGGTGATCAGGAGCCCGTGCGCCAGGCCGAACAGCGCGCCCAGCACCACCGCGAGCACCGCGCCCAGCACCACCGCCATCAATGGCGAGCCCGAGGCCGGACCGGCCCAGTTGATGAACATGATCACGCTGCCTGCAATGAGTGCCGCCATCGAGCCCACCGACAGGTCGATGCCGCCCGAGATGATCACGAAGCACATGCCCACCGCGATGATGCCGATGAAGGCCGTGCGCGTGAGCACGTTCGTCGCGTTGTCGACGGTCGCGAAGTCGCTGTTGAGCAGCGTGCCGCCGATGCACAGCAGCACCAGGCCGATGACCGGGCCGAGCCCGTGCAGGTGCTCGGTCCAGCGCGGCTTGCCCTCGCTGCGGTGTTGCGCGGCTTCAGGCTGCGGCATGGGTGTCTGCTGTTCCGGTGGCATGAGCGATGAGCTCCTCTTCAGTCAAGTGGTCGGCGTTGAGCATGGCAACCAGGCGGCCCGCGCGCATCACCGCGACGCGGTGGCACAGGCCGATGAGTTCCATCAGCTCCGACGAGACGACGATCACCGCGAGCCCTTCGCGGGCGAGTCGCTGGATCAGAAAGTAGATGTCGCGCTTGGCACCGACGTCGACGCCGCGCGTGGGCTCGTCGAGCACCACCACCTTGGGTTTGGGCTGCAGCACCTTGGCGAGCGCGAGCTTCTGCTGGTTGCCGCCCGAGAGCGACGAGGCGCGCACGTCGAGCGAGCCGGTGCGGATGCCGTAGTCCTTCACCGCCTCGGCGAGCGCGCCGCGTTCGGCCTCGGGCTGCAGCCAGGGCTGCGCATAGCGTTCGAGCGCCATCAGCGTGAGGTTCTGGCGCAGGCCGAAGTTCACGTGCAGGCCCTTGCCCTTGCGGTCTTCGCTCAGGTAGGTGAGACCGTGCTTCGCGGCGTCGCGCGGGCTGCGCCAGCCCTTGTGGTGCGGCACGGGCTTGCCGAGCATCTCGACCTGGCCGCTCGCGGGTCTGAGGCCCAGCAGGCCTTCGAACAGCTCGGTGCGGCCCGCGCCCACCAGCCCCGCGAAGCCGAGGATCTCGCCGGGGCGCACCTCGAAGCTCGCGTCCTGCGCCCAGCCGGGCACGCTGAAGCTGCGCACGCGCATGGCGGGCGCATCGGCGGCCACCACCAGGTCGCGCGGCGGGTACAGGTCGGCCAGCTCGCGGCCCACCATGAGGTTGGCCATCTGCTGGCGCGTGAGCTCGGGCGTGGGCGCACGCGCCACGAAGCGGCCGTCGCGCATCACGATCACCTCGTCGGTCACCTGCTCCACTTCGTCGAGCTTGTGCGAGATGTAGACGATGGTCACGCCATCGGCGCGCAGTTGCGCGATGAGCTTGAAGAGCCGTTCGGTTTCGCCCGGGGTCAGCGTGGCGGTCGGCTCGTCCATCACCAGCAGGCGCGCGCGGCGTGCAATGGCCTTGGCGATCTCGACGAGCTGCTTCTCGGCCACGATGAGCCTTCGCACCTTGGTGCGCGGGTCGACCTGCAGGCCGACGGCAGCGAGTGCAGCGGCGGCGTCGCGCTCCATCGCGGCGTCATCGAGCAGCCAGCCCTTCTTCTTCTCGTGGCCGAGGAAGATGTTCTGCGCCACGCTCAGGTCTTCGGCAAGGTTGAACTCCTGGTGGATCAGCACGATGCCCAGCGCCTCGGCGTCGCGCGAGCTCGTGAACTGCTGCGGCTGGCCGTTGATGCGCAGCGTGCCGCCGGTGAGCGGCTCGTAGCCCGACAGGATCTTCATCAGCGTGGACTTGCCCGCGCCGTTCTCGCCGAGCAGGCCGTACACGCGTCCAGGCGCCAGCGAGAAGCTCACGCCGTGCAGCACCTGCACCGGGCCGAAGGCCTTCACCACGCCGTCGAATTCGACCGCCACGCTTCCCTTGCCTTGTGCTTCTGCGTTTGTCATGGCGCCACTCCGCGGACCTTCAGTGTCTCGTGCATCGCGAGCACGCCGGCACCGACCAGGCCGCCCTGCACGCCCAGCGGCGTGTACTGGATTTCCAGGTGCCGCGTGGAGAGCGCGAGCGAGCGCTGGTACACGCTCTGCCGCACGGCCGCCAGGAACAGCGGCCCGATGCGCGTGATGCCGCCGCCGATGAACACATGCGAGGGATTGAAGAAGTTCACCACCGACGCCAGCATCTGGCCGATGAGGTTGCCGGCGCGCTGGATGATGCCGTTGGCCGCGGTATCGCCGGCGCGGCTCGCCTGGCCCACGTCGATGGCATCGATGCGCCCGTGCAGGCGCAGGCACTCGGCCAGCATGGCGCTTTCGCCGGCCTCGGCCGCCTGCACCGCCATGCGCGTGATGGCCGGCCCTGCCGCCATGGCCTCGACGCAGCCGACGTTGCCGCAATGGCAGCGCGGCCCGTCCTGGTCCACGCAGATGTGGCCCACGTCGCCGGCCGAACCGGCCGCACCGCGATAGACCTCGCCATGGCAGACGATGCCGCAGCCGATGCCGGTGCCGATCTTGATCACGAGGAAGTTGTTGAGCGAACGCTTCAGCCGCCAGAGCTCGCCGAGGGCCATCAGGTTCACGTCGTTGTCGACGAAGACGGGCGCCGCGTAATCCTCGCGCAGGTAGTCGCGGATCGAGAAGCTGTCCCAGGCCGGCATCAGCGGCGGATTCACGAGCTGGCCGATCTCGAAGTTGACGGGGCCGGGCACGCCGATGCCGATGCCCAGCACGTCCTTCGCGCCGTGGCCGCAGCGCGCGAGCAGTTCGCGCATCAGCACACGCACCCGCGCCAGCACCACGGCCGGGCCTTCGCGCACATCGGCTGGCTCGTCGTGCTGCGCGAGCACCGTGAGGTCGGAGCGCAGCACCGCGACGTCGAGGCTGGTGGCGCCGATGTCGATGCCCACGAGCACGCCAAGCCCGGCATGCAGCTGCAGGTTCTCGGCGCGGCGCCCGCCCGACGAGCGCTGCAGGCCCGCTTCGGCCAAGAGGCCCTGTTCGACCAGGCCGGCGATCAGCGCATTGGCCTTGCTCTTGGAGAAGCCGAGCTGTTCGGCCATGGCATGGCGCGAGCCGCCGGCCGACCAGAAGGTGGTCTCCAGCAACCGCATCTCGTCTGCAGTGATGCCACTCCAGGGTGCCACGCGCTTTGTCTCCAATATTCTTTTGGCCGCCGGCTGCAGCAACCGCAGTCCGGGGCGAAGGCGAATACTAGGGGCGCAGCTTCAGCCGGACAAGGCCAAACTTCGACCATGTTCAGACCAAAGTGAGGCTTTTTGCAGGAGCGGCGGACGCAAAAAAGCCGCCCGGAGGCGGCTTTTTCGTGGAGCGCTTTTCTTCGCTCCTGCTTACTTCTTCTGGCGGTACTTGCGCAGCGCAGCGATCTGCGCAGCCATCACGGCCAGTTCCGACTGCGCCATGGCGATGTCGATGTCGCTCTTGGCGTTCTTGAGCGCTTCCTCGGCGGCTGCCTTGGCCTGGTTGGCCTTCTCGTCGTCGAGGTCCTTGCCGCGGATCGCGGTGTCGGACAGCACGGTGACGGCGTTGGGCTGCACTTCGAGAATGCCGCCGGCCACGAAGACGAACTCCTCGCCGCCGTCGGCCGTTTCGATGCGCACGGCGCCGGGGCGGATGCGCGTGATCAGCGGCGTGTGGCGCGGGTAGATGCCGAGCTCACCGGCTTCACCGGGCAGCGCGACGAACTTGGCTTCGCCCGAGAAGATCGACTCTTCCGCGCTGACCACGTCCACATGAATGGTGCCTGCCATGGTGATTCCTTGTTAAGCGACCTTCTTGGCCTTTTCGAACGCTTCGTCGATGCCGCCCACCATGTAGAACGCTTGTTCGGGCAGGTGGTCGGCTTCGCCGTTCACGATCATCTTGAAACCGCGGATGGTTTCGGCCAGCGGCACGTACTTGCCGGGCGAACCCGTGAACACTTCGGCCACGTGGAACGGCTGCGACAGGAAGCGCTGGATCTTGCGCGCGCGGGCCACGGCCAGCTTGTCTTCCGGTGCCAGTTCGTCCATGCCCAGAATCGCGATGATGTCGCGCAGTTCCTTGTAGCGCTGCAGCGTGCCTTGCACGGCGCGGGCCACGTTGTAGTGCTCTTCGCCGACCACGTTCGGGTCGAGCTGGCGCGAGGTCGAGTCGAGCGGGTCCACGGCGGGGTAGATACCGAGCGAAGCGATGTCGCGCGACAGCACCACGGTGGAGTCCAGGTGGGCGAAGGTGGTGGCGGGCGACGGGTCGGTCAAGTCGTCGGCCGGCACGTACACGGCCTGGATCGAGGTGATCGAGCCGACCTTGGTCGACGTGATCCGCTCCTGCAGGCGGCCCATTTCCTCGGCCAGCGTCGGCTGGTAGCCCACGGCGGAAGGCATGCGGCCCAAGAGAGCCGACACTTCGGTACCGGCCAGCGTGTAGCGGTAGATGTTGTCCACGAAGAACAGCACGTCGCGGCCTTCGTCGCGGAACGACTCGGCAATGGTCAGGCCGGTCAGTGCCACGCGCAGGCGGTTGCCCGGGGGTTCGTTCATCTGGCCGTAGACCATGGCGACCTTCGAGTCCTCGAGCTTCTCGAGGTTCACGACGCCGGAGTCGGCCATCTCGTGATAGAAGTCGTTGCCTTCGCGGGTACGTTCACCCACACCGGCGAACACCGACAGGCCCGAGTGAGCCTTGGCGATGTTGTTGATGAGTTCCATCATGTTCACGGTCTTGCCCACGCCGGCGCCGCCGAACAGGCCCACCTTGCCGCCCTTGGCGAACGGGCACACGAGGTCGATCACCTTGATGCCGGTTTCCAGCAGGTCCTGCGAAGGCGACAGTTCGTCGTATGCGGGGGCCTTGCGGTGGATCGATGCGGTGAGGTCCTGGCTCACGTCGCCGCGCTCGTCGATCGGACGGCCGAGCACGTCCATGATGCGGCCGAGCGTGGCCTTGCCGACGGGCACCGTGATGGGTGCGCCGGTGTTGGTGACGATCAGGCCGCGGCGCAGGCCGTCGGACGAGCCGAGCGCAATGGTGCGCACCACGCCGTCGCCGAGCTGCTGCTGGACTTCGAGGGTCAGCCCGCCGCCTTCGAATTTCAAGGCGTCATAGACCTTGGGCATCTGGTCACGCGGGAACTCCACGTCGACCACGGCGCCGATACATTGGACAATTTTTCCTTCAGCCATGGCGTTTCCTTCTGGATCTCAATAATGTTGCGACAGGTTCTTGCAGAAGCGTCCTTGTGCCATCGCGGGCCGCTTTTGCAAGAATGCCGGACGGGCCGGCACCCTTGATTTCTTCAGTTGCTTCCGATCAGCACTTCAGCGCCGCGGCCTGTGCGGCAAAGGCATCGCTGGCAGCCTTGCAGGCCTGGCCCAGCGCGGCCTTGTCGGTGCCCATCGAAGCCCAGGCTGCCTTGGTCTGCTCCACGCTTGCCTTCATCGCATCGGCGGCAGCGCCGCTTTGCGCCGACACGCACGCCTGGGCCTTGGCCAGGTAGTCGTTGCACTCCTGCGGCAGGTCCGCGGCCGATGCCGTGGGAGCGGCAGCTGCGGGCGCGGCCGGTGCAGCCGGAGCGGCAGGCGCCGCGGGAGCGGGCGCCGGTGCAGCGGCAGGTGCCGGCGGTGCAGCAGGCGCCTCTTCCTTCTTGGAGCAGGCAGTCAGCGCGGCGGCCATGGCCACCAGAACGAGAAGTTTCTTCATTTGTGCAGAGTCCCCAGAAAAAGGCCTTCGGTTATCGGTTCGCAGTGCGAAGCGCGAATGGCAATGTGGCCCGGTCCATTGCCGCAATCAAACACCGGCAGCCGCAGCGGCGCCGGACACGATTTCCGAAAGCTCCTTGGTGATGCCTGCCTGGCGGGTCTTGTTGTAGACCAGCTTGAGCTCGTTGATCACATTGCCGGCGTTGTCCGTCGCCGCCTTCATTGCGACCATCCGAGCCGAGTGCTCGGACGCCATGTTCTCGGCCACGGCCTGGTAGACCAGCGACTCCACATAGCGCACCAGCAGCTCGTCGATCACGCTCTGCGCATCGGGCTCGTAGATGTAGTCCCACGAATGCTGGCCGGCCTCGACCTGCAGCGAGTCTGCGGCCAGCGGCAGCAGCTGCTCGACGAGCGGCTCCTGCTTGATCGTGTTGATGAACTTCGTGTAGCACAGGTACACGGCCGAGAGCTTGCCTTCCGCGTAGGCGTCGAGCAGCGTCTTGACCGGACCGATGAGCTTGTCGAGATGCGGCGTGTCGCCCAGGTGGGTGACGTGGGCCACGACGCGCGCACCGATGCGGTTCAGGAAGCCCAGGCCCTTGCTGCCGATGGCCACCGACTCGATCGCGATGCCCGCGCCCTGGGCTTCCCGCAGCTTGCCGGTGACGGCGCGCAGCAGGTTGGTGTTCAAGCCGCCGCACAGGCCCTTGTCGCTCGTGACGATGATGAAGCCGATGGCCTTGGCCTCGTTCTTCTTCATGAACGCGTGCGTGTACTCGGGATTCGCCTTGCCCAGGTTGGCCGCGATGTTGCGGATCTTTTCGCTGTAGGGGCGGGCGGCACGCATGCGCTCTTGCGCCTTGCGCATCTTGGAAACCGAGACCATTTCCATGGCCTTGGTGATCTTCTTGGTGTTTTCCACCGATTTGATCTTGCCGCGGATTTCCTTACCAGCTGCCATGAGTGCTCCTTGTCCGGCCGATCAGGCGAACGACTTCTTGAACGACGTGATGGCGGCGGTCAGCTCGGCCTCGGCGTCCTTGTCGAGCGCCTTGGCCTTTTCGATCTTGTCGAGCAGCGCAGCATGGCTGGACTTCAGGAACTGGTGCAGGCCGTGTTCGAACGGCAGCACCTTCTTGATCTCCAGGTCGTCCATGAAGCCCTTGTTCACCGCGAACAGCGTGGCGCCCATCAGCGAGATCGGCAGCGGGCTGTACTGGGCCTGCTTGAGCAGTTCGGTCACGCGGGCACCGCGGTCCAGCTGCTTGCGGGTGGCTTCGTCCAGGTCGGAGGCGAACTGCGCGAACGCAGCCAGCTCACGGTACTGGGCCAGGTCGGTACGGATACCGCCCGACAGGCCCTTGATGACCTTGGTCTGCGCCGACGAACCCACGCGCGACACCGAGATACCGGCGTTGATGGCGGGGCGGATACCGGCGTTGAACAGGTTGGTTTCCAGGAAGATCTGGCCGTCGGTGATCGAGATCACGTTGGTCGGAACGAAGGCGGACACGTCGCCGGCCTGCGTTTCGATGATCGGCAGTGCCGTCAGCGAACCGGTCTTGCCCTTGACTTCACCCTTGGTGAAGGCTTCGACGTAGTCGGCGTTCACGCGGGCTGCGCGTTCGAGCAGACGCGAGTGGAGATAGAACACGTCGCCGGGGTAGGCTTCGCGGCCTGGCGGGCGGCGCAGCAGCAGCGAGACCTGGCGGTAGGCCACGGCTTGCTTGGAGAGGTCGTCATAGACGATGAGCGCGTCTTCGCCGCGGTCGCGGAAGTATTCGCCCATGGTGCAGCCCGAGTAGGCCGACACGTACTGCATGGCGGCCGATTCGGAGGCCGATGCGGCCACCACGATGGTGTAGTCCATCGCGCCGGCTTGTTCGAGTGCGCGCACCACGTTCTTGATCGACGAAGCCTTCTGGCCGATCGCAACGTAGACGCAGGTCATGTTCTGACCCTTCTGGTTGATGATCGCGTCGATTGCCACGGCGGTCTTGCCGGTCTGGCGGTCGCCGATGATCAGCTCGCGCTGGCCACGGCCGATCGGCACCATCGAGTCGATCGACTTGAGGCCGGTCTGCATCGGCTGGTCGACCGACTTGCGGGCGATCACGCCCGGTGCGACCTTCTCGATCACGTCGGTCATCTTGGCGTTGATCGGGCCCTTGCCGTCGATCGGCTGGCCCAGGGCGTTCACCACGCGGCCGATGAGCTCGGGGCCGACGGGCACTTCCAGGATGCGGCCCGTGCACTTGACGGTGTCGCCTTCGGAGATGTGCTCGTACTCGCCCAGGATCACGGCGCCGACCGAGTCGCGCTCGAGGTTCAGCGCGAGGCCGAACGACGGCGTGCCGTCGGCCGTGGGCGGGAACTCGAGCATTTCGCCCTGCATCGCGTCGGACAGGCCGTGCACGCGCACGATGCCGTCGGTCACCGAAACCACGGTGCCCTCGTTGCGGATGTTCGCGCTGACTCCGAGGCCCTCGATGCGGCTCTTGATCAGTTCGGAAATTTCTGCGGGATTGAGTTGCATGACTCTTTCCTTCTTTCTTTGAGGCTACAAGTAGAGGGCTGAAGACCGTCAGGCCGCCAGCGCAACTTTCATTTGTTCAAGGCGCGCTTTGACGGAGGTGTCGAGCACCTCGTCGCCGACCACCACACGAATGCCGCCGATCAGTTCCGGCTCTTGCTGGACCGTGACCTGCAGCTTGCGGCCGAAGCGCTTTTCGAGCGCGGCCGCCACATTGGCCAGGGCCGACGCATCGATCGGGAAGGCGCTGTAGACCACGGCGTCGGACGAACCGCTCTTCGCGTTGGCCAGTGCCCGGAACTGCTTCGCAATTTCCGGCAGCACCGAGAAGCGCCCGTTCTCGAGGAGCGCACCCAGGAAGTTCTGGGCATGGGCGGGCAGCGGCGCACCGAAGGCGCCGGCGACCACGCCGAGAACCTGCTCGGCCGTGGCCTTGGGGTTGTCGGCGAACTGCTGGAGCTCCGGATTGGCCGAGATGACGGCCATCTTTTCGAGCCAGGCGCTGGTGCCGGCAACGTCGGACGACGAGGCCTTGAAGAGCGCCTCGGCGTAGGGGCGTGCAATGGTGGCGAGTTCTGCCATGGCTTCTATCAGAGTTCGGTCTGCAGGCGGGCGAGCAAATCGGCGTGAACGCCTGCATTCACTTCCTTGCGCAGGATCTGCTCTGCGCCCTTGACAGCCAGGGCCGCGACTTGCTCGCGCAGTGCTTCGCGCGCCTTCAGTGCCTGCTGGTCGGCTTCGACGCGTGCGGCTGCAACGATCTTGTTGCCTTCCTCGGTCGCGCGGGCCTTGGCCTCTTCAACGATGGCCTGGGCGCGACGTTCGGCGTCGGCAAGACGTTGTGCGGACTCGTTGCGTGCCTGGCCCAGTTCGGCTTCCACGCGCTTGTTGGCGGCGGAGAGTTCGGACTTGGCCTTGTCGGCGGCAGCGAGGCCTTCGGCGATCTTCGCAGCGCGGTCGTCCAGCGCCTTCGCGATCGGCGGCCACACGAACTTCATCGTGAACCCGACCAGGATCAGGAACACGATCATCTGAACGATCAGGGTACCGGTAATGCTCACTTTTCACCCTCTCTTTGGGATTGAATGCGAAGCCATTCCACAGAGGGGAACGACGACACGGGTCCGACGAGAAAGACTTACTTCGGCAGGTTGGCGATCTGAGCCAGGAACGGGTTGGCCGTTGCGAACCACAGGGCGATACCGGTGCCGATAATGAAAGCGGCGTCGATCAGACCGGCCAGCAGGAACATCTTGGTTTGAAGTTCACCCATGAGTTCAGGCTGACGTGCGGCCGACTCGAGGTACTTGCTGCCCATGATGCCGATGCCGATACATGCGCCCACAGCGCCCAGACCGATGATCAGGCCGGCGGCCAGTGCAACAAAGCTAATAACTTCCATGATGACTCCTAGAGGACTTTGGTTGAAGAGAAAACAAAAAAACGAAAACGAAACCGGATGATCAGTGGTGATCGTGGGCCTGGCCGATGTAGACCAGCGCCAGCATCATGAACACGAACGCCTGCAGCGTGATGATCAGGATGTGAAAGATGGCCCATGCGGTACCCGCAACGATGTGGCCGAGTGCCAGCAGCACGCCGGTGGTCGACAGCGTCCAGGCGCCGCCCATCAGCGCGATCAGCAGGAAGATCAGTTCACCGGCATACATGTTGCCGAACAGCCGCATGCCGTGCGAGACGGTCTTGGCGACAAACTCGATCATCTGCATGGCGAAGTTGAACGGATACAGCGCCCAGTGGTTGCCGAACGGCGCCGTGAAGAGCTCGTGCACCCAGCCGCCCAGGCCCTTGATCTTGATGTTGTAGTAGAGGCAGACCAGCAGCACGCCCACCGACAGGCCCATTGTCACCGAGAGGTCGGCCGTGGGCACGACGCGCAGGTAGGCATGGTGCGGGTCTTCGCCGGCGATGTGGAAGATCTTGGCCCAGATCGCCGGGAACAAATCGACCGGGAACAGGTCCATTGCATTGAGCAGGAAGATCCAGACGAAGATCGTGAGCGCCAGCGGGGCAACGAACTTGCGGCTGGTGGCGTTGTGGACGATGCCCTTGGCCTGCTGGTCGACCATTTCCACCAGCAGTTCGACGGCCGCTTGAAAACGGCCCGGAACGCCCGAAGTAGCCTTGCGGGCAGCCAGCCAGAGCAGCCAGCAACCCAGGATGCCCAGTGCTATCGAGAAGAAGAGCGAGTCGAAATTGAAAACCGAAAAGTCCGCAACACCCCCAGGCTTGGAGCTTTGCAGGTGCGTCAAGTGGTGAATGATGTATTCACCCGCGGTCTGACCATGTTCCGCAGCGTTTTCAGCAGCCATTCAGTTACTCGTCTCTATGTTGCCGGCGCCGGGGCGAGAACATCACCGCCAACCAGGCCGCCTTCATTGTCACCACCAGGCCGATCAGCATTGCTGGCCAGCTCAGCGCCGTTATCAGCCTTGGCGCTGCGAACAACATCGCAATCGACAAGGCCATCTTGACCATTTCCCACAGGAAGAACCCAACCACCGCAGTGCCCGGATTCAGGGAAGAAAACCGGCCGGTCAGCCCCCGCGCGAACACCGCAGCAGGAATGACCACCGCAATCGCGCCGTAGCCGGCGGACCACCCCAGATTTTGCCTCCCCGTCAGTCCCCAGGCGGCCAAAGCCACCAGCAGACCGACAACCAACTGCCCCGCGATGACCCACCAAGGGGAGATCGAGGGATGCCTTGCTCGCAGTTCACGCGCCTCATCGGCGGTCAACGGCTTGTATTCTGCGTCGAGGTCTTCCGCGACTTGTTCATCTTTTCGGGCGATTGTTTTCATTTCGAATGAAGCCCGGATGACGACCCAGAATTTCTACAAAGCCATTGATTATAAGTAAAAACCCAGCCCATCCGACCACCCGAGCTGTCGCGTTTGCAAATCGAGGCTTCATCGGCTGACGAGAACCCGACCTGCCGCGCGCAACCATAATTCCAGCATGCACCCTCTTACCGCCGCAATCCCCTCCACGCTCTGCTATCTCGACGGCGAGTACACCGCGCTCAAGGACGCACGCATCAGCGTGCTCGACCGCGGCTTCATCTTCGGCGACGGCGTCTATGAAGTCGTCCCCGTCTACGGCGGCCAGCCCTTCTGCTTCGAGGAGCACATGGCGCGCCTCGATCGCTCGCTGGCCGAACTGCAGATCGCCAATCCGCTCACGCTCGCCCAGTGGCGCGGCATCGTGATGCGGCTCGTCGAGGCGGGCGGCGATGCGCCCCAGGCCGTGTACTTTCAAATTACCCGCGGTGTCGCGCCGCGCGATCATGCCATGACCCGTGGCGTGCACCCGACCGTGTTCGTGATGGTGAATCCGCTGCCGCCGGTGGCCGACGCCGTGCGCGCCAAGGGCGTGGCCTGCGTGAGCGCGGCCGACTTCCGCTGGCAGAAGGCGCACATCAAGAGCACCAGCCTGCTGGGCGCGGTGCTGGCGCGGCAGATCAGCGTCGAGGCCGGCGCGGCCGAGACCATCATGTTCCGCGGCGAATGGCTCAGCGAGGCCTCGTCGAGCAACGTGTGGATCGTGAAGGACGGCGGCCTCGTGGGGCCGCCCAAGGACAACCTGGTGCTGACCGGCATCCGCTACGGCCTGCTCGAACGGCTGTGCGCCGAGTGCGGCATCCCGTTTGCGCTGCGCCGCATCTCTCGCGACGAGGTGTTCGGCGCCGACGAGCTGCTGCTCTCGTCGGCCAGCAAGGAAGTGCTGCCGGTCGTGACGCTCGATGGCCAGGCGATTGGAAATGGCCGTCCCGGCCCCATCTACCAAGCCTTGTACGCCGCCTACCAGCAGGCCAAGCTGAGCAACGCGCAAGCGCAAGGAGTTCCCGCATGACCGACACCAACGACAAGATCGAAACCGCCACCGTTCACGTCCCCGATCCGCGCAAGGAATCGCTGATCGAGTACCCCTCGCAGTTCCCGATCAAGGTCATGGGCGTCAAGGCCGATGGCTTCGTGCACGCGATCACTCAGATTGCCGAGCGCTTCGATCCGGCCTTCGACGCCGCCACGGTCGAGCTGCGCGACAGCAAGGCGGGCAACTACCTGGGCGTGACGATCACCGTCACCGCCACCAGCCGCGAGCAGCTCGACGATCTCTACCGCGCACTGTCGGCCCATCCGATGGTCAAGGTCGTTCTCTGAAGAAAGCGCCGGGCACGCGATGAGCACGGGCATCGAAGCCACATGGCTGGGCGCCGCCGACTACGCCGCCACCTACGGCGCAATGAAGCAGTTCACGCTCGAGCGCCAGCCCGAGACGCCCGATGCGCTGTGGATCTGCGAGCATGCGCCGGTCTTCACGCAGGGGATCGCGGGCAGGCAGGACCACATCCTGAACCCTGGCGCGATCCCGGTCGTGCAGACCGACCGCGGCGGCCAGGTCACCTTCCACGGCCCGGGCCAGGTGGTGGCCTATCCGCTGATCGACCTTCGGCGCGCGGGCTACTTCGTGAAGGAATACGTCTACCGCATCGAGGAATCGGTGCTGCGCACGCTGGCCCACTTCGGCGTGACGGGCCACCGCGTGGCGGGCGCACCGGGCATCTACGTGCGGCTCGACGACCCTTTCTCGCATGCCGCGCTGACCGGCCCGCTGCCCGCCGGCGACCCGTTCCGCGGCCTCGGCAAGATCGCCGCGCTCGGCATCAAGGTGAGCCGCCATGCCACTTACCACGGCGTGGCGCTCAACGTCGCGATGGACCTCGAACCCTTCTCGCGCATCAACCCTTGCGGCTATGCGGGGCTGCAAACGGTCGATCTTTCTACAATCGGGGTCCAAACCACATGGGAAGAAGCTGCCCGGGTCCTGAGCCAGAAGCTCGGCACCTACCTGGCGCCTTAGCAATCCAATGAGCACCACAGAAGTCGTCCGCGACGCGCAAAGCGCCGAAAACTACAACCCGCTCGCCAAGCAGAAGGCCGCGGCCAAGCTCTCGCGCATTCCCGTCAAGGTGGTGCAGCAGGGCGAGGTGCTCAAGAAGCCCGAATGGATCCGCGTGAAGGCCGGCAGCCCCACCACGCGCTTCTACGAGATCAAGCAGATCCTGCGCGAAAGCAACCTGCACACGGTCTGCGAAGAAGCCTCGTGCCCGAACATCGGCGAATGCTTCGGCAACGGCACGGCCACCTTCATGATCATGGGCGACAAGTGCACGCGCCGCTGCCCGTTCTGCGACGTGGGCCACGGCCGCCCGGACCCGCTCGACAAGGACGAGCCGCTCAACCTCGCCAAGACCATCGCCAAGCTGCGCCTGAAGTACGTGGTGATCACCAGCGTCGACCGCGACGACCTGCGCGACGGCGGCAGCCAGCATTTCGTCGACTGCATCACGAACATCCGCGAGCTCTCGCCGATGACGCAGATCGAGATCCTCGTGCCCGACTTCCGCGGCCGCGACGACCGCGCATTGGAAATCCTCAAGGCCGCGCCGCCGGACGTGATGAACCACAACCTCGAAACCGCGCCGCGCCTCTACAAGGAAGCGCGCCCCGGCAGCGACTACCAGTTCAGCCTCAACCTGCTGAAGAAATTCAAGGCGCTGCATCCGCAGGTGCCGACCAAGAGCGGCATCATGGTGGGCCTGGGTGAAACCGACGAAGAGATCCTGCAGGTGATGCGCGACATGCGCGCCCACGACATCGACATGCTGACCATCGGCCAGTACCTGTCGCCGTCGGGCTCGCACCTGCCGGTGCGCCGCTACGTGCACCCCGACACCTTCAAGATGTTCGAGGAAGAGGCCTACAAGATGGGCTTCAGCCACGCGGCCGTGGGCGCGATGGTGCGTTCGAGCTACCACGCGGACCAGCAGGCGCACGCCGCGGGCGTCTGACAAACGGCCGCCGGCGCGCCTTATCGCCCGCCGGCCACCCCAGGTGCCGCGTCCCGCGCGGACGCAGCCTGCCGGCCGCCGAACACCGCGAAGCTGAGCGCCGCGGTCAACCAGGCGCCGAGCGCGCCGTACAGCATGACCCATCCGAAGCCATGGGTCACGGCGGCCTGCAGGAGCGCACCGGAGGCATCCGGCACCGCCAGCGTGGCCGCCAGCGCCTGCTGCGCCCCCGCCACGTCCCCGCCCGCGAGCTGCTCGGCCAATGCGCGCAGCCGCGCCGCATCGAGCGCCGTCCCCAGCAAGCCCCGCAGCGCAGCCAGGATGCCCGCCACCAGCACCAGCCCCATCACCGCGATGTTGATGGCCAGCGAGATGAGGCGCGCGCTGACGTCCATGCCCGAGGCCATGCCGGCGCGGTGCGCGGGCACCGAGGCGGTGGTCATGTTGGTCGCGGGCGTGGTGGTCAGGCCCAGGCCGATGCCGGCGACCAGCGCACCGGGCAGCACCGTCCAGCCGCCCAGCTGCGCGAGGCCGCTGCCCCACTTCATCGCCATGAAGCCCAGGCCGATCAGGAACAGGCCTGCGGGAATCACGAAGCGCGCCTGGTAGCGCAGCAGCAGCCACTGCGCGATCGGCGGCATCACGAGGAAGGGCACCGTGTAGACCAGCAGCGCCAGGCCGGCGGCGGTCGTGCCGTAGCCCAGGCCGGCGGAGAAATACAGCGGCAGGTAGATCATGAACGGCCAGTAGCTGCAGTTCATGCCGATGCAGCCGAGGATGGCGCCCGAGAAGTCGCGGATGCGGAACACAGAGAAGTCGAACATCGGGTGCGGATGGAAGCGCTCGACCGCGACGAAGGCCGCGAGCCCCGCCGCGGTGGCGGCCATCAGGCCCAGCGCGGCCGGGCTGGTCCAGCCCAGGCTGTCGCCCTGCGTGATCAGCCAGGTGAGCCCGAGCACCGCGGTGGTCAGCGTGACGATGCCCGCCAGGTCCAGCTTCTGTTGGCGGGCCAGCGGATCGCGCGACTCCGCCACGCCGGCCATGATCAGCGCCAGCCCCAGCAGCGCCAGCGGCACGTGCGCGAGGAAGACCCAGTGCCAGCTGGCCAGCGCGATGATCGCGCCGCCCACCACCGGCCCGAACCCCAGGCCGATGCCGGCCACAACGCCCCAGATCGCGAAGGCGCGGCCGCGCGCCCGGCCGTCCGGAAACTGGTGCGACAGGATCGCAATCGAGCAGATGAACATCGCGCCGCCCGCCATGCCCTGCAGGAAGCGCGCGGCAATCAGCACCGGCGTGCTGGGCGCCAGGCCGCACAGCAGCGAGGCCAGGCCGAAGGCCAGCACCGTGAGCGCGAACATGCGGCGCCGTCCGTAGCGGTCGGCCAGGGTGCCGGTGGCCATCAGCACCGTGGTGCAGGCGATGGTGTAGGCGTTCATGATCCATTGCAGGTCGCGGAAGCCGGCGTGCAGCCGCGCTTCGAGCACCGGCAGGATGATCGGCACGCTGGAGATCTCCAGGCCGAACATCAGCGCCGCCAGGCAGATGGCGGCCAGCGCGAGGGAGGGATGGCGGGGGAAAGAGGACATGGGGACGTGAAGGGAAAGTAGGTGGTCCGGGGCATTCTCAAGACCCCGATTTCATTAGGCAAATGATTAAATTTCCTTCCACTCAGGAAGCGACTTCATTAATCTGGCGGCCATGAACTTCGATACCGGCCTCCTGCAAGCCTTCACCGCCGTCCACCGCGCCAATGGCTTCACGCGCGCCGCCGAGCAGCTGCACCTGACGCAATCGGCGGTCAGCCACCAGATCCGCCGGCTCGAGGAACTGGTCGGGCGCCCGCTGTTCCACCGCACCACGCGGCGCCTGCGCCTGACCGCCGACGGCGAAGACTTTCTTCGCCATGCCGAGCGCATCCTGCAGGCGCAGGACGCGCTGGCGCGGCACTTCCGCTGCTCGCCGATCGAAGGCACGGTGCGCTTCGGCGTGCCCGAGAGCTTCATGAGCGAGGGCCTGCCGCAGCTCCTGCAACAGTTCGCGCGCAGCTGCCCCAACGTGAGGCTGGAGGTGAGCGTGGGCCTGACGCTCGACCTGGCGACGATGGTGCGCGAGCGCGAGCTCGACCTGGCGGTGGTGGTGTCGGTCTCGGGCGAGGTCGAGGGCACGCTGCTGCGGCGCCTGCCGATGGTGTGGGCCGCGGCCGAGGGCTTCGAGCGTGCGGAGGGCGCCTCGCTGCCGCTGGCCTATTCGCCGCCGCCCTGCGTGTGCCGCCAGGTCAGCATCGACGCGCTCAACACCGCCGGCATCCCCTGGCACGGCGCCTTCAGCTCGCACAGCCTGCAGGACCTGCGCACGGCCGCGCTGAGCGGCCTGGCGGTGGCCACCTTCACGCGCGACAACCTGCGCCCCGGCATGGCGGCGCTGGACGAGCGCCATGGCCTGCCGGCGCTGCCGATGCTGGACTTCACCTTGGCCTACGGCGAAGGCGATGCGGGGGAACGCAGCCCGGCCGTGGCCGAGCTCGGCCGCCTGATCGAGCAGGCCGAGTGGGCGCACCGGGACAAGGCCGCGCGGCGGCCGCGCCGTACGCTGCGCGCGGCGTAGGCGCACGTCCGTCGCGTGCGGCTCAGCGCCGGGCCGGGGTCTTCGCTATCCTGCCGTCTGGCCAAGACGAAGGATCGAATTTTGCAAACGCACCCTGCCATTCAAGCCGCCATGGAGCGCGGCTTCGGCGCCATCGCCGACCTGGTTCGCCTCCACGCGCAACACACGCCCGGCCACGCCGCGCTCGCGGACGCGCAACAGGCACTGGACTACGGCGCGCTCGACGCGCTGATGGACCGCGTCGCGGCCGCCCTGCAGCGCGACGGCCTCGGGCCGGGCGATGCCATCGCGGTCTGCGCGGCATCCTCGGTGAACTACGCGGCGGTGTTCCTCGGCGCCTTGCGCGCGGGCGTCGCGGTCGCGCCGCTGGCGCCCGGCTCCACGCCGTCCAGCCTGGCCCGCATGATCGAGGACGCCGATGCGCGCATCCTCTTCACCGACGCCTCGGCCGCCGAGGTCGTCGGCCCCGCCAAGGAAGGCGGCATCCCGCGCGTGGCGCTCGACGGCTCCGCCGCCGGGCAGGCCCTCGATCGCTGGCTCGCCCCCGCGGGCACGCAGCCGCGCGCCGTCGAGACGCAGCCCTCCTGGCCCTTCAACATCATCTATTCGTCGGGCACCACCGGCGAGCCCAAAGGCATCGTGCAGGGCCACGGCATGCGCTGGGCCCACGTGCAGCGCGGCGCCAGGTACGGCTACGGCCCCGACACCGTCACGCTGCTGTCGACGCCGCTCTATTCGAACACCACGCTGGTGGTGTTCTTTCCGACCATTGCCTTCGGCGGCTGCGTGGTGCTGATGCCCAAGTTCGACGCGCTCGGCTACCTGCAGCTGGCCGAGCAGCGCCGCGTGACGCACACGATGCTGGTGCCGGTGCAGTACCAGCGCCTGATGGCGCATCCGCGCTTCGATGCGCACGACCTCTCGTCCTTCCGCTTCAAGTTCAGCACCAGCGCGCCCTTCAACGCCGCGCTCAAGGCCGATGTGCTCAAGCGCTGGCCCGGCGGGCTGATCGAGTTCTACGGCATGACCGAAGGCGGCGGCACCTGCATCCTCGAAGCCCACCTGCATCCGGACAAGCTGCACACCGTCGGCCAGCCGGCCGAAGGCAGCGACATCCGCCTGATCGACGAGGAGGGCCGCGAGATCCCGCGCGCCAACATCGAGCTGGCCGGCGAGGTGGTGGGCCATTCGGGCGGCATGATGACCGGCTATCACCGCCAGCCCGAGAAGACGCGCGAGGCCGAGTGGTTCGACGCCGCCGGCAAGCGCTTCATCCGCACCGGCGACATCGGCCGCTTCGATGCCGATGGCTTCCTCACGCTGTTCGACCGCAAGAAGGACATGATCATCAGCGGCGGCTTCAACATCTATCCGAGCGATCTCGAAGCCGTGCTGCGCGGCCATGCGGCCGTGGCCGACGTGGCGGTGGCCGGCGTGCCGTCGGAGCAATGGGGCGAGACGCCGGTGGCCTTCGTGGTGCGCCGCGAGGGTGACGGCACGTCCGAGGACGCGCTGCTGCAATGGGCCAACGCGCAGCTCGGCAAGACGCAGCGCCTGGCGCGTCTGCAGTTCATTGACGAGTTGCCGCGCAGCGCGATCGGCAAAGTGCTCAAGCGCGAACTGCGTGAACTCGCCGGCCGCTGAAACGCAGGCGCGGGCAGCCGCGCCCTCCGAACACGGCGGCGGCAACGGCCTGCTGTGGCTGCTGGCCGGCGTCGCGCTCCTGTTCGCCTTCCTGCGCCCGCGCGCGCCGATGGACTGGCTCCGGCTGGTCGACTGGCAGACCGTGGGCGCGCTCGCGGGGCTGCTCGCGATCACGCAAGGGGTCGAGAAAAGCGGCATGCTGCAGGCCGCCGCCCAGCGCCTGCTCGCGCGCACGCACAGCCAGCGCAGCCTGGCGCTGATGCTGACCGCCAGCGCGGCGTTCCTGTCCGCGCTGGTGACCAACGACGTGAGCCTGTTCCTGCTGGTGCCGCTCACGCGCGTGCTCGCCAGCCAGGCGCACCTGCCGCTCGCGCGGCTCGTGGTGCTCGAGGCACTGGCGGTCAATGCGGGTTCGGCCCTCACGCCCATCGGCAATCCGCAGAACCTCTACCTCTGGCACCGCTCGGGCGAGAGCTTCGTCGGCTTCATGGGCATGATGCTGCCGACCGTGGCCGTGATGCTGTTCTGGCTCTTCGCGGCGGCCTGGCTGCTGGTGCCGCGCACGCCCATCGCGCTCAAGCCCGAGACCGAGGCCGCGCCGGTGCAGCCGCGCCTCCTTGCACTGGCGGGCGTCCTGTTCATCGGCTTCGTGGTCGCGCTCGACCGGCACTGGCTGCTCGCGGGCCTGGGCGTGGTGTTCGCGGTGTTCCTGCTGAGCTATCCGCGCGTGCTGAAAGACATCGACTGGGCGCTGCTCGCGATCATTGCGCTGATGTTCGTGGACCTGCGCCAGCTGGCCGAGCTGCAGGCGATTGGGTCGCTGCTGAACCACTGGCCCATCACCGAAGGATGGCGCGCCTACCTTGCCGCCATCGTCGCCTCGCAGTTCATCAGCAACGTGCCGGCCGCGATCCTGCTCGACGGCCATGTGCGCGACCTGCCGGCGCTCGCGGCCGGCGTGAGCGTGGGCGGCTTCGGCTGCGTGCTGGGCTCGCTGGCCAACCTGATCGCGCTGCGCCTGGCCAGGCTGCCGCACGGGCTGCGCGAGTTCCATCGCATCAGCATTCCGTTCCTGCTGGTGTGCGCGGCCTCGGCGCTGCTGCTGCGGCTCGGGTGACAGGCGGGGAGCGCCGCAAGACAATCAGCCCTTCACCATGCACCAGCCCGCCCCGCCCATCCTTTCGCTGCGCCACTACGGCAGCTCGCGCGGCAGCCATGCGCACGACCACTTCCAGGTGCTGGTCGGCCTGGAAGGCGTGCTGGAGATCGAGGTCGAAGGCCGCGGCGCCGGCATCGGCGCTGGCCAGGCGCAGGTGGTCGCGCCCGGCGACCGGCACGACTTCGAAGCACGCGGCAGCGGCGGCAGCAGTTGCCTCGTGCTCGACACCGCGCATGCGCCGTGGGCCCGGTGTACCGGGCGCGCGCCGGCCGACCCGCTTCAGCTGCATGCGCTGGCGCGCTATCTCGCGCACTGCACGGCGCAGCCGCAGCAGTTCGCGCTCGCGCTGCAGCACGGCCCCGCGCTGCTGCTTGAAGCCTGGAGCCCCGCGCCTTTTTCTTCAATGCCGCACACGCGCCGCCGCCGCATCGACTGGCCGGCGCTCGCAGCCTGGGCCCGGGCGCGGTGGCACGAGCCGCTCACGGTCGCCGACCTGGCCGAAGTCGCCTGCCTGAGCCCCAGCCAGCTCGCGCAGCGTTGCCGCGAGGAACAGGGCCTGAGCGCGATGCACTGGCTGCGCGGCCTTCGGCTGGCGCATGCGCGCGAACTGCGGCTCGAGGGCATGGGCGTCGCCGAAACCGCGCGCCGAACCGGCTACCGCTCGCCCTCGGCGCTCACCGCCGCGCTGCGTCGGCGCGATCGCTGCTGACCGGCCACACCGTCGTTGCGCGACGACGCACCGGCGCTGCGCGACGGCCGGCCGGGTTAGCCTTGCCCTCCATGTCGCCCACCTTCCTTGCCTTGCTCGCGATCACGCTCTGGGCCACGCTCGCCTCGCTCGGCACCGCCCTCGCGCACCTGCCGCCCTTCCTCCTGACCGGGCTCGCGCTGATCATCGGCAGCCTGCCGAGCTGGCCGCTGGTGCTGCGGGACCGCGCGGCCTGGCGCGTGCCGCCGCGCACGCTGGCGCTGGGCGTCTATGGCCTGTTCGGCTTTCACTTCCTGCTGTTCATCGCGCTGCGGCATGCGCCGCCGGTCGAGGCCAACCTGGTCAACTACCTGTGGCCGCTGTTCATGGTGGTGCTGGCGCCGGTGCTGCTGCCGGGCCTGTCGCTCAGGCCGCTGCATCTGGCGGCGGCGCTGCTGGGCTTTGCGGGCGCGGCGGTCGCGATCCTCGGCACGCGCGGCGGCGCGGGCGCTGGCGCCAACGCGATCCAAGGCTACTGGGGCTTCCTGCCGGCGCTGGGCTCGGCCTTCATCTGGGCCAGCTATTCGCTGTGGACGAAGCGTGTCGAAGCCTTTCCGACCTCGGCCATCGGCCTGTTCGGGCTGGTCTCGGGCGTGCTCTCGCTGGCCTGCCACGCGCTGCTCGAAGCGCCGGCCGCGCTGTCCGGCAAGGACTGGCTGCTGCTCGTGCTGTGCGGCCTCGGCCCGCTGGGCGCGGCCTTCTTCGTGTGGGACATGGCGCTCAAGCGCGGCGACCCGCGGCGCATCGGCATCCTGAGCTATCTCACCCCCCTGGGCTCGACGGCGCTGCTGCTGCTCGTGACCGGCCGGCCGCTGACCTGGACCATCGCGCTGGCCGCCCTGCTCATCATTTCGGCAGCCGTCATGGGCACACGCGCACGCTGAATGGCGTTCGTCCGACGGAAGCGCGCGTTTTTATGGCTAGAGTGGAGGCTCAGGAAAAAAGGAGCCCCCACTCATGGAAAACAAGAACAAGAACGAAGATTTCGAGATCACGCCCAAGCTGGTGTTCGACCTGAACCTGGCGCTGTACCTCGACCTGGTGGCCGCCCTGGAGGGCGCGGGCGCCATCACCTACCGCCAGATGGCGGCCCGGGTGCTCAACATCAGCATGGATGCGCGCGCCGACGGCGAGAACGGCCTCGCAACCGCGCTCGAGGGCGTCGCCAAGGGCTTTGCCGGCCAGGGCGGCGGCCTGTCGATCGAACTGCTGAAGGCCGCGCGCAGCCTGCGCGAGGACGACGCAATGGGCGACATTCCGATGCGGCCGACCGACGAGTGAACTGAGCGGCGAGCGCCGCCAAGAGCGCCCAGGTCGTCGTCGGGGCCCGACTGCGGCCGTCCGATCGACGCCTGCGCTTCAGTCCTGCGCCACCTGCAGCACCAGCTTGCCGAAGTTCTCGCCGCTGAACAGCCGGTTCAGCGCATCGGGGAAGGTGTCGAGCCCCACGACCACGTCTTCCTTGCTCTTCATGCGGCCGTCCTTGAGGTAGCCGGCCAGCTCGGCCACGGCAATGGGGAAGCGGTCCGCGTAGTCGAACACCACGATGCCTTCCATGCGCGCGCGGTTCACCAGCAGGCTCAGGTAGTTGCGGGGGCCGGCCGCGGGCATGCTGTTGGCGTTGTTGTACTGGCTGATGGCGCCGCAGATGATCACGCGGGCCTTGCGTGCGAGCCGCGCGAGCACCGCGTCGAGGATCTCGCCGCCGACGTTGTCGAAGTAGATGTCCACGCCCTTGGGGCAGTGCGCCTTGAGGCCGTCGCGCACGGCACCCGCGCCGGCCTTGTAGTCGATGCAGGCGTCGAAGCCCAGCTCCTTCACCACCCAGTCGCACTTGGCCTGGCCGCCGGCGATGCCGACCACGCGGCAGCCCTTGATCTTGGCGAGCTGCCCGACGGTCTGTCCCACGGCGCCCGCGGCACCGGAGATGACCACCGTTTCGCCCGCCTTGGGCTGGCCCACGTCCATCAGCCCGAAGTAGCCGGTCATGCCCGGCATGCCGAGCACGTTGAGCCACTGGTGGATGGTGCCGGCGCGCAGGTCGATCTTGGCGAGCCCGTTGCGCTTGATCTCTTCCTGGGGCACGAGCATGTATTCCTGCACGCCCAGCGTGCCGTAGACCGTGTCGCCGACCGCGAAGTCCGGATTCTTCGACGCGATGACGCGGCCGATGCCGCCCGCGCGCATCACGGCGCCGATTTCCACCGGCGCGATGTAGCTCTTGGCGTCGTTGAGCCAGCCGCGCATGGCGGGGTCGAGCGAGAGCGAGAGGGTCTTGACCAGCACGCCGCCCTCGGCGGGCTCGCCGACCGGCTCGGTGGTGAACTGCCAGTGTTCGCGCGTTGCCGCGCCCTCGGGCCGCTTGGCGAGCCTGACCTGGTGATTGACGGGCGTTTCGGCCATGGGAGGTCTCCTTGGGAAAGGTCGTTGTTGCGGCGCCATGCTAGCGGCGCGCGGCGCTGCTGGCCGTAGCGCAGGCGACAGCACCGCGCCGGACCCGCGCCCAGGTCCGCCAGCCGCTCAGGCCAGGCGAACCACGATCCGCAGGCCCGGATTCGCGTTGTGCACCGCGAGGCTGCCGCCGTGGGCCTCGGCGATCAGCCGGCAAAGGTACATGCCCAGCCCGACGCCGCCGGTGGCGCGCGCGCGCGCGCTGTCGGTGCGGTAGAAGGCCTCGGTCAGGCGTTCGAGCTGGGCCTCGTCGACGCCGGGGCCGTGGTCGCGCACCTCGATCTCCACGCCCTGCGCCGGCCCGTCGACCACGGCGCGCAGCGACACGCAGGGCGGGCGGGGCGCATCGGTGCTGTAGCGCAAGGCGTTGTCCAGCAGGTTGCGCACCAGCAGGCGGATGCGCATGCGGTCGACGGCATGCGGCGGCAGTCCCTCGGCCAGGTCCAGGTGCACCTGCGGGGCGCCCGGCATCTCGGCCGCGACTTCGCGCACCAGTGCCGCCAGGTCGACCGGCTCGCGCTGCAGCGCCACGTGCGGGCTTGCGAGCCGCTCGCTCTCGAGCAGGTCGCTGATCAGGTCGCGCATCTCGTTCAAGTCGCGCAGCAGCGCCTCGCGCTCGGCCTGGCTTTCGGGCGTGGCCGGCAGCAGCTCGGCATTGAGCCGGGCGCGCGTGAGCGGCGAGCGCAGCTCGTGGCTCAACGCCAGCAGCAGCCCGCGCTTGGCATCGAGCATGGCCTGGATGTCGTCGGCCATGGTGTTGATGTGCTCGGCAAGGTCGCCCAGGTCGTCGTTGCGGCGGATCGGGATCGGCTGCGTGAACTCGCCGCGGCCGAAGCGCTGCGCGCCTTCGCGGATGTCGATCAGCGGCCGCAGCAGCCGGCTGACATAGGCATAGCCCAGCACCACGAGCAGCAGCAGCGCGCAGAGCGTGGCCCACCCGACGATGCGCGGCGCGAGCTGCCAGAGCCTGGGCGACCAGCCGAAGATGACGCGGTGGCCATCGGCGGTCGGGCGGACGAACCACTTGTCGTTCCAGGGTTCCTCGTCGCGGTCGTGCATCCAGCCGCCTCGGCCGTTGCTGCCGCCAGGGTTCGAGTCCCAGTTGACCTTGGGGCCGGTGATGCGGATCGTGATCGGCAGCCGGGCGACCAGCGCCTGCGCGCGCGCCACGTCGGGCGGCGTGCCGATCTCGGCGACGAGCCGGTCGGCATAGTCGACCAGCATCGGCTTGGCGGCCTCGGCCCAGCCGGTGGAAAAGGACTTCTTCATGCCGCCCATGAACACCGCCGCCATCACCAGCGCCAGCATCACGAACATCATGACCAGCCGGATGCGCAACGAACGGCGCCAGCGGCGCTTGCCCTGCACCTTCTCGTGCCACTGTGCGTGCCACTGCCTGTGCAGTTCCGCCCGGCGCGATGCGATCCCGTGCAGCGCCTCGCGCAAACTCCGCCGCCTGCGCCTCATGCAGGCTCGCTGCGCGCGACGGCCAGCGCATAGCCGGCATTGCGCAGCGTCTTGATGCAGTCCAGCGGCTCGAGCTTCTTGCGCAGGCGGCTCACCACGATGTCGACGGCCCGGGTGTAGAGCTCGGCCTCGTGGCCGCGCAGGCGGTTCAGGATGTCGTCGCGGCTGAACACCTTGCCGGGCTCGGCCGCCAGCAGCGCGAGCAGTTCGAACTCGGTGCCGGTGAGCTCCACGCGCTCGCCATGGCGCAGCACCTGGCGCCGGTCGAGGTCGATCGACAGCCCGTCGAACACGCGGTGCTGGGTGCCGTTGCCGTTGGCCGCCGCCGGCGTGCTGCGCTGGCGGCGCAGGATGGTCTGCACGCGCGCCACCAGCTCGCGCGGCTCGAAGGGCTTGGGCACGTAGTCGTCGGCGCCCAGCTCGAGGCCGACCACGCGGTCCATCACCTCGCCGCGCGCGGTGAGCATCACGATGGGAATGTCGCTCTCCTTGCGGATCTCGCGGCACAGCGCAAAGCCGTCCATCTCGGGCAGCATCACGTCGAGGATCGCCGCGTCGAACGGGCCCGCGCGCAATTTGGCGAGCCCTTCGCTCGGGCGCACCGCGCTCTCCAGCGTGTAGCCGAAGCGGGCGAAGTAGGTGGTCAGCGGCGCGGCGAGATGTTCGTCGTCGTCGATCAGCAGGATGCGCGGCATGGCGGGATTGTGCCTCCTGACAAGAAGGTGGCGAATGACCTCGCCGACCATCAGGCCCGCCGGCATCGCACCGCCCAGGCCAGGCCCGCCACGAGAACGCAGAGCAACAGCGCGTGGTAGACCACGTCGGGCACCGTGCGCGGACCGATGCCCGCGATGATGGTGCCGAGCCCGACCAGCGTGCCCAGCAGCGCGAAGCCCTGGCCGATGATGGCGGCGCGGCGCGCATGATGGGGACGCAGCCAGGTCGCGGCCGAGGCCAGCACCAGCACGGTGGCTATCACCGCCTCGGCATTGCGGGCCGCGGCATGCGCGTAGCCGGACACCAGCAACCCCGCGTGCACCGTCGACGCGAGGCCGAGCATGGACGCCTCCGCCAGCATCCATGCGCGCGCGGCCGGCGCGTGCACGGCGGGGGAAGCGCTGCGGCCGCTGCGCATGGACGCGTCGCTCACCATGGATCGGCCCTGCCGATGCGGCCCAGGTGGGTGGCAGCGAAGCCCGCCGCGTACTTGAGCCCGTAGCCCAGCGCACGGTCGACGCCGATGTGGGCCAGCCAGATCAGGCTGCCGGCCACCGCCCAGGGCATGGCCGCGAGTACGCCGAGCGCCAGCAGCAGCACCGGGCCGACGTACGAGTGCGCGGCGTTGTAGAGCGCCGCGCCCGTGCGCGGGCCCGCGAGGTAGCCCAGCAGCGACAGATCGGGCACGAGCAGCCAGAGCGCGAACACGCCCCAACCCGCGCCGAACTGCGCGTAGGCGGCGAGCGCCGCGCCCAGCACCACGGCGCCTTCGAGCCGCAGCAGCGCGCGCACGCCGCCCGCCGCGGCCACGGCCTGCTCGGGGGATGCCGCGGAACCGGCTTCGGCGGGCCGAAGGTATCGCCCCCTGGCAGGGAGGTGGCGAAGCGACACGAAGTGCGCGAAGCCCGGGGGCGAGCCAAGCCTAGCCATGATGGCGCCAGCGGCGTCCGCCGCGATCCATGAAGTCACGCACCTTCTGCTGCTGCGCGGCGTTCAGGCTGTCGAAGAAATCGGCGGCGGCGGCGATGATTTCCGGGCTGCCGTTGCGCATGGCCGAGGTCTTCTCGTCGACGAGCCGCGTGGCGGCCGCCTGGTCGAGCTTGTTGCCCGCGAACAGCGCCTTGAACTGCGAACGCGGATCGCCCGCCCCGCCCGCGCCGCGCATGGCTTCACGCTGCGCCTGCAGCTTCTCGGCCAGCACCGTGAGCTTCTGCTTCTGCGCTGCGTCGAGTTCCAGCTTGCTGCCGACGCGCTCGACCATCCTGGTGCGGAACTCGGCGGAATCGCCGCTGCCCCAGCCGTGCCGATGCCCGGCGCAGCCGGCAATGCTGCCCGCCACCACCGCAAGGCCGGCGAAACCGAAGAGAGTGCGTTTGATCCAGTGTTTCATGATGTTCCTTGCGGCCCGCGGAGTGCCCTGCGGGCGTGATGTGTCTTAAAGTTTGTTGCTGTTGCCGGCGGCTGCGGCTCGTGCATCGACGGGGTTCTGCAGGGTCGAGACGACCTTGCTGTTCACGCGCGAACCCGAGGTCACGTTCTGGTCGGGTGCGGCGGCGGTGCGCATGGCTTCAAAGACGACGCCTGCGCGGTCCCTGGAAACGGCCATGGTCTCGGCGCCGCGCGAACCGCGCACGACGTTCTGGTCCGGTGCGGAAGCCGTGCGAGCGGCTTCGGCGTTGACTTCGGCGCGGCTCTTGGCCGAGGCGAGCGGCTGGACGCCTTCGTAGGACTCAGCCTTGGCACCGGCTGCAGCGAGCAGCGCGAAGGAGCCGATGGCAACGACTTGGGTCAGGGAGAGGGATTTCATGTCAGGCCTTTCTGTAGTGGAAGAGGAGACCTGATGGTGCTTGCGACGCGTCTGCAAGTCCTTTCGCCGCAGTTTCGGCGTGTTTCGTTTTATTTCGGCTCCGCCCTGCCTCTGAGCGGATTGAAATAGTAAGAACTAATTTCCGGCCAGCACCGACGCCGGATCGTCCGACTCGAGCACGCCCTTGGCCCATTCCTCGAGCTTGCCGGTGTCCGCGCGCAGCACCTCCTGCTTGACGGCGAGGATGCGCGACGGATGCATCGAGAAGCTGCGCAGTCCGAGGCCGAGCAAGAGGCGCGTGAAGGCCACGTCGCCCGCCATCTCGCCGCACACGGCCACGCTCTTGCCCTGGCGGCGGCATTCGGCAATGGTGTCGGCCACCAGCCTGAGCACCGCGGGATGGGCCGGGTCGTAGAGGTGGGCCACGGCCTCGTCGGCGCGGTCGATGGCCAGCGTGTACTGGATCAGGTCGTTGGTGCCGATCGACAGGAAGTCGAAGTACTTCAGGAAGGTCTTGAGCGTGAGCGCGGCGGCGGGAATCTCGATCATCGCGCCGAGCTTCACCTTGCCGTACACGGCGCCGCGGCTGTCGAGCTCCGAGCGCGCGAAGTCGATCAGCGACAGCGTCTGGCGGATCTCGCTGACGTGCGCGAGCATCGGGATCAGCAGGTGGATCTCGCCGTGCGCCGCCGCGCGCAGGATCGCGCGCAACTGCGTGAGGAACATCGCCGGGTCGGCCAGGCTCCAGCGGATGGCGCGCAGGCCGAGCGCGGGATTCAGGTGCTCCTGCTTGCTGACGGCCTTGCCGTCGAGCGGCTTGTCGGCGCCCACGTCGATGGTGCGGATGGTGACCGGCATGCCCTGCATGCCTTCGACCGCGCGCTTGTAGGCCTGGTATTGCTCTTCCTCGTCGGGCAGGCGCGTCTGGTGCTGCGACTCGCGGCCCATGAAGAGGAACTCGCTGCGGAACAGCCCGACGCCCACTGCGCCGGCCTTGACGGCACCGACGGTGTCCTCGGGCATCTCGATGTTGGCGAGCAACTCGACGCGCTGGCCGTCGAGCGTCACCGCGGGCTTGTGGCGCAGGCGTGCGAGCCGGCCGCGTTCGAGGTCGCCCTGGCGCTGCTTGAAGCCGTACTCGGCCAGGATGATCGGCGAAGGATCGACGATCACCACGCCGGCATCGCCGTCGATGATCACCCAGTCGTCCTGGCGCACCAGCTGGCTCGCGGTGCGCGCGCCCACCACGGCCGGAATGTCCATGCTGCGCGCGACGATCGCGGTGTGCGAGGTGCGCCCGCCCACGTCGGTCACGAAGCCGGCGAACACGCTCTTCTTGAACTGGAGCATGTCGGCCGGCGACAGGTCGTGCGCGATCAGCACCAGCGGCGCGTCGATGCCGTCGCCGGCGGTGGGGTCGTCGTCTTCCTCGGCCGCGGGGCGCTTGCGGCGCGGCGGGCTCGGCGCCAGCACCGCGGCCGTGCCCTTCATGCGGTGCAGCAGCCGCTCGACCACCTGCTCGAGGTCGGCCTTGCGTTCGCGCAGGTACTCGTCCTCCATCTCGTCGAACTGGCGCGCGATGATTTCGAGCTGCGTGGTCAGCGCCCACTCGGCGTTGTAGAGCCGATCGGTGATCCAGTGCTTGACGCCGCCGGTGAGCGCCTCGTCCTGCAGCAGCATCTGGTGCACTTCGAGCAGCGCGGCGAGCTCGTGCGGCGCATCGTTGGGGCCCATCAGCGCGACGCTGGCCTGCAGCTTGGCAAGTTCGTCGGCCACTGCATTGCGGGCCATGCGCACCCGGTCGATCTCGGTCTCCACTTCCTCGGGCTTGATGAAGTAGTGGGCCACGTCGATGCGGCTGGACACCACCAGCACCGCGCGGCCAATGGCAATGCCACGGGCGACGGGGAGGCCGTGGACTGCGAAGGTCATGGCGGCTCCCTTACTCGCCTTCGCCGAACTTGTCGTTCATCAATTGAACGAGGGCATCCATCGCCTCTTCTTCCTGCGGGCCGTTGGTCTCGAGTTCGACGGTCGAGCCGAGCCCGGCGGCCAGCATCATGACGCCCATGATGCTCTTGGCATTGATGCGGCGGTCGCCGCGCGAGAGCCACACCTCGCAGGGAAAGCTGCCTGCGATCTTGGTGAGCTTGGCCGATGCGCGCGCATGGAGGCCCAGCTTATTGCTGATGGTCACGGATTTCTTGATCACTGTGCTTTCTCTTCGCCTGGTTCTGGGGTGCCGCCACCGCCACCTGCATGACGCCCGCGGTGCCGCCCGCGATGGCGCGCTGCACCAGCGTCTCGAGCGGCTCGTGGCGGTAGGTCACCGCGCGCAGCAGCATCGGCAGGTTGACGCCCGCCACCAGCCGCGAGCGGACGCCGTCCACCAGCTTCTGCGCCACGTTGCAGGGCGTCGCGCCGAACACGTCGGCCAGCACCAGCACCTGCGAGCGCGGTGCATTGAGCTGCTGCTCGAGCGTGATGCGGGCTGCCGCCAGCGTTTCTTCGGGCGACACATTGGGCAGCACGTCGAGTGCGACGATGGCCTGTTCGCAATCGGGGAACACATGCAGCGCGCACCGCCGCAGCGCCTGCGCGAACGGTGAGTGGGCGATGATGAGGATGCTGTTCATGCGGGTCGGGGGACTACGCACCGATTATGCGGGGGCGCCCAAAGGAAGTAGACATACGACATAACGCAGCAGGCGAGGAAAACGGACAGCGCCGCACGGAATGACGCCGCCTGGTCGAGCCCGGCGCTGGCGAACAGGTCGATCAGCAGGCCGATGCCCCACTGCACGACAAATACGCCTGCAAAGACCACCAGGTTGTAGGCCGACAGCGCGCGACCCGCGAGCGCAGTCGGCAAGGCCAGGGCGACGGCGGGCTGGGCCAGCGTGACAACGGTGGAAACGCACAGGAAGACCACCCAGGCCATCGTCCCCGCCGCCGGGCCAGCTATCAAAACCAGAGCAAGCACGAGCATCCCGAGCGGCATGCCCCAGGCCAGCAGCCGGGCGGCGGGAATGCCGCGGTGCGCGAGCCGCGGATTGACCATGCCCCAGAGCCCATAGGTGGCGAGCAGCGCGACGCTGATCCAGAACAGCGCGCCGGCGGCCTCCTGGGGCGTGTAGCCCGCCACGCGCGTGAGCCATGGCACGACCCAGAGCGTCTGCATCGCGACGAAGCCGCCGTAGTTGAAGAAGCCGATCGGCGCGAGCTTGCGGAAGAAGGGATCGCGCCACACGGCCGCATAGCTGCCTCCGCCCTGGTTCTTTTCCCGGGTGGCGGCGCCGTCATGCCATGCCGGCGCGGCCCATGCGATCAGCACCATCGACACGAGCGCGCCCGCCGCCAGCAGCCAGAACAGCGGCCGCCAGCCGAGGTAGGGCATGAGCCACTGCACCGGCAAGGTCGCGCCGACCAGGCCGAAGGAGCCCACCATCAGCATCCACGAATTGCTGCGCAGCTGCATGGGCGGCGTCAGCCAGCGCCGGTAGCCGGTGAGCGGCGCCATCAGGCAGGCGCTCACGCCGACGCCGGTGAGCACGCGCGCCGCCAGCAGCAGCCAGAAATGCGTGGCCACCGAAAACAGAAGGCAGCCGGCCACCGCGGCAGACAGGAAGCAGACGATCACGCGCTTGGGCCCATGGCGGTCGAGCCAGGTGCCCATGGGCAGCTGCGTGAACGCGAAACCCAGGAAATAGCCGCCCGCGAGCAATCCAAGGTCGCGCGACTCGAGTCCGAACTCGGCGGTGAGCGCGGGCGACAGCGTGGCCGTGATGGCGCGCACCAGCGTCGAAAGGAAATAGGCGAAGGCAAAGGCCAGGAAGACGGTGGCGATGCGCCGCCGTCCGGCAAGCAGGCCGCCGCTCATGGGAGACGCAGGCCCTCGAAGAAGGTGGTCGCCGCCTCGGGCGCGGAGGGGCGGCCGAGCACGGTGGCCTGATAGAGCGCGACACCGCCGTTCTTCTTCGACTGGGCGAACCAGAGCACCTGGACCGGCGCGGCGCCCTTTTGCGGCGGCTGGGCATCGAGCCGCACCGGCGCGGGCGCCGCGATCGCGCGTTTCAGTACGGCAGGGGCTTCGGTCATCTGCGCCTCGCCCAACTGGCTGCGGGTGGCAGCGCGCCACGCCCGGAGCCAGGCCTCGGCCTGCGCCGGGCTCTCGGCCGAGGCATGGGCCACCGCGAAGGTCGCACCGCCGGTCTCGCAGCCCGCCATGTCGACCTGCACCGACTCGGCGCCGAGCGGCAAGGCGCGGTCGGCGCGGTCCGCCTTGCAGGGCAGGAGGACGACCAGGCCGTCGTCGGCAATCGGCACCTCGCGCCAGTTGAAGGTGGGGCTGCAGGCGGCAAGCGCGAGCGTGGCGGCTGCGGCCAGCGCGGGCCGGAAACGGGAGTCGGACGATGGCATCGGAAAGCCATTATCGAGCCGCCCGCACGCCCGCCGGCACGATCCGGCCGGCGGAACTAAAATCGGCCGGCCCCTCTCCATCCGCTGCCATGAAAAAATACATCACCGTCGCCGCAGTCGCCCTTGCATTGGCCGCGGGCGTGGGGGTGTACCTGGGTTCCGGCACCACCGAGGCACCGGCCTCGACCTTCGTGCTGCTCGACGGCAGCAAGAAAAGCACCAACGACCTGAAGGGCAAGGTCACCCTGGTGAACTTCTGGGCCACCAGCTGCGTGACCTGCGTGGCGGAAATGCCCAAGGTCATTGCCACCTACGACAAGTACAAGTCCAAGGGCTACGACACGCTGGCCGTGGCCATGAGCTACGACCCGCCAAGCTACGTCGTCAACTTTGCCGAGACCCGCAAGCTGCCGTTCAAGGTGGCGATCGACAACACCGGCAGCGTGGCCCAGGCCTGGGGCGACGTGAAGCTCACGCCCACCACCTACCTGGTCAACAAGAAGGGCGAGATCGTCAAGCGCTATGTGGGCGAACCCGATTTCGCCGAGCTCCACAAGCTGATCGAGAAACTGCTCGCCGAGGCTTGATCCGCACGAGGTGCAGGGGCGAACGCATAGCAACAACCCGAAGCATGCTTCGGCCCGGACTTTGCTAATCTGCGCCTTCCGCAGTTCTTGCGCACCCCGCCTCTTCGATGACCGACTCTCCCGTGGCCGCCTCGCGTGAGCCCGCACCGATCCTGTTCGCCGCATGCGCAGGCATGGCCTACTGGATCTCATCGCTGCGCGTATGAGCTTTTCGGTTTCACGCCCGCTGCCGCTGGCCGACACGCCAGCCGTCGTGCTCCTGACGCCGGAGGAACCCGCCGAACTCGATGCGGCGCGCGCGATCTTCCGCGACTACGCCGCCTCGCTGGACATCGACCTGTGCTTCCAGAATTTCGAGGAAGAGGTCGCCACGCTGCCTGGCGACTACGCCGAGCCGCGCGGCGCCCTGCTGCTCGCGCTGGTCGATGCCGCCCACATCAAGGAGGAAGCCGGGCAACGCGCGCCGACCCTCATGCGCGCCAATGGCACGCTGGCGCACGTGGCCGGCTGCTGCGCGCTGCGCCCGCTCGACAACACCGACTACGCCAATGCCGCGGAGATGAAGCGGCTGTTCGTGCGGCCCGGCTTTCGGGGGCTGGGCGTCGGGCGGCAGCTTGCCGAAGCCATCCTCGACGCCGCGCGCGGCGCAGGCTATGCCTGCGTGCTGCTCGACACGCTGGACGACATGGAATCGGCCCGCGCGCTCTACGAAGACCTGGGATTCGAGGAAGTGCCGCCCTACTATCACAACCCGATCGCGGGCGCGCACTACCTCAAGGTGGACCTTTAGCCAGCTCCGCCGTCAGCCGCGGGCCTGGGCCAGCAGCGTCTCGGCATTGCTGACCTCGAACTTGCCCGGTGCCTCGACGTTCAGCGTGGCCACCTTGCCGTCCTTCACGAGCATCGAATAGCGGTTGCTGCGCAGGCCCATGCCGCGGCCGGTCAGGTCGAGCGTGAGGCCGGTGGCCTTGGCGAAATCGGCGCTGCCGTCGGCCAGCATGCGCACCTTGGCGCCGGTCTTCTGGTCGCGCGCCCAGGCGCCCATCACGAAGGCGTCGTTCACGCTCACGCACCAGATCTCGTCCACGCCGGCGGCCTTGAAGTCGTCGTAGTGCTGCACATAGCCGGGCACGTGCTTGGCCGAGCAGGTGGGCGTGAAGGCGCCCGGCAGCGCGAACAGCGCAATGGTCTTGCCGGCCGTGGCCTTGCTCACGTCCACCGGGTTCGGGCCGATGCTGCAGCCTTCGCCTTCGACCTCGGAATATTCCTGCAGGGTTGCCGAAGGAAGGGTGTCGCCGACTTTGATCATCTGAGTGCTCCTGAAAAAGAAAAACGGCCCACATTGTGGGCCGTTTCCGGATGGGTTGCCTTCAAGAGGCTTCCCGAGATCGATCAGCCGGTGATCAGACCAGCACGGCCTTCTCGACCAGGCGGGTCACGACCCAGTTCTTGGTCTTGGAGATCGGACGGCTTTCCGTGATCTCGATGGTGTCGCCCAGCTTGTACTCGCCCTTTTCGTCGTGGGCGTGGTACTTGCTCGTCTTGGCCACGATCTTGCCGTAGAGCTCGTGCTTCACACGGCGCTCGACCAGCACGGTCACGGTCTTGGCACGCTTGTCGCTGACCACCTTGCCGATCAAGGTGCGCTTGAGGGATTTTTTAGCTTCCGTCATGTTCACTCCTTACTTGGCGGCTTGGGTTTCTTGCTGCTTCTGAGCAAGAATGGTCTTGGCGCGCGCGATGTCGCGGCGCGTCACGCGCAGCGTCGAGGTGTTCGACAGCTGTTGCGTGGCTTTCTGCATGCGCAGGCCGAAATGGGCCTTCTGCAGGTCCTTGATTTCGGCTTGCAGGCCTGCGACGTCCTTCGTGCGCAGGGTTGCAGCCTTGGTCACCTTGGCCGGAGCCGCGGTTTCTTTTTTCTTACGTGTTGCCATGGATGTTCTCCTCTCAGGCGCCGAGCTGGCGAGCGACGAAGGTCGTACGCAGCGGAAGCTTGGCGGCGGCCAGGCGGAACGCTTCGCGGGCGAGTTCTTCGGGCACGCCGACGATCTCGAACACGATCTTGCCAGGCTGGATTTCAGCGACGTAGTACTCGGGGTTGCCCTTACCGTTACCCATCCGCACTTCGGCGGGCTTGGTAGAGATCGGCTTGTCCGGGAACACGCGGATCCAGATACGGCCACCGCGCTTCACGTGACGCGAAATCGCGCGGCGAGCGGCTTCGATCTGGCGCGCCGTGAGGCGGCCGCGGTCGGTGCATTTGAGACCGAAGTCACCGAAGGCAACCGAGTTGCCCCGGGTTGCGACGCCGGTGTTGCGGCCCTTTTGTTCCTTGCGGAACTTTCTGCGTGCAGGTTGCAGCATTTTTAATACTCCGTAGTTCTAAGACCGATCACTCGGTCTTGGCACCGTCAGCTGCTGCAGCTGGCGCGGCTTTGCGGACGCGCTTAACGGCGGGTTTCGAGTCTGCACCCGGAGCAGCGGGAGCTGCGCCAGTGGCTTCTGCGGGCTTGTCGCTGCCGTCGGCCGGGGCGGTGTTGCCACCGATCGGGCCACGGGCACCGGCGCGCGGGCCGGGGCCACGACGGTCCGAACCCGGACGGTCGCCACCCGGGCGGCCATCGCGGCGCGGACCACGCGGGCGACGCTCGTCGTCCGGACGCGGCGTTTCGACGGCCGGCAGGTCGTTGCGGCCCAGCGTGTCGCCCTTGTAGACCCAGACCTTGACGCCGATGACGCCGTAGGTGGTCTTGGCTTCCGAGGTGCCGTAGTCGATGTCGGCGCGCAGCGTATGGAGGGGCACGCGGCCTTCGCGATACCACTCGGTACGGGCAATTTCGATGCCGTTCAGGCGGCCAGCCGACATGATCTTGATGCCCTGGGCACCCAGACGCATGGCGTTCTGCATGGCGCGCTTCATGGCGCGGCGGAACATGATCCGCTTTTCGAGCTGCTGCGTGATGCTGTCGGCGATCAGCTGGGCATCGATTTCGGGCTTGCGCACTTCTTCGATGTTGACTGCCACCGGCACGCCGAGCTGCTTGCCCAGTTCGCGCTTGAGGTTCTCGATGTCTTCGCCCTTCTTGCCGATCACGACGCCCGGACGAGCCGAGTAGATCGTGATGCGTGCGTTCTTGGCGGGACGCTCGATCATGACGCGCGACACCGAAGCGTTCTTCAGCTTCTTCTTGAGGTATTCGCGGACCTTGATGTCTTCGGCCAGCATGCCCGCGAAATCGCGGTCGCTTGCGTACCAGCGGCTGGACCAGTTACGGGTAACCGCAAGGCGGAAGCCGGTCGGATGGATTTTCTGTCCCATATTTCTTCCAGGCGTTCTTAGTTGCCAACCGTCACGTACACATGGCACGTGGGCTTGCTGATGCGGTTACCGCGACCCTTGGCTCGCGCCGTGAAGCGCTTGAGCGTTGCGCCCTGTTCGACGTAGATGGTCTTGACCTTCAGTTCGTCGATATCGGCGCCATCGTTGTGCTCGGCGTTGGCAATTGCCGACTCGAGCACCTTCTTGATGATCACAGCGGCCTTCTTCTGCGTGAATTGCAGGACGTTGAGCGCTTGATCAACCTTCTTGCCGCGGATCAGGTCAGCGACCAGACGGCCCTTGTCGACCGAGAGGCGGACACCGCGGAGGACTGCACGTGTTTCAGACATGGTCGTTCCTTACTTCTTCTGGACTTTCTTGTCCGCGGGGTGCCCCTTGAACGTGCGCGTGAGCGCAAATTCGCCGAGCTTGTGGCCGACCATCTGGTCGGTGATGTAGACAGGCACGTGCTGCTTGCCGTTGTGCACGGCAATGGTCAGGCCGATGAACTCGGGCAGGACCATCGAGCGGCGCGACCAGGTCTTGATCGGCTTCTTGTCCTTCGTCGTCACGGCCTTGTCGGCCTTGGCCACGAGGTGATGGTCAACAAACGGACCCTTTTTGAGAGAGCGAGTCATTTGCTATCCCTTACTTCTTGCGGCGCGACACGATGAAGACCTGCGTGCGCTTGTTGTTACGGGTACGGTAGCCCTTGGTCAGGTTGCCCCATGGGTCGACAGGATGGCGGCCTTCGCCGGTCTTGCCTTCGCCACCACCGTGCGGGTGGTCGACAGGATTCATCACCACGCCGCGAACGGTCGGGCGAATACCCATGTGACGCTTCACACCGGCCTTGCCGAGTTGGCGCAGGCTGTGCTCTTCGTTCGCGACTTCACCGATGGTGGCGCGGCATTCGATGTGGATGCGGCGCACCTCACCCGAACGCATGCGGACCTGGGCGTAGACGCCTTCGCGAGCCAGCAGCGTGGCCGACGTGCCGGCCGAACGCGCGATCTGCGCGCCCTTGCCGGGTTGCAGTTCGATGCAGTGGATCGTCGAACCGACCGGAATGTTGCGGATCGGCAGCGTGTTGCCGGCGCGGATCGGGGCTTCCGAACCGCTCAGCAGCGTTGCACCAGCCTCAAGACCGCGCGGGGCGATGATGTAGCGGCGCTCGCCGTCGGCGTAGCAGACCAGGGCAATGTGGGCGGTGCGGTTCGGGTCGTATTCGATGCGTTCGACCTTGGCCGGGATGCCGTCCTTGTTGCGCACGAAGTCGACAACGCGGTAGTGGTGCTTGGCACCGCCGCCACGATGACGGATCGTGATGTGGCCGTTGTTGTTGCGGCCGGCCTTCTGGAACTGGGGCTCCAGCAGAGGCGCGTGAGGAGCACCCTTGAACAGGTGGTCCCGCGAGATCTTCACCGCGCCGCGTTGGCCCGGCGAAGTGGGTTTCATCTTGATGACGGCCATGATTAAGCGCCTTCCCCGACGAGGTTGAGCTCTTGACCGGGCTTGAGCGTCACATAGGCCTTGCGAACGTTGTCGCGGCGGCCGATGGACTTGCCAAAGCGCTTGGTCTTGCCCTTGGTGTTGAGCACCGACACGCCCTGGACTTCGACCTTGAACATCAGTTCGACAGCGGCCTTGATCTCGGGCTTGGTGGCGTCTTGCAGCACCTTGAAAGTGACAGCGTTCGACTTCTCGCCGACCATCGTGGCCTTTTCGGACACGATCGGGGCGACCAGCACCGCCATCAGGCGGCCTTCTTCGAACGTACGTTCAGCGGCGGTAGGGTTCACGCGGCTCATGCGAACATCTCCTTGAGCTTGTCGACGGCACCCTTGGTGACCAGCACCTTCTTGTAGTGGACCAGCGACACCGGATCGGCGTAGCGGGGTTCGACCACGAGAATGTTCACCAGATTGCGCGAGGCAAGGTACAGGTTTTCGTCGACTTCTTCGGCGATCACGAGCACGGACTCGAGATTCATCGCCTTGAAACGGGCTGCCAGCGGCTTCGTCTTGGGCGAATCCACGGTCAGCGAATCCACCACGGCCAGACGGCCTTCGCGAGCGAGCTGCGAGAAGATGGCGGCCATGCCGGCGCGGTACATCTTCTTGTTGATCTTCTGCGAGAAGTTTTCGTCAGGCATGTTCGGGAAGATCCGGCCACCCCCGCGCCACAGCGGCGAGGACGTCATACCGGCACGGGCGCGGCCCGTTCCCTTTTGCTTGAAAGGCTTCTTGGTCGAGTGCTTGACCTGCTCGCGGTCCTTCTGGGCGCGCGTGCCTTGGCGGGCGTTGGCCTGGAATGCAACGACGATCTGGTGGACCAGGTCTTCGTTGTAGTCACGGCCGAACACGGTCTCGGGGGCGTCGTATTTCGACGCGGCCTGGCCTTGTTCGTTCAGGAGTTCGAGTTGCATTACTTCGCTCCTTCAGCCGCTTGCGGCTTGGCCTTGATGGCGGGACGCACGGTGACGAAGCCACCCTTCGAACCCGGGATCGCGCCCTTGATGAGCAACAGTTGACGCGCTTCGTCGATGCGGAAGACATCGAGGTTCTGCGTGGTCTTGGTGACGTCGCCGAGGTGGCCCGTCATGCGCTTGCCGGGGAACACGCGACCGGGGTCTTGTGCCATGCCGATCGAGCCGGGAACGTTGTGCGAACGGCTGTTGCCGTGCGACGCGCGCTGCGAGCTCATGTTGTGGCGCTTGATCGTGCCAGCGTAGCCCTTGCCGATCGAGGTGCCTTGCACGTCGACCTTCTGGCCCACCGAGAACACGCTGCTCGCGGCGATCACGGCGCCAGCCTTGTGCTGGCCTGCGGTATCGGCGGTCACGCGGAATTCGCGGATGATTTCACCAGCTTCGACACCCGCCTTGGCGAGGTGGCCGGCTTGGGGCTTGGTCACGCGCGATGCCTTGCGCGAACCGAACGTCACTTGCAGTGCGACGTAGCCGTCGGTCTCTTGCGACTTGATCTGGGTCACACGGTTGTTGGACACATCCACCACCGTGACAGGAACTGCGTCCCCGTCATCGGTGAAGAGACGCATCATCCCCACCTTGCGGCCCAGCAACCCGAGGGAGTTGCTCAGACTCATTTGTTTTCTCCAAAAATGGAAACTCCCCTCGCCGCTGCCACTTCAATTGGCGACAGCGTTTGGCCGATTCCCCTGGGGGTACCCGGCCTGCGAAGGAAGGTTGATAAATCTCCGCTCTCAAGGCGCCCGAATGGACGCACGAAGGGCAGAGCCAGCGATTATAGCCCGCGATGCGGGCGCAGTGCAAGCTGCATTGTGAAGCGGCCCGGAAGGCACCTGCCCCCTGTCTTGGGCCGCTTTTTACTGCTTCCGGCCTATTTGACGGGCATCGTGATGATGCTGTCGCCACCCGGCGTGGACTTCATTTCGCCGCTGGATTTCAAGGTCGGCGCGGCCGTGCCGGTCTGGATGGGGACCGAAACCGCGCTCGAGGCGCCGCCGTGCCTGATGAACACATTGAGGTAGGCCAGCCCCTCGGCCTCGCTCACCACGACGACGGTGGCCGTGGTCCGCTTGCCGGCCGGCAGCGCGAGGGTGCTGCTTCCCTGGAGGGCCAGCCCCTTGTCGGCGCTCAGGCGGACCGTGGCACCCTCGGCGTCGGTCACGCCGTCGAATTGCAGCACGACAGGCGTGGCCTGGCCCACTCGCGGCGTGGCGTCGAGCCGGTATTCGAGCTTGACGCCGGCGCCGCCGGGCTTTTGCGGCGCCGTGGTCATGGGGGCGGCCTGGCGCTGCTGCTGCGACGCTGCGTGCCTGGCGCTGCGCGACCCGGGGTCGCCGTCTGCCGCGGCCGGTACCGACAGCATTGCCAGTGCGAGGCACACGAGGCACGCGAGGGCCATCATCGAATTCGATCGGATGTTCATGGCGGCCTTTCTTGCTACTACTGAATGGAGACGTTGAAGCATGCGTCGAGACTGCTGCGGTCCGTCACTGCCAGAACGTACTCGCCAGCCGACAGGCTGACCGTATTGCCGGTTCGGGCAACCAGGCCGCCCCTGAAGATGTCGAAATCGGGGTTGGATCCCGCCGGACCGCCATTCACGACGATCTGGTAGCTGCGGTTGGCAGGCGCGGTGAAGCGGACATAGGAGAAGTTGCCGAGCTTGTTGCCCGTGCCGGCGTCGTTGGAGACGCAGGCCTGGGTCACGGCGCCGCCCACGGTCGCCACCCTGTACATCGGGATCGCAACCGGAATTGCGCCGTCGTTGGTTTCGGCGCCGCCGAACGGATCGTTGTCCGTCGCGTTGATGCCCTGCCCGCCCAGCAGGGTGGCCAGGGCCGACGCGCTGCCCGGCGCGGTCGCGTTGAAGGCCGCCGAGAAAGGATGGATCGAGGTGACGGCCGCGCCGCTCCTGAACTGGAAGCCGGTCAGCGTGTCGTGGATCGGCTTGAAGCCCACCTGCTGGTTGAGATTCCAGAAGATCGACTGGATCGAGGTCTCGCGGTACCAGCCCGGCTGGGTTGCCGCACCGGCGGAAAGGTCGATGTTGATGCTCTCCCGGACGGACGCCTGTTGCGCCCCGCCCGAATCGACATAGTTCCGGCGCCCGAGCGCAATGCCCGACCAGGCATTGCCCCAGCCTTCCGAGAACGCGAGCCGGCGATCGGTACGCTGGCTCTGGCTGTGGTCCCCGCCCATCGAGTCGTCGCGGCTGAAGGAGGACTGGTAGTAGTGCCCCCACTCGTGGGCGATCACCGAGGTGTCGTATTCATCGGTATCGACGTCTTCCTTGCCCAGCACATAGATTTCGCGGCCGTTGCTGCCCCTGTCGACGAAGAAAGTGGTGCCGATCTGCCCCGCCGCGACGCTGCCGGGGGACGGCGCATTGTTGATGCTCCAGAACACGCGCAAGGCCGGAAACGCCGTTGCAGGCGCCGCCGAGACCACCTTCTGCATGGCGGTGTAGACCGTATCGAGGATGGCAAAGGGCGCCGCCACCCGGTCCCCCGTGTAGCTCGAGCCGCCCCAGCCCGAAGGTGCATGGAGGTCGCGCACCGAGGCGGCCACGCCCGACGAGAAGGCGGGGCTCTGCATGGTGTAGAGGCCACTGGAGCGCGTGTTGTCGCGCACCGTCACATCCCAGCTTGCGCCCGGGCCGCTTCGGACCAGCTGCGCCTTGACCCGCACCGCGATCGCCGTGTTCGCGGGCACGGACACCGCATAGGCGCCGTTGTCGTCGGTGGTGGCCGTGGCCAGTGGCGCGGACGTTGCCGCATTGAGCACTTCCACACTGGCCCCTCGCACGGGCCGGGGCGCCGAGCTGGCATAGACGAGGGTGCCGTTCGGATTCGGCACGGATTCATAGGTGGCCGTGCCGCTCAGGGTGACCGGACCCGCCACCGGCAGCGGGAAGCCGGCGAAGCCGCCGCCACCACCTCCCCCGCCTCCGCCACCGCAGCCGGCCAGCAGCGCCGCGGCAACACATGCCGCGATCCATGCAGAAGAGTTCTTGTAGCTCATAGCTTGTACTGCCCTCGTTTCAGCCCCGGCCCCGCTGGCCCCGAAGAACACCGGTGCGCGAGGATGCCACAGTTGGAAGACAAATGAAAAAGCCCGCTTGCATTTCTGCAAGCGGGCTTCTCAGGAAACGCAGCGCGAGGCTGGTTTACTGCAGCTTGATCTCGACGTCCACGCCGGCCGGCAGGTCGAGCTTCATCAGCGCGTCCACGGTCTTGTCGGTCGGGTCGACGATGTCCATCAGGCGCTGGTGCGTGCGGATCTCGAGCTGGTCGCGCGAAGTCTTGTTGACGTGCGGCGAACGCAGGATGTCGAAACGCTTCATGCGGGTCGGCAGGGGCACGGGGCCCTTGACGATCGCGCCGGTGCGCTTGGCGGTATCAACGATTTCGGCTGCCGACTGGTCGATCAGCTTGTAGTCGAACGCCTTCAGGCGGATGCGGATTTTTTGCTTGGTAGCCATGGTGATTCCTTTGCGTGCGGCTTAGATGTCGAGGATCTTTGCCACGACGCCCGAACCCACGGTGCGGCCGCCTTCGCGGATGGCGAAGCGCAGGCCTTCTTCCATCGCGATCGGGTTGATCAGCTTCACGGTGATGCTGACGTTGTCGCCAGGCATGACCATTTCCTTGTCCTTGGGCAGCTCGATCGCGCCGGTCACGTCCGTCGTGCGGAAGTAGAACTGCGGACGGTAGTTGTTGAAGAACGGCGTGTGACGGCCACCTTCGTCCTTGGACAGCACGTACACCTCAGCGGTGAAGTGCGTGTGCGGCTTGATCGAGCCGGGCTTGCACAGCACCTGGCCGCGCTCGACTTCTTCGCGCTTGGTGCCGCGCAGCAGCACGCCGACGTTGTCGCCAGCCTGGCCTTGGTCGAGCAGCTTGCGGAACATTTCCACGCCGGTGCAGGTGGTCTTGACGGTCGGGCGGATGCCCACGATCTCGATTTCCTCGCCGACCTTGATCACGCCGCGCTCGACGGCGCCGGTCACCACGGTGCCGCGGCCGGAGATCGAGAACACGTCTTCCACGGGCATCAGGAAGGTGCCGTCCACGGCGCGCTCGGGCGTCGGGATGTAGGTGTCGAGGGCTTCGGCCAGCTTCATGATGGCTTCTTCGCCGAGCTTGCCCTTGTCGCCTTCCAGGGCGAGCTTGGCCGAGCCGTGGATGATGGGGGTGTCGTCGCCCGGGAATTCGTACTTGTCCAGCAGTTCGCGCACTTCCATTTCGACGAGCTCGAGCAGTTCGGCGTCGTCCACCATGTCGCACTTGTTCAGGAACACGATGATGTAGCCCACACCCACCTGGCGCGCCAGCAGGATGTGCTCGCGGGTCTGGGGCATGGGGCCGTCGGCGGCCGAGCACACGAGGATGGCGCCGTCCATCTGGGCCGCGCCGGTGATCATGTTCTTGACGTAGTCGGCGTGGCCGGGGCAGTCGACGTGGGCGTAGTGGCGGTTGGCCGTCTCGTACTCGACGTGGGCGGTGTTGATGGTGATGCCGCGGGCCTTTTCTTCGGGCGCCGCGTCGATCTGGTCGTAGGCCTTGGCTTCGCCGCCGAACTTGGCCGACAGCACCGTGGCGATGGCCGCCGTCAGCGTGGTCTTGCCGTGGTCAACGTGACCGATCGTGCCCACGTTCACGTGCGGCTTGGTGCGGGTGAATTTACCTTTTGCCATTTTTCAATCCTTGAAAGAGCATTCCCGTGTATTGGTTTTATGTCTGCACCCGATTGCTGGTTCGCCTCGCACGGGAACGTGGCGGCACCGGATCGCAGACAAAGAGAGCCGCGCACTGCGCGACCCCACATTCTTTTTAATCAGTTGGGGACAGAGCAGATTTGCTGCGCAAATCCTGGTCTGTCCCGCAAAGACATTACTTTGCGCGAGCAGCCACGATGGCTTCGGCAACGTTGCGCGGAGCTTCGGCGTAGTGCTTGAACTCCATCGTGTACGTGGCGCGGCCTTGCGACATCGAACGCAGCGTGGTCGAGTAGCCGAACATTTCCGACAGCGGCACTTCGGCCTTGATGGACTTGCCGCCACCGATCATGTCGTCCATGCCCTGCACCATGCCGCGGCGTGACGAGAGGTCGCCCATCACGTTGCCGGCGTAGTCTTCAGGCGTTTCGACTTCCACGGCCATCATCGGCTCGAGGATCACGGGGTTGGCCTTGCGGGCGCCTTCCTTGAAACCGAAGATCGCGGCCATCTTGAACGCCATTTCGTTCGAGTCCACGTCGTGGTACGAGCCGAAGTGCAGCGTGACCTTGACGTCGACGACGGGGTAGCCCGCCAGCACGCCTTGCGTCAGTGCTTCCACAACGCCCTTTTCCACTGCGGGGATGTATTCGCGAGGAACCACACCGCCCTTGATGGCGTCGACGAATTCGAAGCCCTTGCCGGCTTCCTGCGGCTCGAGCTTGAGCACGACGTGGCCGTACTGGCCCTTGCCGCCCGACTGGCGCACGAACTTGCCTTCGGCTTCCTCGACGGTCTTGCGGATCGTTTCGCGGTAGGCCACCTGCGGCTTGCCCACGTTGGCTTCCACGCCGAACTCGCGCTTCATGCGGTCCACGATGATTTCGAGGTGCAGCTCGCCCATGCCGGCGATGATGGTCTGGCCCGATTCCTCGTCGGTCTTGACGCGGAACGACGGGTCTTCCTGGGCAAGGCGCTGCAGGGCGATGCCCATCTTTTCCTGGTCGGCCTTGGTCTTGGGCTCGACGGCCTGCGAGATCACCGATTCCGGGAAAACCATGCGCTCGAGCGTCACGACGGCTGCCGGGTCGCACAGGGTTTCGCCCGTGGTGACTTCCTTCAGGCCCACGCAGGCAGCGATGTCGCCGGCGCGGATTTCGTTGACTTCTTCGCGGTTGTTCGCGTGCATCTGCACGATACGGCCGATGCGCTCCTTCTTGCCGCGCACCGGGTTGTAGACGCTGTCGCCCTTGGTCAGCACGCCCGAGTAGACGCGCACGAAGGTCAGCTGGCCCACGAACGGGTCGGTCATCAGCTTGAATGCGAGCGCCGAGAACTTCTCGTTGTCGTCAGCCTTGCGGGTGACGGGGGCTTCGTCTTCGTCGGTGCCGTTGACCGGGGGAATGTCGGTCGGAGCGGGCATGTATTCGACGACGGCGTCGAGCATGGCCTGCACGCCCTTGTTCTTGAAGGCCGAGCCGCACAGCATCGGCTGGATTTCGCCGGCGATGGTGCGCTGGCGAATGGCCTTCTTGATTTCCTCTTCGGACAGCTCGCCGCCTTCGAGGTACTTGTTCATCAGCTCTTCGCTCGCTTCGGCAGCGGCTTCGACGAGTTTTTCGCGGTATTCGTTGCAGACGTCGGTCAGGTTCGCGGGGATTTCACCGTAGGTGAAGGTCACGCCCTTGTCTTCGTCCCAGATGATGGCCTTCATCTTCACGAGGTCGACGATGCCCTGGAAGTGCTCTTCGGCACCGATCGGGATCTGGATCACGACGGGGTTGGCCTTCAGGCGGTCCACCATCATCTGGCGCACGCGCAGGAAGTCGGCGCCGGTGCGGTCCATCTTGTTGACGAACGCGAGGCGCGGAACCTTGTACTTGTTGGCCTGGCGCCAGACGGTTTCCGACTGGGGCTGCACGCCGCCGACAGCGTCGTACACCATGACGGCGCCGTCCAGCACGCGCATCGAGCGCTCGACTTCAATGGTGAAGTCCACGTGGCCGGGGGTGTCGATGATGTTGATGCGGTGTTCTTCGAACTTGCCGGCCATGCCCTTCCAGAAGCAGGTGGTGGCAGCCGAGGTGATCGTGATGCCACGCTCTTGCTCTTGCTCCATCCAGTCCATCGTGGCGGCGCCATCGTGCACTTCACCGATCTTGTGGTTCACACCGGTGTAGAACAGGATGCGCTCGGTCGTCGTGGTCTTGCCGGCGTCGATGTGCGCGGAGATGCCGATGTTGCGGTAGCGCTCGATGGGGGTCTTGCGGGACATGATTTACTTTCGGGTTAAATGCGTTGAGCGCTGGGCCTTGAGCACGGGCGACGTCGCCCGAAACTCAACACCCAACGCCCAAGCGAAGTTTGATTCTTAGAAGCGGAAGTGGCTGAATGCCCGGTTGGCTTCTGCCATGCGGTGCACTTCGTCGCGCTTCTTCATGGCGCCGCCACGGCCTTCCGTGGCTTCCATCAGTTCGTTGGCCAGGCGCAGGGCCATCGACTTCTCACCGCGCTTGCGGGCGGCTTCCTTGATCCAGCGCATCGACAGGGCGAGGCGGCGGACCGGGCGGACTTCGACCGGCACCTGGTAGTTCGCACCACCGACGCGGCGCGACTTGACTTCGACCATCGGCTTCACGTTGTTGATGGCAACGGTGAAGGCCTCGAGCGGGTCCTTGTCGGGGTTCTTCTTTTCGATGAAGTCGAGCGCGCCATAAATGATGCGCTCGGCAACAGCCTTCTTGCCGCCTTCCATGATCACGTTCATGAACTTCGACAGCTCGACATTGCCGTACTTGGGATCCGGCAGGATTTCACGTTTGGGGACTTCGCGACGACGTGGCATTTTTCTAACCTCTTTGCTTCAGTTGGCATCGTTTCCGATACCGCGAGAGCCATTCCGGACTCTCACTTACTCGACCCGACATTGGGTCACTTCGTTCGATGTGCCCGCCAAGGCAACCGAACACCGCTTGTTTGTTTTCTACGACAGGAAGGCTTAAGCCTTCTTGGGACGCTTCGCGCCGTACTTGGAACGCGACTGCTTGCGGTCTTTCACGCCTTGCAGGTCGAGCGAACCGCGCACGATGTGGTAGCGAACACCGGGCAAGTCCTTGACACGACCGCCGCGAACCAGCACGACGCTGTGTTCCTGCAGGTTGTGGCCTTCGCCGCCGATGTAGGAGATGACTTCGAAGCCATTGGTCAGGCGGACCTTGGCAACTTTACGAAGCGCCGAGTTGGGCTTCTTGGGCGTCGTGGTGTAGACGCGGGTGCAGACACCGCGGCGTTGCGGCGAGTTCTGCATGGCAGGGCTCTTCGAATTGATCTTTTCGACCGTTCGACCCTGACGCACCAGTTGATTGATGGTTGGCATGAATGAATTAGTCCCAAAACAACCCGGCCCTGGCTGTGAAGCCGCCCCTGTCTTGTCGTGACGCAAGGCAAGGAAACCGGGAATAACGAAAACGTGAAACCCTTCGGAAAATTCCGAAAAGCCCACGAGTATAGCAGGCGGGCTTGAAACGGCAAGGACAGCGTCGGCCGGCGCTGCCTGGCGCCCTTCCTTACTTGATCCAGAGCCGGACGGCGTCCCAGGCGCGGCCGAGGATGCCGGCCTGCTCGACGCCTTCCAGCGCCACCAGCGGCACGTCCGCCAGCGGCTGGTCGTCCAGCGTCACCTTGAGCGAGCCCACCGGCTGGTACTTGGTGAACGGCGCCACCAGCGGATCGGGGCGCGCCACCTGGGTCTTGATCTTGCTGGCGGTACCGGCCGGTACCGCGACCACGATGGCTTCCGGGCGGCCCAGCTTGAGCGTGTTGGCCTTGCCCTTCCAGACCGCCGGCGTGGCGGCCGGCTGGCCGGCGTCGAACAGGCGCACCGCGTCGTAGGCGGTGTAGCCCCAGTTCAGGAGCTTTTGCGATTCGTTCGCGCGCACGGTCTCGCCCGAGGTGCCCAGCACGATCGACAGCAGCCGGCGCCCGCCGGTCAGGTTGGGGAAGTCGCGCTTGGCGGTGGCGATCATGCAGTAGCCGGCCGCTTCGGTGTGGCCGGTCTTCAGGCCGTCGACGGTCGGGTCGCGGAACAGCAGCAGGTTGCGGTTGGTGTCGTTGGTCGAGGGCGTGCCCGGGTAGCGGTACTTCTTGATCGCGTAGTACTTGGCTTCTTCCGGGAAGTCGCGCACCAGGCGCGTCGCAAGGATGCTCAGGTCGCGCGCCGTGGTGGTGTGGCCGGGCGCGGTGAGGCCTTCGGGGTTCTTGTAGCTCGTGTTCTTCATGCCCAGCGCCTTGGCCTGGGCGTTCATGAGCTCGACGAAATGCTCCACGGTGCCGCCCACGCCTTCGGCCAGCGCCACGGTGGCGTCATTGCCCGACTGCACGATCAGCCCCTTGATCAGGTCTTCGACCGGCACCTGCATCTTGGGATCGATGAACATGCGCGAGCCGGGCATCTTCCAGGCGCGCTGGCTGACCGGCATGGTCTGGGTCAGCGTGATCTTCTTGGCGCGCAGCGCGTCGAACACGATGTAGGCCGACATCAGCTTGGTGAGCGACGCCGGTTCGACCGGGCTGTCGATGTCCTTCTGCGCAAGGATCTGGTTGGCCGTGACGTCGAGCAGCAGGTAGCTGCGCGCGGCGATCTCGGGCGGTGCCGGCACCTGGGCAGCGGCGATCATGCCAACCGATGCGGCGGCGGCCAGCACCAGCGCGCGAAACGCGTCAAAAAAACGATTCATGGGAGCAATAGGAGAGACGGGAGGAGACGAAAACGCAAGCCCGTGAGGCTTTTCATGCGGCGCCCGCGCGCAGATGGCGGACGACCAGGCTTTTGAGGAGGGGCAATTGTCCGTGAAAGAAATGGCCGCCGCCCGGAATAACCGTGACAGGCAGTGACTGCGGCCGCGCCCAGTCCATGACCGCCGCCAGCGGCACCGTGTCGTCGGCCTCGCCGTGGACCACCAGCGTGCGCTCGTGCGCCTCGGCCGGCAGCGTGGCGACCGAAAAGCGCGAAGCCGCCGTTCCAACCAGCACGAGCTGCCGCAGGTCGCGAGCGGCCCAGAGCTTTTCGGCCGCGCAGCTTGCCACGAAGGCGCCGAACGAGAAGCCGGCAATCGCCAGCGGGCCTTCGGGCGCGAGCTGGGAGACGACGTTCATCATGTCTTCGCATTCGCCGCGCCCCTCGTCGTGCACGCCTTCGCTCGCACCCACGCCGCGGAAGTTGAAACGCACCGCGGTCCAGCCGCAGGAGACAAACGCGCGCGCCAGGGTCTGCACCACCTTGTTGTCCATGGTGCCGCCGAACAGCGGATGCGGATGGGCGATCACGGCGATGCCGCGCGCGGCCTCGGCTGGCTGGTCGCGCTGCACCTCGATGGCGCCGGCGGCGCCCTGGAGGCGGATCTTTTCGGTCTGGGAATTCATGATGCGAGGAATGGAACTGACCGGCCCCGAGGGCTTGGGTGCACGGTACGAGCGCGGGATCCCGCCAAAAGTTCAGCGGCCCACATCGGGAGGCAGCAGCAGGCGCTCGACGACCTGGCCGTTCTTCAGGTGCGAGTCGACGATCTCGTCGATGTCGTCGGCATCGACGAAGGTGTACCAGACCGCTTCGGGATAGACCACCGCCACCGGGCCGCCGGCGCAGCGGTCCAGGCAGCCCGCCTTGTTGACGCGCACCTTGCCGGGACCGGCCAGCCCCGCCTCCTTGACCTTCGCCTTGCAGCGATCGAAACCCGCCTGGGCGTTGTGCAGGGCGCAGCAGTCTTCGCCGTTCTTGCGCTCGTTCAGGCAAAAGAAGATGTGGCGGCCGTAGTAGCCGCGCGGCGCGGCAGAAGAGGAACTGGGCATCGGTAGATTTTAGTGACGCCCGCCGCAGGCCATCAGCCGGCCGGCCGCCCCCGGCGCGACAGCGCGGCCACCACATAGGCAAGGACCGCGAACGGCCACAGCCACCCGAGCCACTGCGCCAGCCCGTGGAAGCGGATGAAGCGCCCCTGCTCCCAGGTGGCGAGGGTCTGTGCGAAATAGGCGCTCTCGGGCGCCTGGTTCAGCAGGCTCAGCTGGATCACCAGCGCCACCAGCAGCAGGGCCGCGCAGAGCCGCCGCGGCGCTCCGAGCAGCAGCACGCCGGCCACCAGCGCCGTCGCAATGCCGACCTGCACCGGCAGGCCCAGCCAGGCCCATGCGTGCTCGGGGCCGTAGCTCAGCGCCGCCGACAGCGCCGAGGCGCCGATGCCCGCCAGCAGCGTGAGCGGCAGCAGCACGGCACGCCGGGCGACCGTGCGCGTCACCATGAAAGCCAGCAGGCACGGCACCAGGGCACCGAGCATCACGCACAGCAGCTCGACGGCCGGCACCAGCGGCTCCAGCTCGAACTGGCGCAGCGGCATCCAGTCGATGAAGGGCGTGTCGAGCAGCCACTCCGAGACCGCGACTTCGAGCCGCTCGAACACCTGGCCGAGGCCGAAGGTCACGGCTGCCGGGAACAGCAGCGCCAGCGGCCACAGCGCGAGCAGCACCAGCGCGCCGCGCGAATCCTCGACGAACCACAGCGAGCGCGTGCGGCTCCAGTGCGCCACCGCGCCGAGCCGCTCGAGCCCCGCCGCGAGCAGGGCCCCCAGCAGCGCGCCGGAGCTGTTCAGGCCCAGGTCGACATTGGAGGGAATGCGCGCAGGCAGATAGCTCTGCAGCGTTTCCATGGCAAAGGCCACGGCCGCGCCGGCCAGCGTGGCGCGCAGCACCGCACGCCAGACGCTGGCGTCGCGCCGCGTCCGCAATACCGCCAGCGCGCACAGGAAGCCGAAGGGCACGTAGCCGCCCACGTTGATCGCGAAGTCGAAGCCCGTCCAGTACTTGGGCCACGAGGCCGACAGGTAGGCCCACGGCGCAATGCCCTGGTCGCGCCAGTCGGCGAACGGGTACAGGCTGGCATAGACGATCAGCGCCGCGTAGGCCAGCGCCAGGGGCAGCGCGGCGGACTTGTGCTGCGTCTCCACCGTGGCTTTCGGGCTCAGAACGGCTTGACCACCACCAGCACCACGATGCCGAGCAGCAGCAGGACCGGCAGTTCGTTGAACCAGCGGTACCAGCGGTCGTTGCGCTGGGTGCCCCCGGCCACGAAACGGCGCAGCAGCACGCCGCAGGCATGGTGATACCCGATCACCGCCAGCACCAGCGCCAGCTTGGCATGCAGCCAGCCGTTGCCGGGGCCGCGCCCGATGCCATAGCCCAGCCAGAGCCAGAGGCCGAAACCCAGCGCCGGAATGGCCAGGAAGGTCGTGAAACGCAACAGCTTGCGCGCCATCAGAAGCAAGCGCTCGCGTTCGGCCACGGACTCGGGCGGCACCATCGCCAGGTTGACGAAGATCCGGGGGAGGTAGAACAACCCCGCGAACCAGCTGGCAATGAAGACGATGTGAAGAGATTTAACCCAGAGCATGGGGCCAGTTTAGTGGCGGGCCGCGCCGTGCAGGCCGGGCTTTGGCGCCGGCGCGGATGCAGCGGGCAAAAAAAAGCCCGACGTCTTCACGTCGGGCTGGGAAGCCCTTTTGCTGTCACACATCAAGGCACCCGCTCAGGGAGGAAAAGCGGGGAGCGGTAAACCGCCCGCTTTTGAATTTAACAAAGGCGAAACAAAGTTTCAAGCGGCTCGGGTCAGATTCTTTGACAATTCCGCACGAAAAAACGAGAACCTTCGATTTACGTCGCCGGCGTGGTTGTCGGACAACCCGCGGACGAGCGCCCGATGCACGAACTGGCGCTTCAGGCACAATTTTCCGCCTATGACGCCATCTTCCTTTGCCATGTATCCCGCCGGCCGGCCGCGCCGCCTGCGCCGCGACAGCTTCACCCGCAACCTCGTCAGGGAGCATGCGCTGACGGCGCACGACCTCATCTACCCGGTGTTCGTGCAGGAAGGCGAGAAAAAGCGCGATGCCGTGGCGTCGATGCCCGGCGTGGATCGCCTGAGCCTCGACCTGCTGCTGCCGGTGGCCGAGCAGTGCGTGGAGGCCGGCATCCCGGTGATGGCGCTCTTTCCGGTGATCGATGCCGGCCTCAAGACGCCCGCGGGCGACGAGGCCTTCAATCCCGAGGGGCTGATTCCGCGCGTGGTCGCGGCGCTGAAGTCGCGCTTTCCGGAGCTCGGCGTCATGACCGACGTGGCGCTCGACCCCTACACCAGCCACGGGCAGGACGGCCTGCTCGACGACACCGGCTACATCCTCAACGACGCCACCGTCGAAGTGCTGGTGAAGCAGGCGCTCACACAGTCGCAAGCCGGCGTGGACATTGTGGCGCCCAGCGACATGATGGACGGGCGCATTGGCGCGATCCGCACCGCGCTGGAAGCCCGCGGCGACATCCACACCCGCATCATGGCCTACAGCGCCAAGTACGCGAGCGCCTTCTACGGGCCGTTCCGCGATGCCGTGGGCTCGGCCGCGACGCTCGGCAAGAGCAACAAGAAGGTCTACCAGATGGACCCGGGCAACAGCGACGAGGCGCTGCGCGAAGTGGGCCTGGACATTGCCGAGGGCGCCGACATGGTGATGGTCAAGCCCGGCATGCCCTACCTGGACATCGTGCGCCGCGTGAAGGACGAATTTCGCGTACCCACCTTCGCCTACCAGGTGAGCGGCGAATACGCGATGCTCAAGGCCGCGGCCCAGAACGGCTGGCTCGACCACGATGCGGTGGTGCTCGAAAGCCTGCTCGCCTTCAAGCGCGCCGGCGCCGACGGCGTGCTCACCTACTTTGCGCTCGACGCCGCGCGGTTGCTGCAAAAACAATAGCGCATGCGCATCTTCGAAATCGACCGCTCGCGCGTGAGCGAGCACCCGGCGCTGGCTCCGCTCGCGCTGCCCGGGGCCTGCGCGGCGCAAGGCTATCTCTGGATTTCGCTCACGCGGGACGAATTCCGCGCCTCGCTGCCCGCGGTCCAGCAGATCCTGCAGTCGCTCTGCCAGGCGCAGCTGGTCGACCTGCATGTGGCGGACCTGCTCAACGACCAGCTGCCGTCGCACTACGACTACACCTCGCAATACGACGTGCTGGTGTTCCGGCGCCTTTCGAGCGGCCCCGGCCAGGCGGCGCTGGGCAATGGCAAGGGCACCACGGGCGGCGAGCCGCCCCTTCCCGCACCCTTGCGCCGCGGCCCTCCGGTGCTGCGCCGGGTCGACACCCGCCCCGTGGGTTTCGCGCTGTTCGACCGCGTGCTGCTGTCGGTGCATCCCGAGGACGGCGCGGTGCGCGACGTGTTTGCCGCCCGGCTGCTCGCCGCCGGCTCGCCGGACGACAAGGGCGCCCCCGCGCTCGACGTGCGCGCCACCTCGGCCCGCGTGCCCACCGGCACCGCCGACCTGATGCTGCGCGTCATCAACCAGATCGTCGACGGCTACCTGGACATGCGCCGCGAACTCACGCGCCAGCTCGACCATTGGCAGACCGAGCTGATCGATCCGCGCAGCCGCTTCACCAACTGGGGCGCGCTGATGGAAGCCCGGCAGTCGCTGCACCACCTGGACGAGATCTGCGAGGACCAGCGCGCGGCCATCCAGGACTGGATCGACTCGCTCGAGACGCTGCCCCCAGCCAAGGGCGAGGCGGAGCAGCGCGAGCGGGAACTGATCATGGTGCGAAGCCGCGACGTGCTCGAGCACATCGAGCGCGTGGTGCACCACGTGCGCCGGCTCGAACAGAACGCGGAGACCGCGGTGCAGATGCATTTCAGCGTGCAGGGCCACCGCGCCAACGACATCATGCGGGTGCTCACCGTGCTGACGGCCATCTTCCTGCCGCTCAACCTCATTGCCGGCATCTTCGGCATGAACTTCGAGTTCATTCCGCTGGTGCACAAGGCCGATGGCTTCTGGATTGCCATGACGGCGATGCTGGTGATCGCGCTGCTGCTGGTGCTGGTGTTCTGGCGCAAGCGCTACCTGGCGCGCACGCGCTGAAGCGCGCAACCCGCCTGAAAGCAAAAAGGCCACGCAATTGCGTGGCCTTTTTTGCTTGCCCGCGAGGGGCAGCAGCGGTTTCGCCGGTCTTACTTGGCGACGGCGCCCGAGCCTTGCTGGGCCTGGACGCGTGCGTCCATCGGGTGGGGCATGGTCGAGACGACCTTGCTGTTGACGCGCGAGCCCGAGGTCACGTTCTGGTCGGGAGCGTAGGCGGTGCGGACGGCTTCGGCTTCCACGAGCGCACGGTCCTTCGACACGGCGACCGTTTCCGGGCCGCGCGAGCCGCGGGTCACGTTCTGGTTGGGGGCCGATGCGGTCCGCACGGCTTCGGCGTTGACTTCGTCGCGGCTCTTGGTCGAGACGGCGGTGTTCACGCCATCGTAGGTTTCGGCTTGGGCGCCGGTGGCGGCCAGCAGGGTCAGGGCAGCGGCGGCGAGGATGTGCGAGGTCTTCATGTCAATTCCTTGTGTTGGTTGGATGGTTCGTCCACCAGGCTCGCTCGTTCGTTCGTGCTCACCTGTGCGGCGAGTTTCCAACTGAACGGCCGGTGTAAATCACGCGGAACAGAGACACGGTGTTTCCTCTATTGAAACAATGACGCGCCGGCGGCATGCACACGAACCGAGCGCGCACCGGCGCCTGCAAATGCCGGGTCTTCCCCGAAAATCGAAGCGGGCCGGCCGCGGAACGGAAACAATGGGCGCTTTGACATGGACAGTCTCGATCTGATCAGAACCTTCCGGGAAGTGGCCTCGCATGGCAGCTTCTCGCACGCGGCAAAGAAGCTCGACATGTCGAAGGCGACGGTCAGCAAGTACGTGGCGGAGCTCGAAACGCGCTTCGGCGTGCGCCTTCTCAACCGCTCGACGCGCTCCGTGAGCCTGACCGATGCCGGGCAGTTGCTGCTCGAGCGCAGCACCCCGGTGCTCGAAATGGTGGAGCTCACGCAGGCCGAGCTGCAGGAGCGCGCCAGGCAGCCCGGCGGCCGGCTGCGGATTTCGGCGCCGCACGGCATGGGCAACGGCGAGTTCCCGGGCCTGCTGGCCGACTTCATGCGCTACTACCCGGACGTGAGCATCAGCCTGCAGCTGACCAACCGCACGGTCGACCTCGCGGAAGAAGGCATCGACGTCGACATCCGCAGCGGCCCGGTGGCGGACGCCAACCTGATCGTGCGCAAGCTGATGCTGATGGAGATGGTGGTCTGCGCCTCGCCGGTCTACTGGAAGAAGCACGGCAAGCCCGAGCATCCGCGCGACCTCGCGGGGCACGAGGCGCTCACGCATTCGCTGCTGGGCGCCCAGCCGGTCTGGCGCTTCGACGACGGCGGCGAGCCGCTGGACGTGCCGGTGAAGAGCCGCATGGACTGCACCGAGGGCGCGCCGCTGATCCGGGTGGCGATGCGCGGCTTCGGCGTGATCTACCTGCCCTCGATCCTGGTGCAGTCGCACATCGACCACGGCGAACTGGTGCCGGTGCTGCAGGGCTATGCGCGCAAGGACATGTGGCTGTCGGCGGCCTACCTGCAGCGGCGCCACAACAGCGCCGCGCTGCGTGCGCTGCTCGACTTTCTGCAGACCCGCATCGGCGCGGGCGCGCGCAAGCAATAAGCCGCCGGGCTCCGGCCGCGCTCAGCCGACGTGCTTGGCGAAGAATTCGAGCGTGCGCGTGCGTGCGAGCTTGGCGGCCTCGGCGTTGTAGGAGCCGCGCTGGTCGCAGTTGAAGCCATGGCCCGATTCGTAGACCTGCACCTGCACCTCGGGATGCGCCTTCTTGAAGGTCTCGATGGTGTCCAGCGGGATCCAGTGGTCCTGGTTGCCGAAATGCGCGAGCACCGGCACCTTGGGCTGGCGCGCGGTTTCTTCCGGCGTGGTCATGCCGCCGCCGTAGTAGGGTGCTGCGGCGGCAATGCCCGGAACCAGGCTGGCGGCGCGCCAGACCAGCAGGCCGCCCCAGCAATAGCCCACGATGCCGACCTTGCCGGCCTTGGAGGCATAGGCCACGGCGGCCTCGATGTCCTGCAGCACGCCGGGCGCGGGCAGCGCCTCGACCGCGGTCTTCAGCGCGAAGCCGGCCTTCATGTCCTCGTCGCTGTAGCCGAGCTCGACGCCGGGCTTCACGCGGTGGAAGGTCGAGGGCGACACCGCCAGGTAGCCGTCGGCCGCGTAGCCGTCGGCCACAGAGCGGATGTGCGAATTGACGCCGAAGATCTCCGGCACCACGACCACCGCGCCGCGCGGCTTGCCGGCGGGCTCGGCCACGTAGGCGGGAAAGGTGAAGCCGTCCTTGGCTTTCAGATCGATGAATTGACCCATGATGTCTTGCTCCTTGAATCGCAACTGAATGGAATGCCGGTTACTGGCGCAGCGCGCGCTCGACGAAGTCGAGCCGGTCCTGGCCCCAGAATATCTCGCCATCGATGACATAGCTTGGCGCACCGAACACCTGGATGTCGATCGCTTCCTGCGTGTAAGCCTCGTAACGCTCCTGCACCGCCTGGCTCTGCGACTGCTCCGCGCGCTTGGGCGACAGCCCGCATTCGACCACCAGCGAATCGAGCACCTTCGGGTCGCCGATGTTGCGCTCCTGCACCCACACGGCCGCGAACACCGCCGCGCACATGCGCATGGCGGCCTCGGTGCCGTCGTGCATGTCGACCGCGATGATGACCCGGGCCGCGTCGTCGCTGGCCACCGGGAAGAATTTCGGCTTGGTGTTCAGCGGCAGGCCGAGGTGGCGCGAGCAGCGTGCGAGGTCGACCAGCCGGTACGCCTGGCGCTGCGGCGCGCGCTTGCCCAGCGGCAGCCCGCCCGACACCGGGAACACGCTGCCCAGGTCGATCGGCCGCACGCGCACCGTGGCGCCGGCGGCCGCGGCGATCGCGGCAAAGCGGGAATGCCCCAGATAGGTCCATGGGCTCTGTGGCGCAAAGTAATAGTCAATGGTCTTGTCAATGCTCATGCGCATGCCCCCGATGATGTAATCCAAGCCAACGGTTTTAACTGACACGCAGTTTCTCTGCAGGAGGTAGGTTTTGGACCAGGTGCTCTTGATCACGGGCGGCGGCCGCGGCATCGGCGCCGCCACCGCCCTGCTGGCAGCGCAGCGCGGCTACGCGGTGGCCGTCAACTACGCGAACAACTCGCTCGCCGCCGACGAGGTGGTGCGCGCCATCCGCGCGGGCGGCGGCACCGCCATGGCCGTGCAGGCCGACGTGGGCGACGAGGCCCAGGTGCTGGCCATGTTCGAGAAGGTCGATGCCCGGCTCGGCCGGCTCACGGCGCTGGTCAACAACGCCGGCGTCGTCGACGTGCAGGCCCGGGTCGACGAAATGAGCGTGGCGCGCCTGGAACGCATGTTCCGCGTCAATGTGATCGGCAGCTTCGTCTGCGCGCGCGAGGCGGTGCGGCGCATGAGCACCCGGCACGGCGGATCGGGCGGCGCCATCGTCAATGTCTCGAGCGCCGCCGCGCGGCTGGGTTCGCCGGGCCAGTACGTCGATTACGCGGCCGCCAAGGGCGCGATCGACACCTTCACCATCGGCCTGGCCAAGGAAGTGGCCGCCGAGGGCATTCGCGTCAACGCGGTACGCCCCGGCCTGATCGACACCGAGATCCACGCCTCCGGCGGCATGCCCAAGCGCGCCTTCGAGCTCGCACCCACCGTGCCGATGCAGCGCACCGGCAGCGCCGAGGAAATTGCCGGCGCGATCCTGTGGCTGCTGTCCGCCGAAGCGAGCTACACCACCATGGCGCTGCTCGACGTGACCGGGGGAAGGTAGGTATGAGCACCTCGATGGACCTGATCAAGCCGCTGGTCACGCTGGTGGCCATCGTCAACCCGCTGGCCATCGTGCCCTTCTTCATCCACTACACGCAGGGGTATTCCGATGCGCAGCGCCGGCACACCGTGCGCATGTCGGCCTTCAGCGCCTTCGTGGTGATTGCGGTCAGCGCGCTGATCGGGCTGCAGCTGCTGGCGTTCTTCGGCATCTCGATTGCCAGCTTCCAGGTGGGCGGCGGGCTGCTGCTGCTCATGAGTTCGCTCTCGATGCTCAACGCCAAGCCGGCCGAGAGCAAGACCAATGTCGAGGAGCTGCGGGCCACCGAAGTGAAGGCCTCGATGGGCGCATCGATCGCAGTGGTGCCGCTCACCATTCCGCTGCTCACCGGGCCGGCCACCATATCGACCGTGGTGATCTACGCCGACAAGACCCAGCACCTGTGGGAGCTCGGGCTCCTGGTGGGCTACGGCGTGGTGGTGGCGCTGGCCACCGCGCTGGCGTTTTCGCTGGCTCAGCCGATTGCGCGCGTGCTCGGCAAGACGGGCATCAACATCATGACGCGGCTCATGGGCCTGATCCTCGCGGCGCTCGCGGTCGAGGTCATGGCCGACGGCCTGGGCAAGCTGTTTCCGATCCTGCAGCGCGTGGGCTGACGCCCTTCAGCCCAGCATCTTCTCGATGATGCGCCAGTGCGCGGGCTCGACCGGCGTGATCGACAGCCGGTTGCCCTTGCGCAGCACGACGAGGTCCGCCAGCTCGGGCCTGGCGCGCAGCTCGGGCAGCGGCAGCAGCCGCGTCTTGCGCACGGCCTGCACGTCGACCAGCAGCCAGCGCGGATCGTCCTTCTTCGACGCCGGGTCGTAGTAGGGCGACTTGGGGTCGAACTGCGTCGGGTCGGGCTTGATGCCCGAGGCCACGCGCGCAATGCCCGCGATGCCGGGCTCGGGGCAGCTCGAGTGATAGAACAGCACGCCGTCGCCGACCTTCATGCCGTCGCGCATGAAGTTGCGTGCCTGATAGTTGCGCACGCCGGTCCACGCCACGGTGGCGTTGGGCGCGGCGAGCGCATCGTCGATCGAGACCTCGTCGGGCTCGGATTTCATCAACCAGTAATTGGGCATGGTCCCGTTATGGTGTCACATAGTCGGAAACCACGACCCATTTCCCGTCCTTGATCTGCGACAGGCGGGACTGATCGTTGCCCAGGCGCTTGGTGGCGGTGTAGCTGCTCTTCGGGCTGCCGAACATGTCGGGCTCGAAGGTCATGCTGTCCATGGCCTTGATGAAGCTGTCGGTCGTGAGGTTCGGGCCGGCCTTCTGCGCCGCCTTGATGAACGAATCGATGATGACGTAGCCGTACACCGAGAACACCGTCGGGTCTTCGTTGAACTTGGTCTTGTACTTGTTGGCCCAGAAGCGCAGCGGCTGCGACTGCTCGTCGGTGTAGGGGTTCTGCACCGTCATGGTGGCGTAGATGCCGTCCATCGCCTTGCCGCCGAGCTTGTGGATCAGGTCGGTGTAGGACGCGCTCGAACCCAGGAAGGTCGGGTTGAAGCCGGTCTTGCGCGCCTCGCCCACGGTGCCGATGGTCTCGCGGATGATGGTGCCGAGCACCACGAGGTCGCAATTGGCGGCCTTCATCTTGGCGACCTGCGAGCTGAAGTCGGTGGCGCCCCGCTTGAACGAGGTTTTTTCGGCCAGTTCCATGCCGGCGGCCTTCAGGCCCGCCTCGGCGCCGCGCTGCACCTCGAGCCCGAACTCGTCGTCCTGGTAGATGGTGCAGACCTTCTTGGCGCCCTTCTCCTTGATCATCTTGGGCAGCGCCAGGCGGATCTGGTCGTAGTAGGTGGCGGCGAACGAATACTTGAGCCGGTTCAGCGGCTCGTACATTTCGCGCGCCGCGGTGATCGGCATGAAGTTGACGATGTTCTTCTCGAACTGCACCGGCATGGCCGCCATGTTCTGCGCGGTGCCGATGTGGCCGGCCATGATGAAGATCTTCTCCTGGTTGACCAGCTTCTGCGCCGCGAGCACGGCCTTCTTCGGGTCGTAGCCCGAGTCCTCGACGAAGAGCTTGAGCTTGCGGCCATTGATGCTGCCCTGCTCGTTGAGTTCGTCCACGCGCAGTTGCATGCCGTTGCGCGCCTGCTTGCCGAAGCCCGCGAGCGGGCCCGACAGGTCCTGGATGGTGCCGATGCGGATCTCGTCCTTGCCCACGCCCTGTTGCTGCTGCGCCGACGCGAACGCTGCGGCCAGGCCCAGCACGGCCAGGGTCGTCACTGTCTTGAGCTTCATGGGGTTGTCTCCTCGGGTTGGCGAAAAATGGATCAGCGGTGAATCAGCGGTACATGGCCTCGATGCGCTCGGCGTACTTGGCCTGGACCAGCTTGCGCTTGAGCTTCATCGTCGGCGTGAGCTCCTCGTCCTCGGCGGAGAGCTGTGTTTCGAGCAGGAAGAACTTCTTGATCTGCTCGACCCGTGCAAACTTCGCGTTGACGCGGTCGATCTCGCCCTGGATCAGGTCCAGCACCTCCTGCGCGCGCGTCAGGCTCTCGTAGTTGCCGAACGGCACGTCGTGGTCCTGCGCAAACTTCTCGACGTTCTCCTGGTCGATCATGACGATCACCGTGAGGTAGGGTTTCTTGTCGCCGATCACCACTGCGTCGGTGATGTAGGGGCTGAACTTGAGCTCGTTCTCCAGCTCGCTCGGCGTGATGTTCTTCCCCCCTGCCGTGATGATGATGTCCTTCATGCGGTCGGTGATGCGGAAATACCCTTCCGCGTCGACCGTCCCCACGTCGCCGGTGTGCAGCCAGCCGTCGGCGTCGATGGTCTCGGCGGTCTTCTCGGGCAGGTTGAGGTAGCCCATGAAGACATTGGGGCCGCGCACCAGGATCTCGCCGGTCTTCGGATCGAGGCGCACCTCGTTGTAGCTGGTGGCCGGGCCGATCGACCCCGGCCGGATGCGCGAGGGCGGCACGCCCGTGGAGGCGCCGCACGATTCCGTCATGCCCCAGACCTCGAGCATGGGCACGCCCAGCGCCAGGTACCAGCGCACGAGCTCGGGCGAGATCGGCGCCGCGCCGGTCACGAGGAAGCGCGCGCGGTGGATGCCGATGAGCTTGCGCACGTTGTCGAGCGCGAGCCAGCGCGCCAGCCGGAACTTCAAGCGCAGCCAGGCGCCCACCGGCCGGCCCTCGAGCACGCGATCGGCGATCTGCCGGCCGACGCCGATGCTCCAGCCGTAGGCGGCCTGCTGCAGGCGGCTGGCTTCCTTCAGCGCAATCATCACGCCCGAATAGAACTTCTCCCACACGCGCGGCACGGCGGTGAACACGGTGGGCGAAATCTCGCGCACGTTCTCGGGCACCGTCTCCGGGTTCTCGACGAAGTTGAGGATCGAGCCGGTGTACATCGCAAAGTATTCGCCGCCCATGCGCTCGGCGATGTGGCACAGCGGCAGGAAGCACATGCGCTCGTCGCCCTCGCCCTGGGCCAGCAGGGTGTTGTAGCCGCGCATGGTGTAGACCAGCCCGCGATGGCTGTGCATCGCGCCCTTGGGCTTGCCGGTGGTGCCCGAGGTGTAGACCAGGATCGCGAGGTCTTCGGGCCGGCAGGCGGCAATGCGCTGCGCCAGCGCCTGCGGATGGGCCTGCAGGTGGTCGCGGCCGAGTGCGCGCAGGGCATCCAGGCTGATGACGCCGGGGTCGTCGAGCTCGCGCAGGCCTTCCATGTCGAACACCACGACCTTGCGCAGCATCGGCAATTGCGCGCGCACCTCGAGCGCCTTGTCGAGCTGCTCGTCGTCCTCGACGAAGAGCACGGTGGTGCGCGAGTCCTCGCAGAGGTAGTGCACCTGCGAGGCCGCGTCGGTGGGATAGATGCCGTTGGACACGCCGCCGCAGCTGAGCACGGCCACGTCGCACAGCACCCACTCGATGACGGTGTTGGCAAGGATCGACGCGCGCTCGCCCTGGCCGAAGCCCAGCGCCAGCAGGCCGCCCGCGATCTCGCGCACGGCCTCGGCGGTTTGCCGCCAGGTCCAGGCGCGCCAGATGCCGAATTCCTTCTGCCGCATCCAGACCTTGTCGGCGCGCAGCTCCACGGCCTTCCAGAACACGGCCGGGATGGTGTCGCCCGGCACGGCGATGCCCGGACTCGGCTGCAGGTGCGCGAGGTCCCAGAGGCCGGCGGGAGCGCGCAGGGTGGTTGTGCTCATGCCGTCATCTCCAGGTCTTCTTCTTTTTCCAGCGCCGCTCGCCGCGCACGCCGTCGTCCTTGACGCCGAGATAGAACTCCTTGATGTCTTCCTTCTCGCGCAGGCGTTCGCAGGTGTCTTCCATGACGATGCGGCCGTTCTCGAGCACGTAGCCGTGGTCGGAGGCGTTGAGCGCCATGTTGGCGTTCTGCTCGACCAGCAGGATGGTGGTGCCGCGTTCGCGGTTGATGCGCACGACGATCTCGAAGATCTCCTTCGTCAGCTTGGGGCTGAGGCCGAGGCTGGGTTCGTCGAGCAGGATGAGATGCGGCGCGGCCATGATGGCGCGCGAGATGGCGAGCATCTGCTGCTGGCCGCCCGAGAGCAGGCCCGCATCCTGCGTGGCGCGCTCGCGCAGGATCGGAAAGTAGGCATAGACGCTTTCCATGTCGCGCGCCACGCCGTCGCGGTCCTTGCGGGTGTAGGCGCCCATCAGCAGGTTGTCCTTCACCGACAGCAGCGGGAACACCTCGCGGCCTTCGGGCACATGGCTCAGGCCCTGCTGGACGATGTGGGCCGGGTCCTTGGCGGTGATGTCCTTGCCCTGGAATTCGATGCTGCCTTTTCTCGGGTCGATGATTCCGGAGATCGTTTTGAGGATGGTTGTTTTTCCTGCGCCGTTCGAACCCAGGACGGTCACTATTTCGCCCTGCCTGACCTTCAGGCTCACGCCACGGATGGCCTTGATGGGGCCGTAGGCGCTTTCGACGTTGAGCAACTGGAGGACGACGTCGGTCACTTCGTTGTCCCTCGAGTTTTCGACAAGGGCGGGGAGCGGCGTTGGGGCCCATGCCCCGGGCGGGCCGACGTCACCGGCCCTTCGGGCTTCCCTGCGCTGCTCACGCCAAGCGGGGTCTCGCAGAACTCGCTTCGATCAAACAGCTGCGAGCCCTGATCCGCTTGTCGCTCCGCTGCTCGGCGGTGCCTCAACGGCCCGCCCGGGGCATGGGCCCCAACGCCGTGGGCACGCTCAGGGTGGTTCCACCTCCGCTCGAGCCCGGTGTGCGGTGCGGGGCGGGCGCCCCCTCTGTGCCGCTGAGGAGCGCAGCTTTCCGCGGATAAGGGCTCGCCCTTGTTTGAGCGAAGCGAGTTTGGGCGAGACCCCGCGGAAGGCGAGCACCGGAAGGGAGCCCGAAGGGCCGGCATAGTGGGGGCGACCGCGCCGCACCGCATACCGGGCGTCTCCAACGAAGCAGCGAACAAGACATTCACGCCGCCACCCTCCTCAAGCTGCTCACGTCATCCACAGTCCCAAGATAGGCCTCGACAACACGCGCATCCGCCTGCACCTCGCGCGGCGTACCGGTGGCCAAGACTTCGCCCATGTTCATGGCCAGCACGCGGTCCGACACCTTCGACACCAAAGACATGTCGTGCTCGACCATCAGCACCGAAACGCCCAGTTCATGCTGGATGTCCTGGATCCAGAACGCCATGTCCGCCGTCTCTTCGACGTTGAGCCCTGAAGAAGGCTCGTCGAGCAGCAGCAGCTTCGGCTCGGTGCACAGCGCACGCGCGAGCTCCACCACCTTGCGCACGCCATACGGCAAGCCGGCCACCATCGAGTCGCGATGATGCTGCAGGTCCAGCAGGTCGATCACCTGCTCCGCCTTCTCGCGCGCCGCAATCTCCGCACGCCGCGTGGCGGGCGTGAAGAACACCTCGCTCCAGAACCCCGTCTGCCGGTGCGTGTGGCGGCCGATCAGCAGGTTGTGCAGCACCGTCGCGTGTTCGAACAGCTCGATGTTCTGGAAGGTGCGCGCAATGCCCAGTGCCGCAATCGCGTGCGGTGCCTGCTGCGTCAGCGCCAAGGGCCCCGCGGCCTCGCCATGCCACGTGATCTCGCCCATCGTCGGCGTGTAGATCCGGCTGATCAGGTTGAACACCGTCGTCTTGCCCGCGCCGTTCGGGCCGATCAGCGTGAACACCTCGCCGCGGCGCACGTCGAAGCTCACCTTGTTGACCGCGAGCACGCCGCCGAAGCGCACGCTCAGGTCCTTGGCCGAAAGAAGAACGTCGCCGCTGCTGCTGCTCGTCATCTCAGGCGATCCGACTTGGTGAACGACTTCTGCCGCTTGAACAGGCCCTTGCGGTAGAACGGGAAGAGCTGCAGCCAGGTGCGGATCTTGAGCCAGCGGCCATACAGCCCCAGCGGCTCGAACAGCACGAACGCGATCAGCACCACGCCGTACACCAGCCCCTGCAGCCCCGGTGCCTGGCCGACCACGGCCGGCAGCCAGTCTTTGCCCATCGAGATCAGCTGCGGCATCGCAATCAGGAAGATCGCGCCCAGGAACGCGCCATGCACCGAGCCCAGGCCGCCGATCACCACCATCAGCAGCAGGTCGATCGACTGCAGGATGTTGAACTGGTCCGGCGAGATGAAGCTCAGCTTGTGCGCATACAGTGCGCCGCCCAGCCCCGCGAGCGCGGCCGAGATCGCGAACGACATCGTCTTGTAGCGCGCCAGGTGAATGCCCATGCTCTGCGCCGAGATCTCCGAATCGCGGATCGCGACGAAGGCGCGGCCGGTCGGCGAGCGCAGCAGGTTCAGGATGCCGAGCGTGCTGAGCACCGCCACCACCAGGCACAGAAAGTAGAAGCCGTTGCCCGACCCGAGCGACCAGCCGAAGAGCTGCGGCGGCTTCACATGCAGCCCCGCGTTGCCGCCCGTCACGCTCTCCCAGCGCGCGAACACTTCCTCCACGATGAAGCCGAACGACAGCGTGGCGATGCCCAGGTAGATGCCCTTCACGCGCAGGGCCGGCAGCGCGACCACCACGCCCACCGCCGCCGACAGCGCCGCGGCCGCGAGCAGCGCCATCGGAAACGGCACACCCAGGTTCGTCAGCACGCCCTGCGTGTAGGCACCCGCGCCAAGGAACGCCGCGTGCCCGATCGAGAACTGCCCCGTGAAGCCCGCCAGCAGCATCAGGCCCAGGCCGACGATGCCGTAGATCAGCACGAAGGTCAGCTGCGCGAGCCAGTACTCGTCGATCGCCCAGGGTGCGACGACGAGGAACGCGGCGAGCAGGCCATACCAGAACACATGGCCGCCGTGCCGCGCGAGGCGGATGTCCTGGTCGTAGCTGGTCTTGAAGATGAAGCGCATGAATCAGGTCCGTCGCCGGGCCGCCCCAAGGCGGACCTGCGCACCCTCGGGGGGCAGCGAGTACACGAAGTGACGAGCGTGGGGGCACATGCTTCTAGACTTTTTTTCGCAGCTTCTCGCCGAACAATCCGTTGGGCTTGATCATCAGCATCAGCAGCACCACGATGTACGGGGCCGTGTCCTTGAAGCCGTCGGGCAGGTAGAAGCCCGCGAACGATTCGACGATGCCGATCACCAGCCCGCCGACGATCGCGCCCGGCAGGCTGCCGAAGCCGCCCACCACCGCGGCCGGAAAGGCCTTGAGCCCGATGAAGCCCATGTTGGCGTGCACGAAGGTGATGGGCGCGAGCAGCATGCCGGCAATGGCCGCGACCGCCGCCGCGAGCCCCCACACCAATCCGTTCAGGCGCTTCACCGGAATGCCCATGTAGTACGCCGCGAGCTGGTTCTGCGACGAGGCCTGCATCGCGATGCCGAGCTTGCTATAGCGGAACATCGCGAACAGCAGGGCGCAGAGGATGGCCGTGGCAACGATGATCGCGAGCTGTTCGAGGTTGACCACCAGTTCGCCCAGCTTCCAGATCTGGTCCTTGTAGGGCACGGGCAGCGTGTGGGTGTCGGTACCGATGCCCGGCACCATGGTGATGAGCCCGCGCGCCACGTAGGCGATGCCGATGGTCAGCATCACGATGGAGAACTGCGGCTGGCCGAGGATCGGGCGGATCACCACCAGCTCTAGCAGCACGCCGAAGGCCGCCATCGCCACCACCGCCAGCAGGGCCGCGAGCCAGAACGGCAGGCCGAGCAGCGACATGCCGGCAAACGCACCGAAGGCGCCGAGCATCATCAGGTCGCCCTGCGCGAAGCTCACGGTTTCGGTGGCCTTGTAGATCAGCACGAAGCCCAGCGCGATCAGCCCGTAGATGCAACCTTGCGCAATGCCCGACAGCAGGAGTTGGAGGATCTGCATGGGGCCTCTTCTTGCGGCTAGTGCCTGAAGCCGCCGGCCGCGTCGTGCAGCGCGAGGCGGCGGGAACCCGCCAGGATGTCGCTGGGCTTCAGGCCGTAGACCTGGCGGATCGAGTGGCTGAAGTGCGTCGAATCGGGGTAGCCGGTGTCCAGCGCGATGTCGGTCAGCGTGCCGGCCTGGCGCACGTAGCGCAGCAGGCTGCGCGCGCGCTTCCAGGCGCGGAAGGCGCGGAACGCCATGCCGGTTTCCTGCTTGAACAGATGCAGGAAGCGCGAGAAGGAAAGATGCACCGAGGCCGCGCAGTCTTCGGCCGAGGCGGGTGCGGCCGGGTCGGCGTTGATGGCGTCGATCACCTTGCGGATGCGCGCATCGAGCGCGCGCGGCGCCAGCGGCTCGCCGAAGAACAGCGCATCGAAATCGAAGCCCTCGAAATTCATGCCGCGGCCCGACGCGGCAAGCAGGTGCGCATGGGCATCGTGCATGCGCCGCACGAAGGCTGGCGCATCGACCGGACCGCAGTGCTGCATGAAGGCCGGCATGCGGGCGGGATCGACCGACTCCGATTCGATCAGCAGGTTGAAGATGAGCGGATGCGCGCTTTCCACGCGGTGCGGCACCTGCGGCGGCACCACCAGCAGTTCGCCCGTCTGCCAGGCGCCGCCGCCGATGCACAGGCGGTTCGGCGGCGCGCCCGCGGGCGACACGTACACGCCGTGCCCGCCCATCGTGCGCTCGGCCGCGGCCCCGAGCAGCCCGGCGTAGAACACGCGCTGGTGCGTGAGCCACATCAGGCGCTCCCCGCGCTGCGCGCCGCCGCTTTCGGGCGGCGCCGTCTTCGTTCGCTGCATGGTGTCTGTCTCCTGCATCGGGCCGCCGCCGGCCTGGGGCCGGCGTTGCGTTGGCTGGATCGTAGCGGCGGGGGCCGGCTGCGCGGCGTGCATTTGCGCGGGGACTTTCCCTAGGCGAGCGCGCGGCGAAGCTCGGCGCAGCACAGCGCGATGGCCGTATCGGCCTCGTCGAGCACCTTGCCCATGGTGATGAAGCCGTGGATCTGGCGCTCGAAGCAGACGTACGCGGCGCGGTTGCCGGCGGCGGTCAATGCCTCGGCGTAGGCCATGCCTTCGTCGCGCAGCGGGTCGTAGCCGGCCGTGAGCACCAGCGCGGGCGGCAGGCGGGAGAGATCGGCATGCAGCAGCGGCGACGCGCGCCAGTCGAGGTCGTGCAGGGGGTCGTCGATGTAGTGGTCGTGGAAGTAGGCCATCGTGTCGCGGGTCAGGAGGTAGCCCTGGCCGTTGGCCTGGTGCGAGGGATGGCCGCGGCGCATGTCGGTGGCCGGATAGATCAGCAGCTGGAAGGCGATGGGCAGGTCGCCGGCATCGCGCGCCGCAATGGCCGCCACCGCCGCGAGGTTGCCGCCCGCGCTGTCGCCGCCCACCGCGAGGCGGCCGGCATCGAGGCCGAGCGAGGCGGCCTCGCGGCGCACCCAGCGGGTGGCGGCCAGCACGTCGTCGACCGCGGCCGGGAAGCGGTGCTCAGGCCCCATGCGGTAGTCGACCGACACGACCGCGCAGCCCGCGCCGTTGGCGAGCGAGCGGCACAGCACGTCATGCGTGTCGAGGTCGCCGATGACCCAGCCGCCGCCGTGGAAGTACACGAGCACCGGCAGCGCGGCACCGGGCGTGGAGCCCAGCGGGCGGTAGAGGCGCACCGGGATGGTGCCGTGCGGCCCGTCGGCGTTCAGCTCGCGGACTTCGGCGACCGGCGGGGCCTCGGGTTGGGTGGTGGTGCGGCGCTCGCGATAGAAGGCGCGCGCCTCGGCCGGCGAAAGCGTGTGGGTCGGCGGGATGCCGCGCGCCTCGATGAAGTCGAGCAAGGTGCGCGCCTGGGGATGCAGCATGGTGTCTCCGGTGGATCGGTCCGACCATGCCCGCGCCGCCCTGGCGCGGCTTGCGAAAACTGGCTAAGCCTTGCGCGGCTTCACGCGCGAGGCGGCATCCTTGGCAAACCTGCGGGCCGTGCCGGTGTCGGCCGCATGCACCAGCGCCACGCCCATGCGGCGCTTGGCAAAGCTCTCGGGCTTGCCGAACAGGCGGATGTCGCTGCCGGGCACCCGCAGCGCCTCGGCCACGCCGTCGAAGGCAATGCCGGTGGCATCGACGCCGCCATAGATCACCGCGCTCGCGCCCGGGCTCTTGAGCGAGGTGTCCACCGGCAGGCCGAGGATGGCGCGCGCATGCAGCTCGAACTCGTTCTGCCATTGCGTGGCCATGGTCACCATGCCGGTGTCGTGCGGACGCGGGCTCACTTCGCTGAACCAGACCTCGTCGCCCTTCACGAACAGCTCGACGCCGAACAGGCCCTGGCCGCCGAGGTCGGACGTGACGGCCTCGGCAATCTGCTGCGCCTTCTGCAGCGCGGCCGGCGCCATGGGGTGCGGCTGCCAGCTTTCGACGTAGTCGCCGCTCACCTGCACATGGCCGATGGGTTCGCAGAACCGGGTCTGCACCGCGCCGGCCGCGTCCTTGGCACGCACGGTCAGCAGCGTGATCTCGTAGTCGAAGTCGATGAAGCCTTCGACGATCACGCGGCCGTGGCTCACGCGGCCGCCGGCCATGGCGTAGTCCCAGGCCTTCTGCACGTCGGCCGGGCCGTCGATCTTGCTCTGGCCCTTGCCGGAGCTGCTCATCACGGGCTTGACGATGCAGGGGTAGCCGATGCCGGCGTCGATGGCCGCCTGCAGCTCGGCCAGCGAGTCGCAGAACTTGTAGGGGCTGGTGGGCACGCCCAGCGTCTCGGCGGCCAGGCGGCGGATGCCTTCGCGGTCCATCGTGAGGCGGGCGGCGCGGGCCGTGGGAATCACGCGCACCACGCCGGCGTCTTCGAGCTGCTGCAGCATCGGCGTGGCGATGGCCTCGATCTCGGGCACCACCAGCGTGGGCTTCTCGGCCTCGATCAGCGCCTTGAGCTGCTCGGGGTCGCTCATGGTGATGGTGCGCGCATGGTGGGCCACCTGCTGGCCGGGCGCGTTCTCGTAGCGGTCGACCGCGATGGTCTCCACGCCCAGGCGCTGCAGCGCAATCAGCACCTCCTTGCCGAGTTCGCCGGAGCCCAGCAGCATCACGCGGGTGGCCGAGGGGGAAAGAGGAGTGCCGAGGGTGGTCATGGTCGGAGTCGGAAAAGAGGGAGGAAAAAGCAATCGCCGCACTGTAAGCCACCCGCGCACCGCCCGTGTCACGCGCGGCAACGGCGCGCCGGCGGGGCTGCTTCACAATCGATCTCCTGCCGCGGTGGCGCGTCCACCCGCTCGCTTTTTTTCCGCTTTTATTCTTCAAGGAGTTTTCTCATGACGATTCAGACCGTCGGCATCATCGGCGCCGGAACAATGGGCAACGGCATTGCGCAGGCCTGCGCGGTGTCGGGCGTCAACGTGGTGATGATCGATGTCGCCCAGGCGGCGGTCGACAAGGGCCTGGCCACCGTCTCGGGCAGCCTGGACCGCCTGATCAAGAAGGAAAAGCTCACGGCCGGGCAGAAGGCCGCCGCGCTTGCGCTGATCAAGGGCTCGACCGATTACAACGACCTGAAGGGCGCGCAGCTGGTGATCGAGGCCGCCACCGAAAACCACGCACTCAAGCTCAAGATCCTGAAGCAGGTCGACGAACTGGTGGCGCCCGAGGTGATCATCGCCTCCAACACCTCGTCGATCTCGATCACGCAGCTCGCAGCCGCCACCTCGCGCCCCGACCGCTTCATCGGCATGCACTTCTTCAACCCGGTGCCGATGATGGCACTGGTGGAGCTGATCCGCGGCTATCTCACGAGCGACGCCACGCACGATGCCGTCAAGGCGCTCGCCGAGAAGCTGGGCAAGTCGCCCATCACGGTGAAGAACGCGCCGGGCTTCGTGGTCAACCGCATCCTGGTGCCGATGATCAACGAGGCTTTTTTCGTGCTGTCCGAAGGCATCGCCACGGCCGAGGACATCGACGCCGGCATGAAGCTGGGCTGCAACCAGCCGATCGGCCCGCTGGCGCTGGCCGACATGATCGGCCTGGACGTGTGCCTGGCCGTGATGGAGGTGTACCTCGAGCAGTTCGGCGACTCCAAGTACCGGCCGTGCCCGCTGCTGAAGGAGATGGTCGCGGCGGGCCAGCTGGGCCGCAAGACGGGCCGCGGCGTCTACACGTACTGATCCGGCGTCCAACAAAAACAAGGAGACAAACGCCATGACCGCCACCCCCACCACCCCACCGGCAGAAGGCTGCATCGACACCCAGGTGATCGGCCACGTGCTCTTGATCGGCATCAACCGCCCGGCCAAGCGCAACGGCTGGACGCCGCCGATGTTCCGGCAACTGGCCGAGGCCTACACCCGGCTGGACGACGACCCCGAACTGCGCGTGGGCGTGCTGCATGCCTTCGGCGACCACTTCACGGCCGGGCTCGACCTGCCGGCGGTCACCGAGTACATGAAGCGCGGCGAGAAGGCGGTGCCGGCGGGCCTGGTGGAGCCGCATGATTTCGGCCTGCCCGGCTACCGCCGCCGCACCAAGCCGATGGTGGCGGCGGTCAAGGGCATCTGCTTCACGGTGGGCATCGAGCTGATGCTGGGTGCCGACATCGTGGTGGCGGCCGACAACTGCCGCTTCTCGCAGATGGAAGTGCAGCGCGGCATCATGGCCACGGGCGGCGCCACGCTGCGCATGGCCGAGCGCGCGGGCGTGGGCAACGCCATGCTGCACCTGCTGACGGCCGACGAGTTCGACAGCGCCGAAGCCTATCGCCTGAACTTCGTGCAGAAGGTGGTGCCGGCCGGGCAGGAGCTCGACGTGGCGCTGGCCATTGCGCAGCGCATCGCGGCGCAGGCCCCGCTGGCGGTGGTGGCGACCCGGCTCAACGTGATCAAGGCCGTCGAACAGGGACCGCTCGCAGCCGTGTCGGAATTCATCGAGACGCAGAAGCACCTCTCGAACAGCGAGGACGCGGCCGAAGGCGTGCGCTCCTTTGTCGAGCGCCGGCCCGCGCGCTTCAGCGGCCGCTGAGACCCCGACGATGATGACGATCCACTTCAAACGCACGGCGCTCGCCGCCGTCTTCGCACTGCTCGCCGTGAACACCACCACCTCCCTGGCCCAGGCGCCCGCCGCCTCCCCTCCCGATCCCGCGGCCACCTCGGTCGAGGCCATGGGCTGGATGAAGGGCTTTCCGCCCCCGCCCGACAGGCTCATCACCTTCGACGATCCGGCGGGCGGCGTGTTTCCGCGCACGCGCTGGAGCTTCTCGCATGTGCGCGAAACCGTGCCCACGGCCAATGTGTGGCGCGGCAGCGGCGTGCCGAGCCCCCTGCCGGCCGCGCCGCGCAGCGACCTCGAGGCCGTGACCTTCAAGCCGCTGGGCAGCGAGGAGACGCTGAGCTTCGGCCAGATGATCCCGCGCACCTACACCGACGGCATCCTGGTGCTGCACCGCGGCCGCGTGGTCTACGAAAAGTACTTCGGCGCGCTCACGCCCGAGCGGCCGCACATTGCGATGTCGGTCACCAAGTCCTTTGTCGGCACGCTGGCGGCCATCCTCGCGGACGAGGGCAGGCTCGACCCGTCGGCGCCGGTCACGCGCTACCTGCCCGAGCTCAAGGACACGGCCTATGGCGACGCCACGGTGCGCCAGGTGATGGACATGACCATCGGCGTGCACTACTCCGAGAACTACGCCGACCCGAAGGCCGAGATCTGGGACTATGCGCGCGCCGGCGGCATGCTGGCGCAAGGCCCGAACTACACGGGCCCGAAGTCCTTCTACGAATTTCTCGCCACGCTGAAGAAGGAAGGCGCGCACGACGCCGCCTTTGCCTACAAGACGGTGAACGCCGAGGTGCTCGCCTGGATCCTGCGCCGCGCCAGCGGCCAGTCGCTGGCCGACCTGCTGAGCGAGAAGATCTGGCGCCGCATCGGCGCCGAGCAGGACGCTTACTTCATGGTCGACCGCATCGGCACCGAGTCGGGCGGCGGCGGCCTCAACACCGTGCTGCGCGACCTCGCGCGCTTCGGCGAGACCATGCGCAACGGCGGCCGCGCGCCCAACGGGCAGCAGGCCATTCCCAAGGCGGTGGTCGAGGACATCGCGCGCGGCGCCGACCCGGCCAAGTTCGCCAAGGCCGGCTACGCGCTGCTGCCGGGCTGGTCGTACCGCAACATGTGGTGGGTCACGCACAACCCGCACGGCGCCTACATGGCGCGCGGCATCCACGGCCAGAGCATCTATGTCGATCCGAAGGCGGAAATGGTGATCGTGCGCTATGCCGCGCACCCGGTGGCGGCCAGTGCGGGCAACGATCCGCTCACGCTGCCGGCCTTCCAGGCCGTGGCCGAGGCGCTGATGCGGCCCTGACCTAGGCCCTGGATGGGGTCAGCCCCGCGCCTGGGCGATCACCAGCAGGCCGTCCATGATCAGGCTCTCGACCAGTTCGAAATGCCCGTTCATCACGGGCGCCATCTTCCAGCCCGCGCCGCCGGTCATGTAGCAGGCCGGCTCGGCGCCGCAGTGCGAGCGCACGTGCTGCACCATGCGCTCGACTGCACCGGCAATGGCATAGGTACCCCCGCTGGTGAGCGCGTCGCTGGTGTTGGTGGGGAATTCGCGCACCTCGCCGGTCGGCACGTGCAGCCCCGCGGTGCCCGACTCCAGCGCGCGCAGCATGATGCCGTGGCCCGGCAGGATCAGTCCGCCCAGGAACTTGCCGCCGGCATCGATGGCCTCGACCGTCACGGCGGTGCCGATCATCACCACCACCATCGGCCGCGCCGGCCCCGCGTCCAGCATCCGGTGGCGCGCGCCGATCATCGCCACCCAGCGGTCGGCGCCCAGCCGCGTGGGATGGTCGTAGCCATTGACGATGCCGGCCTCGGCCGCGCTCGACACCACCCAGCGCGGCGCGCAGTCGAAGCGCTCGACGATCTGCTCCTCGGCGCGGCGGCGCACCGCGTCGCCGGCCACCACGCAGCCGAGCATGGAGCCGGGCGCGGGCAGGTCGGCCCAGGGGCCGTCGGCCAGCCGCTCGATGTGGTCGAGGAACTCCGCCCCATGCGCCTGCAGCGCGGCCCCCGGATGCGCCGCATCGTAGAGCGCCCATTTGAGGCGGGTATTGCCGATGTCGATCGCGAGGAAGGGGGATGCCATGGGCGGGATTATTGCGACTTTGTTGTCGCGGATGCTGGCGCATCGTTGACACACGCGGCGCGGACCTACGCGGCCGTGCCCGGTTTCGCCGCTACATTCGCGATTCCCCTCAACCAAGGCGCAAGGAGAGAACCATGGGTTTGCTTAGTTTCATCAAGGAAGCCGGCGAGAAGCTGTTCGGCGGATCGTCGGCGCAGGCGGCCGAGCCGGACGCCAACGCCAAGGCCGCGGCCGCCATCAAGACCTACATCGAGACGCAGAATCTCGGCCTCACGGGCCTGGAAGTGACCTACACCGCGAGCAGCGGCGTGGTGACGCTGGCCGGCCAGGCGCCTTCGCAGGAAGCCAGCGAAAAAGCCGCGCTGGCCGCGGGCAACGTGGCGAACGTGACGAGCGTCGACAACAACCTGGTCGCACCGCCCGCCCCGCCGGCGCAGTACCACGACGTGGTGAAGGGCGACACGCTGTCGGCCATCTCCAAGAAGTACTACGGCGACGCCAACAAGTACAACGCGATCTTCGAGGCGAACAAGCCGATGCTGAGCCATCCGGACAAGATCTATCCGGGGCAGAAGCTGCGCATTCCGGCGCTGTGAGCTGATTCGCTCGTGGCTGCAACGCGAAGGGCCCACTGGTTTCAGTGGGCTTTTTTATTGGGTGGTTTTGTTTGGCGCTGTTGTTCAGGGTGCGTGCACAGGCCACCGGGTACTCCCCTCCGCGAATGTCCCCCGCCTTCGGCTCCTCCTTTATTTCGCTGCGGGGAGCACCCGACGCCCTGTGCACTGGGCACGCTCGTGGTGTACCGCTGATCAACCAGTGCTCTGATCACGCTCCCGCTGATGGGGTGCCTTGCGCAGCGAAATTAAGGGGGAGGCCGAAGGCCGGAGGACATTCGCGGAGCAAGGTACCCCGTCGGCGGGAGCGCGCCCTGAACAAAGCCCGAACCCGAACCTAGTTCTGCTTCCAAGGCAGCCCGCGCTTGCGCCAGCCGCCGATCTGCCCGCGGTGGCCGCTCTCGTCCGGATTGCCCTCGAAACCTTCGAGGATGTTGTAGGCCTCCAGGCCCAGTTCGGTGGCGCGCCGGGCGGCGGCGATGGAGCGCACGCCGCTGCGGCACAGCAGCACCAGCTTCTTGTTGCCGTCTTCGCCCGCGGCACGGATGCCGCCGTCGAAGGCCGGGTTGAGCGCCATGCCCGGCCACTGCTTCCAGGCCAGCGGCACGGCGCCGGGCACGTAGCCGACCCATTCGCGCTCGGCATCGGTGCGCACGTCGACCAGGACCGCCTCGCCACTCGCCATCCACTGCGCGGCCTGCTCGGGCGTCACGTCGCCGGCATAGCCTTTTTCACCAACGGGTTCGGTCATCTCTTTCTCGTCCTTCCAATCGATAGGGTTACTTCAAGGGCAGCGGTCTTCTTTCGTTGCCCGGCGCCCTCGCCGGATGACGGAATTTTTCACCAGTTCGTGAAAACCCTGTTTGTCGCGTTTTCCTGCGCGCCAAAGATGCGGCTTGGGCCTGCCACACGATAACGCCAAGAGGCGGGCAGGGTTTCCTTGTCATCAGAACTTGTACGGAGAGAGACAACATGACAGACAGCAAATCGCCCCGCCGCCGCAGCCTGCTCAAGGGCGCGGCCGTGGCCGCAGGCGCCATGTCGGCGCCGATGGTCAGCATGGCCCAGACCACCTCGCTGCGCTTCCAGAGCACCTGGCCAGCCAAGGACATCTTCCACGAATATGCGCAGGACTTCGCGAAGAAGGTCAATGACATGGCGGGCGGCCGCCTGAAGATCGAGGTGCTGCCCTCGGGCGCGGTGGTCCCGGCCTTTCAGCTGCTCGAGGCGGTGAACAAGGGCACGCTGGACGGCGGCCATGGCGTGGTCGCCTACCACTACGGCAAGAACTCGGCGCTCGCGCTGTGGGGTTCGGGGCCGGGCTTCGGCATGGACGCCAACACGGTGCTGGCCTGGCACAACTACGGCGGCGGCAAGGCGCTGCTCGACGAGATCTACAAGAGCCTGAACATGGAGGTGGTGTCGTACCTCTACGGCCCCATGCCCACGCAGCCGCTGGGCTGGTTCAAGAAGCCGGTGGCCAAGGTGGAGGACATGAAGGGCCTCAAGTTCCGCACCGTGGGGCTCGCGGTGGACATGTTCACCGAGATGGGCACGGCGGTGAACCCGCTGCCCGGCAGCGAGATCGTGCCCGCGCTGGACCGCGGGCTGATCGATGCGGCCGAGTTCAACAACGCGTCGAGTGACCGCGTGCTCGGCTTTCCCGACGTGGTGAAGAACTGCATGCTGCAAAGCTTCCACCAGTCGGGCGAGCAGTTCGAGGTGCTGTTCAACAAGGGCAAGTACAGCGCGCTGCCGCAGGAGCTGCGCTCCATCATCGACTACGCCGTGCAGGCCGCGAGCGCCGACATGAGCTGGAAGGCCGTGCAGCGCAACTCGCAGGACTATGCCGACATGAAGAAGGCCGGCATCAAGTTCTACAAGACGCCCGATGCGGTGCTGCGCGCACAGCTCGCGGCATGGGACAAGACCATCGAGAAGAAAGCCGCGGAGAACCCGTTGTTCAAGAAGGTGCTGGATTCGCAGCGCATCTTCGCCGAACGCGCGCTGCAATGGCAGAACGACTACGGGGTGGACTTCAAGATGGCCTACGCGCACTACTTCGGCAAGAAGAAGAGCTGACCCCTCGGTCTGCGCGCGCTTCGTGTCGCTTCGCCAACTCCCTGCCAGGGGACGACAGCACCTGTGGACCGGCAAGGCCGGCTCCACGGTGCTTCACGAACGGTCCCCGTCCATCTCGCCATGACCATCCAACGCTTTCTCCACGCCGTCGACCGGTTCAGCATGGTCGTGGGCAAGACCTTCTCGTGGCTCATCGTGGCGCTGATGCTGCTGGTGTGCGGCGAGGTCTTCAAGCGCTATGCGCTCAACGCGCCCACTGCCTGGATCTTCGATGCCAACAACATGCTCTACGGCACCCTGTTCATGATGGGCGGCGCCTACACGCTCTCGCAGGCCGGCCACGTGCGCGGCGACTTCCTCTACGGCAGCATGAAGCCGCGCACGCAGGCCGCGCTCGACCTCGTGCTGTTCATCCTCTTCTTCCTGCCCGGCGTGGTGGCGCTCACCTGGTCGGGCTGGACCTACTTCGGCGAATCGCTCGCCATGCGCGAGCAGACCTTCAATGCCGTCCCGATTCCGCTCTACCCCTTCAAGTTCGTGATTCCGGTGGCCGGCGCCGTGCTGCTGCTGCAGGGCATTGCGGAGATGGTGCGCTGCGCGCTGTGCCTGAAGACTGGCGCGTGGGCGCCGCGCCTGAAGGACGCGGAGGAAATGGACGTGGTCGGCGAACAGCTCGCCGGCAGCACCCTCGTCGACGAGGCCGACAAGCGCGAGGTGATCGACAAGGCCAAGGCCATCGAGCAGGCCGCGCAGCAGCGCAAGAGCGGCACGACGGGAGGCACCCAGTGAGCGAACCCGCACTCGGCCTCTCGATGCTCGGCCTGATCGTGGTCGTGATCATGCTGGGCTTTCCCACGGCGTTCACGCTGATGGGCCTGGGCATGTTCTTCGGCTTCATCGCCTTCTACGATCCCGCCGCGCACTGGCTGGACAACAGGATCTTCGACCTGATGGTGCAGCGCGCCTTCGGTGCCATGACCAACGAGACGCTGCTGTCGATCCCGCTGTTCGTGCTGATGGGCTACGTGATGGAGCGCGGCGCGCTGGTCGACAAGATGTTCCACAGCGTGCAGCTGGCCTTCCGCCGCGTGCCGGGATCGCTCGCGGTGACCACGCTGATCGTCTGCACCTTCTGGGGCATCGCGAGCGGCCTGGTCGGCGCGGTGGTGGTGCTGATGGGCGTGATCGCGATGCGGCCGATGCTCAACGCCGGCTACGACACGCGGCTGGCGGCCGGCGTCATCACGGCGGGCGGCACGCTCGGCATCCTGATTCCGCCCTCGGTGATGATCATCGTGTACGCGGCCGTGGCCGGGCAGTCGGTGGTCAAGCTCTATGCGGCGGCGATGTTCCCGGGCTTCTTCCTCGCCTTTCTCTACCTGGTCTACGTGATCGGCTGGGCCATGCTGCAGCCGAAGGTCGCGCCCAAGCTGCCGGCCGACCAGCAGCGCGCCCCCGTCTCGCCCTGGGTTGCGCACATCGCGGCCAGCTATTCGCCGCGCATGCTGCCCGCGCTCGCGGCGGCCGTGGTGTCGCCGGCGCGCGCGCTGCGCGGCGCGGCCGAGGGCGTGCGCATCACCTGGTGGATGTTGCTGCGCGGCCTGCTGAGCGCGCTGGTGCCGCTGGCGCTCGCGGCCGCGACTCTGGGGTCGGTCTGGTGGTACGTGGCGATCTACTCGCAGGCGGACAACAGCAGCAGCGGCAAGGCGCCGGTGGCGCAGCAGCAGCAGGCGCCGCCCGAAGCTTCGTCGTCCGGAACCGGGCTGGCCGAACCGCCGACGTCCGATGCACCGAAGGAGCCCACGGCGGAAGACGGCCTGCAGGAGCCGCCGGGCGGCGTCGAGGAGCCCCCCGGCAGCGAGGCCCCGGCGCCCGCGGCGGCCGAGAGCGGCCTGCAGCAGCTGGGCGAAGCGGTCGATGCGCCGAAGACCGCCGCCGTGCCCGAGGCCTTCTACACCGGCTTCCTGCTGGCCAGCCTCTTCACGCTCGCGCTGCTGGCCTGGTACTACTGGCGCATGGACGCGGAGCAGTTCGAGATCCTGCGCATGCTGGTGTCGTCGGTGATGCCGCTGGCCACGCTCACGCTGGTGGTGCTGGGCGTGATCCTGTTCGGCATCACGACCGCCACCGAGTCGGCCGCGGTGGGCGCGGCCGGCGCCTTCCTGATGGCTTGGCAGGCCGGCACGCTGAACTTCAAGAAGACCAAGGAGGCCGTGTTCCTCACGCTCAAGACCACCTCGATGGTGTGCTGGCTGTTCGTGGGCTCGGCGCTGTTCTCGGCGGTGTTCGCGCTGCTGGGCGGCCAGCGCATCGTCGAGGAATGGGTGCTGGGCATGAACTTGAGCCCGCTGCAGTTCCTGCTGCTGTCGCAGGCGATCATCTTCATCCTGGGCTGGCCGCTCGAATGGACCGAGATCATCGTGATCTTCGTGCCCATCTTCCTGCCGCTGCTCGCGCACTTCCAGATCGACCCGCTGCTGTTCGGCGTGCTGGTGTTCGTGAACCTGCAGGCGGCGTTCCTGTCGCCGCCGGTGGCGATGTCGGCCTTCTACCTGAAGGGCGTGTCGCCGCCGCACGTGACGCTCAACCAGATCTTCGCGGGGATGATGCCCTACATGCTGATCGTGATCCTGTGCATGGTGTTCATGTACATCTGGCCGGGGCTGACGCTGTGGCTGCCGCAGTACCTGTATGGATGAAGCGCCGCTGGCAGCACTGTGAGCGGAACCGGCCGGCGAAGGCCGGCGCTCAGCGCCGCCGCTCCACGTACGGCCGCGCCTGCAGCAGCACGATGCGCTCGCCCACGGTGGCCCATTCGATGTCCTGGTCGACGCCGTTGAACGCACGCTTCACCGCCGCCCCCACGGTGGCCAGCCGCACCACCAGATCGTCGGTCAGCACGTGGCGGCCGGCCTCCACCGGTACTTCCTTCACGCCGCCGTCCTTGTCCAGCTGCAGCGCGGTTTCTTCGGCCGAGCGGCTCAGCACCTGGATCGCCTTGGACCAGCTCGAGTACATCACCTGCTCGGCCACGCGCCGCCCCTCCACCACGCGGATGCCGATGCCGCGCTTGGCCGAGATGTAGGTGACGTGCGGGTGGCCGGCGTCGAAGGGGTCGCGCGTGATCATCACGCCGGCGCTGGTGGCATCAATGGCCGTCTGCACGAACACGCCCATCAGCACCGACTCGGCGCCGAAGCCCGCGGCGCTGCGCGCCTCCCAGGCCTCGGGGTTGAACACCGAGGCCCAGACCTTCTTCACCGCGAGTTCGAGCGCGTCGCCGGTCTTGACGTTGGGCACTGTGGTGTAGAGCCCCGCGCCGCTGAAGCCCGGCAGGTCTTCCGAGTTGGACGAGCTGCGCACGAACACGCCGCCACCGCCGAGCTGCGCCTGCCATGCGGCGCGCCACGCCGCCGCATCGGCCGCATCGACGGGCCACTGCGCGATCTCGCCCTGCAACTGCGCCAGCGCCTTCTGCCGGACCTGCGGATCGCCCGCGAAGCCGGGCTGCTGCTGCATGCGCGCGATGCGCTCGGCCAGGCCGTTCGCGTGCATGAAGCGGTCGTAGTGCGCAAAGGGAATGCAGAAGCCGTCGGGCACGGTCGTGCCTGGAATGCGCGCGGCCAGCACGGCGCCGAGATTGGCGGCCTTGGCGCCGCACTGCGCGCTGTTGCGGGCGCGCAATGACGCGAGCGGCAGCAGGCGGGTTTCACGCAGGTCCGGCTTCGCGGCCTTGCCGCTGCCTGGCAGTGCGCCGGTGGCCGCCGCACGTGCTGCGCGCGGCGGCAGCGCGGCAATTTCTTCCGCCGTGAGGCGGCGCACCTGGTAGCCCGAGGCCGCCACCTTGAGCGCCACCCACTGCCCTGCGTGCTCGCGCAGCACGGCCGCGGCATCGCGCACATAGGCGTTGGGAATGCCCCAGCCCTTGGCGAGCAGGTTGACGTGCGAGAGCGCCGTGGACGGCCGCTCGGTCAGCACGCCGGCCACGGGCGGCAGGCCGATCGGCACCTGGCGCAGCACGGCGATGTCGCCCGGCAGCAGCGCGTTCAATGCATTCGCGCCGGAAGCCTCGTCCACGATGCGCACGCGCCCCGTGGCCGTGCCCAGGTTCATCGGCATGTAGGGCTGCTCGCGGATCAGCGCCTCCTGGCTGACGAAGTCGACGCCCGCCTCGTTCGCGATGCGTTCGTGCAGCGTGGAATTGGTCTTGAACTTCACGGGCGCGAAGAAGCCGGCCTTCACCTGTGCATCGGCCTCGCGCAGCAGCGCGGGAGTGAGCCGGTCGCCTTCCCAGAACTCGTAGGTGAAGCTGCCGATGTTCTGCTGCCAGCTCAGCGTGCCGAACAGGAAGCGGCGGTCCGGCACGAGGTAGTTGCGGTCGATCTCGCGCTTGCCCGCGCGCGGCGCGAGCCCGGTCTCGCGCACGAAGCGCACATGCAGCTGGTAGCGCGGCGTGTCGATGTAGTAGGTGCGCACGGGCCGGGCCCGGCGGTCGACGGCGAACAGCACGTGGGCCAGCTGCATCGGCGTGCCGGCGTCGTAGACGCGGGCCAGCGTGTCGAAGTCGCCGCGGCTGCGCAGCGCCGGCAGCGAGGCGGGCGCAGCCGGCCGCGCGGGAAGCTGTGCGCCTTCCGGGGCGGACTTGTTGCTGTTCTGCTGCTGGTAGTAGGAAGGCTTGCGCGCGAGCTGCGCGTGCGCGGGCGCGGCGGCCATGGCCATGGCGGCGCACGCGAGCGCCGCGGTCCATTGCGCCGCGCTATGGTTTGGGTAGCGCAATTCGCCCGGTGCACAGGCGTTCTTGTTGTTTTTCATGCCGAGTCCTCGATTACAAGCGGTTGCCGAATGTGCGCGCGCTTCACCAAGCAGGGGACATGCGCTGACAGCGGCAGCGGATTCTCGCGCGTTACATATCCACCGCTTTCATCCGCCCCCGGGAACCGGAGACAAACCATGAACCGCCCCGCCTTTCTCGATCTTCACCGGCCATGGCACCGATGGCTGCTCGGCCTCGTGCTGCTGTGCCTCGGTGCGGCCGCCAGCGCGCAGCAGGACCCGCCGGGACGCGTGGCGCGCCTGAACCTGCAGCAGGGCACCGTGAGCTTCGCGCCCGCCGGCGAAGACAGCTGGTACGACGCGCAGCCCAACCGCCCCCTCACCACCGGCGACCGGCTCTGGACCGACCGCAATGCGCGCGCCGAAGTCCACATCGGCTCCGCGGCGCTGCGCATGGACGGGCAGACGCACATCGAATTCTCCGAACTCGACGACGACACCGTGCGCCTCACCGCGAACCAAGGCAACCTGCAGCTGCGCGTGCGCGACGAGCTGGCGGGCCAGCGTGTCGAGGTGGACACCGGCAACCTCGCAGTCGTGATCGACGCGCCCGGCGAATACCGCGTGGCGGCCGACCCAGCTGCCGGCACCACCTGGATCGCAGTGGCTTCGGGCCATGTCACGCTGCATGGCGAGAACGGCGAATCGCAAGCGCTGGGCGCGCGGCAGCAACTCACCGTGTCGGGCCGCAACCTGGCCGCTGTGGGCGGCGCACCAGCGCAAAGCGGCAGCTTCGATGCCTGGGTGGCCGAGCGCAACCGCATCGAGGACCAGTCGATCTCCGCACGCTACGTGTCGCGCGAGGTCGTCGGCTACCAGCAGCTCGACGCCTACGGCGACTGGCAGAGCGACCCGAACTATGGCGACGTCTGGTTCCCGCGCAACGTGGATGCCGACTGGGCGCCCTACCGCGACGGCCAGTGGGTCAACATCGCACCCTGGGGCCTGACCTGGGTCGACGCTGCGCCCTGGGGCTTTGCGCCCTTCCACTATGGCCGCTGGGCGCGCCTGGGACCGCGCTGGGCCTGGGTGCCGGGGCGGCCGGCCGCACGGCCCGTGTACTCGCCCGCGCTGGTGGGCTTCGTGGGCGGCAGCGGCGCCAATGCCGCCTTGCAGATCGGCAACGGCCGCAGCGGCGTGGGCTGGTTCCCGCTGGCCCCCGGCGAGGCATGGCGGCCCGGCTATGACGCGAGCCAGCGCTACCTCGACCAGGTGAACCGCATGGCGGCCTACCGCAACCGCCAGGCCGAGCTGCGCAACGGCTTCTATGCCAACCAGCAGATGGCGGGCGCCGTGACCGTGCTGCCGGCCGACCGCTTCGGCCGCGGCCCCTTCGGCCGGCGCGACCTGGTGCGGCTGCCGGACGACCGCTTCGCGCGGGTGCCGGTGGCGCCGGCGCCGGGCGTCCCGATGCAAGGCTTCGGCGGCGGCTTCGGCCGGCCGGCCGCTGCGCTGCCGCCGACGCAGCTGATGGCGCGCGAACAGCAGGAACTGCGCTACGAGCAGGCACGGCGAACCCGGCAGATGCAGCAGGCGCAGCAGGTGCAGGCGATGCAGCAACAACAGCAGCAGCAGCAAATGGAATGGCAGCGCCAGCAGGGCTTGCGCCAGCAGCAGGATTGGCAGCAGCGCGGCGCGCATGACCAGTGGCAACAGCAGCGGCAGCAGCAGCAGCAGCAGCAGCAGTTGCAGGTCCAGCAACAGCAGCAACAGGCGCTGCGGCAGCAGCAGGAGGCGCAGCAGCGCGCCCAGGCGCAAGCCCTGCAGCAGCAACAACAAATGCAGCAGATGCAGCAGCAACAGCGCGCGGCGCAGCAGCAGGCATTGGCCCAGCAACAGATGCTGCGCCAGCAGCAGGAGATGCAGCAACGCGCCGTGCAGGCGCAACAGCAGGCCCAGCAGAACGCGATGCGCCAGGCGCAGGAAGCGCAGGTGCGCGCCCTCCAGCAGCAGCGCGGCTTCGCGCCTGCACCGCCTTCACCGCAGCAGCAGCCGCAGCTTCAGCCAGGCCAGCGCGGCGGCGACGACCGGCGCAGGTTGATGACCTCTCCGGACCAGCGCTGAACCTCCAGGGCTTGCACGGCGCCATCGCTCCGCGCAAGTCCCGCCGCAAGCGGCGCCCTCGGCCGGCGGCTACAGTCGCCGCCAAGGAGCGTCTTTTCATGCCCACATTCGACTTCGATCTTTTCGTCATCGGCGGCGGCAGCGGCGGCGTGCGCGCCGCGCGCATGGCGGCCCAGCAGGGGGTGCGCGTGGGCCTGGCCGAGGCGGCCGACCTTGGCGGCACCTGCGTCAACGTGGGCTGCATTCCGAAGAAGCTCTACAGCTACGCGGCCGGCTATGCCGAATCCTTCGAGGAAGCCGCGGGCTACGGCTGGCAGCTGCCGCAGGCGCCGCAGTTCGACTGGGCGCATCTCAAGGCGCAGCGCGCGAAGGAAATCAAGCGGCTCAACGGCGTCTATGCCTCGCTGCTGAAGAATTCCGGCGTGGTGCTGGTCACCGGCTGGGCGCAGCTGCTCGACGGCCACACGGTCGAGGTCGACGGCAAGCGCCACACCGCGCGCCATCTGCTGGTGGCCACCGGCGGCACGCCCTACGTGCCCGACTTTCCGGGCCGCGAGCACATCGCCAGTTCCGATGCGATGTTCGACCTCGACCCGTTCCCCAAGCGCCTGCTGGTGGTGGGCGGCGGCTACATCGCCTGCGAGTTCGCATCGATCTTCAACGGCCTGGGCGCCCAGGTGACGCAGCTGCACCGCCGCGCGCACCTGCTCACCGGCTTCGACGACGACGTGCGGCAGTTCCTGGCCAACGAGATGGGCAAGGCGGGCGTCGACGTGCGGCTGAACTGCGAGGCCACCTCGATCACGCGCGGGGCGCACGGGCTCACGGTCACGCTCGCGCGCGGCCAGCAGATCGAAGCCGACACGGTGCTCTTTGCAACCGGCCGCGTGCCCAACACCCAGGGTCTCGGCCTGGACGCGGCGGGCGTGAAGCTCGACGAGCGCGGCGCCATCGCGGTCGATGCGCACTACCGCAGCTCGGTGCCGTCGATCCATGCGGTGGGCGACGTGTCCACGCGCGTGCAGCTCACGCCGGTGGCGCTGGCCGAGGCGATGGTGGTGGTCGACGAACTGTTCGGCAAGGGCCGGCGCCGGCTCGACTACGAGTTCATTCCGACAGCCGTGTTCACGCACCCCAACATCGGCACCTGCGGCTACACCGAGCTCGACGCGCGCGCGAAGTTCGGCGACGTGGCGGTGTTCTCGAGCGAATTCAAGTCGCTGCGCCACACGCTGTCGGGCCGCACCGAGCGCACCTTCATGAAGCTGGTGGTCGACAAGGCCAGCGACCGCGTGGTGGGCCTGCACATGGTGGGCGCCGATGCGGGCGAGGTGGTGCAGGGCTTTGCCGTGGCGATGCGCGCGGGCGCGACCAAGGCGCTGTTCGACAGCACCATCGGCATCCACCCGACGGCGGCCGAAGAGTTCGTGACTATGCGCGAACCCATGCCAGGCTAGCGCTGCTTGCCCTCGAGCAGCTTCACCATCACGAACAGCACGCGGTTGGCGGGCGTGGGCACGCCCAGCGCCTCGCCGCGGCGCACGACGAAGCCGTTGAGGTGGTCGATCTCGCTGGGCTTGCCGCGTGCGAGGTCCTGCGCGGTCGATGAATACTGCGAGGGCATCGACTGCGCGATGCCGCGGACGGCCGCATCGGTATCGCCTGGAATCTCGACGCCCTCGGCCCTGGCCACGGCCAGGCATTCGGCGACCACGTCGCGGATCACCTCGGCCACGCCCGTGGCCTTCACGAGCTCGCCGTAGGGCAGTTGCGACACGGCCGACAGCGCGTTGTAGGCGCAGTTCAGCACCAGCTTGGCCCAGAGCGAGCCGCGCACGTTGCCCGAAATATGCGTGGGCACGCCGGCGGCCACCAGCTGCTGCGCCGCCTGCTCGCTGTGGCGCGAAGGCGCGATCACCAGCTCGCCGCGGCCGTGGTGCTTCACGTGGCCCGGGCCGGCCATCTCGGTGGCGACATAGACCACGGCGGCGGCCACCTCGCTGGACGGCAGCGCCGCGCGCACGCGCTCGTCGTTGTCGACGCCGTTCTGCAGCGTGAGCACCAGCGCATCGCGCGACAGATGCGGCCCGATCTGCGCCGCGGCCGATTCGGTGTCGGTGGACTTCACGCAGAACAGCACAAGCTGGGCGCCCTGCACCGCATTCGGCTCGGTGCTTGCGCCGAGCGGCACCTGCTCGTCGAAGGTCTTCGTCTCCAGCCGCAGCCCGTGGGCGCGCACGGCCTCCACGTGCCAAGGCCGGCCGATCAGCACCACCTCGTGGCCCGCGCGCGCCAGCATGGCGCCGTAGTAGCAGCCGACTGCGCCGGCGCCCATGACTGCGACTTTCATCGATTCGATTCCTTGGTTGTCTGCAGGAGGCTTCGAGGTTAGCCGTTCGGCCGCCGCGCCGCAGCGGGCGGGCATGCCGGCGCCGCATTGGCATTGCACAATGCCGTCATGCCCTACATGCCCACTTTCGTCGCTCCCGCCCGCTTCAACGACGCCGCCGCCGCACTCGAACAGGTCAAGTCCATCTACCAAGGGGGCCTCGCGCACCTGCGCGAATCGATGCTGCGCTTCGTGGCCGGGGAGGCGCTGCCGGGCCGGGTGCGGGCCTGCTACCCGTTCGTGCGGGTGCACACGCACACCGTCTCGCGCCACACGCCGCCGGCCAACGCGGGGCTGAGCTACGGCTTCGTCGCCGGACCGGGCCGCTACGAGACCACGCTGACGCGGCCCGACCTGTTCTCGCGCTACTACCTCGACCAGTTCCGCCTGCTGCTGGAGAACCATCAGGTCGAGATCGAGGTGGGCACCAGCACGCAGCCGATCCCCATCCACTTCTCCTTTGCCGAGAACGACCACATCGAAGGCACGATGAGCGAGGAGCGCCGCGCGCTGATGCGCGACGTGTTCGACCTGCCCGACCTGGGCGTGATGGACGACGGCATTGCCAACGGCACCTACGAAGCGCTGGCGGGCGAGGCGCAGCCGCTGTCGCTCTTCACGGCCGCGCGCGTGGACTATTCGCTGCACCGGCTGCGGCACTACACCGGCACCGCGCCCGAGTGGTTTCAGAATTTCGTGCTGTTCACCAACTACCAGTTCTATATCGACGAGTTCGTGCGCCTGGGCCACGAGGCCATGGCCGACGAGAAGAGCGAGTACGTGGCCTTCATCGAGCCCGGCAACGTGGTCACGCGCCGGCGCGGGCTGGCCGCGGGCGCCAGCACCAACTACGGCGGCCTGCTCGACGGCAGCCAGGGCACGGCGCCGCCGCGCCTGCCGCAGATGCCGGCCTACCACCTGGTGCGCGAGGACTGCAGCGGCATCAGCATGGTGAACATCGGGGTCGGCCCGGCCAACGCCAAGACCATCACCGACCACATCGCCGTGCTGCGCCCGCATGCCTGGATGATGCTGGGCCACTGCGCGGGCCTGCGCAACGCGCAGCAGCTCGGCGACTACGTGCTGGCGCATGCCTATGTGCGCGAGGACCACGTGCTCGACGAGGAACTGCCGCTGTGGGTGCCGATTCCGGCGCTGTCGGAAATCCAGCTCGCGCTGGAAAAAGCGGTGGCCGACGTCACGCGCTACACCGGCCCGGACCTCAAGAAGATCATGCGCACCGGCACGGTGGCGAGCACCGACAACCGCAACTGGGAGCTGCTGCCGGGCAACCAGCCGCAGCGCCGCTTCAGCCAGAGCCGGGCCGTGGCGCTCGACATGGAAAGCGCCACCATCGCGGCCAACGGCTTCCGCTTTCGCGTGCCCTACGGCACTTTGTTGTGCGTGAGCGACAAACCGCTGCACGGCGAGATCAAGCTGCCGGGCATGGCCAACCACTTCTACCGCGAGCGCGTGGAGCAGCACCTGCGCATCGGCATGCGGGCCATCGACATCCTGCGCGAGCAGGGTTCGACCCGGCTGCACAGCCGCAAGCTGCGCAGCTTCGCGGAGGTCGCCTTCCAGTAACCGCCGGGCTTACCTAGGGTTTTCACCTACTTTTGAAAGTAGGTGGGCGACGCATTTCGCGGACATCATCCGGCAACCTTTCTCACAACCGGAAACAAAATGTCTCGCTCGTCGCCCGGGAAGCTTTCTCGCCGCAACTTCAATGCATGGATGGCGGGCGCGGCCGCTGCCGCCGGGGCCGGGCCTGCGCTGCTGTGGCCTCGCCTGGCCGGCGCGGCCGAGCCGCAGCTCGTTTCGAAGCTGCGCATCGTGATTCCGGCCAACGAAGGCGGCGGCTGGGACCAGACCGGCCGCGCGCTCGGCGCGGCGCTGCTGGCCTCGGGCGCGGCGGGCGATGTGGTCTACGAGAACATCGGCGGCAAGGGCGGCACCATCGGCCTCGCAAAGTACGTCGAGAAATACGATGCCGACCCCGACACCCTGCTGATGAGCGGCATGGTCATGGTCGGCGCGGTGGCGCTGCAGAAGCCGGCTGTCACCATGGCGCAGGTGGCGCCGGTCGCGCGCCTCACCAGCGACTACGAGGTGGTGGCCGTGAAGGCCGATTCGCCGATCAAGACGCCCAAGGATCTGATCGCCCAGCTGCGCACCGATGCGGCCAAGGCGGTCATCGCGGGTGGCTCGGCCGGCGGCGTGGACCACATGTACGCCGGCATGCTGGCCCGCGTGGCCGGCAACACCGCGGGCCTGGTCTACCAGCCCTACCCGGGCGGCGCGCAGGTGGTGGAAGCACTTGCCACCGGCAAGGCCGTGGCGGGCATCTCGGGCTTCAGCGAGTTCAGCGCGGGTCTTTCCAACGGTACGCTGCGCGCCATCGGCGTGTCGTCGAAGCGGCCGTTCCTGGGCATTCCGTCGGTGCGCGAGCAGGGCGTGGACGCCGACCTGGCCAACTGGCGCGGCGTGCTCACCGGCAAGAAGGTGACGGCGGAGCGCCGGGCCGTGCTGCTCGAGGCGGTGCACCGCGCCACCAACGCCGATGTCTGGCAGAAGACCATCAAGCGCAACAACTGGGATGCGTACTGGATGGCGGGCAAGGATTTCGAGAGCTTCCTCGAGCTGGACCTGGCGATGGCCGGTCCGATGATCTACCTGCTCAAGCTGAAGGCCTGAGCGCGCGCTTCAGGCAAAGAGCTCGGGCATCTCGCGCTGCGCCTTGGGCGTGAGCGCAAGCGCGCGGCCGTCGAGCTCCTGGCGCACCCAGCCGCGGCGCAGCGACAGCTGGAGCCAGGCCGCGCCGAGCGCGCCGCCCAGGTGCGGGCGGCGCTCGCTCCAGTCGAGGCAGGCGCAGGCAAAGCGCCGGCGCGAGCGGCGCACCGCATCCACCTCCACGCCCAGGCTCTCCAGCGCGATGGCGCCTTCGGGCGTGAGCTCGTACGAGCCGCTCTGCAGGCCGCTGAGCCAGCCTTGCGCGTGCAGCCGGTCGTGCAGCGCGACGCCGGCGGCGCCGGCCATGTGGTCGTAGCAGGTGCGCGCGGCGCGCAGGCGGCTCGGCGTGCTGGGCTTGAACTGCGCGGTGCGCGGCGCGCCGGCCACCACCATCAGGCTTTCGAGCGCGGCCGCCACGTTGTCGCCCGCCAGCCGGAAGTAGCGGTGCTTGCCCTGCACGAGCAGCTCGACCAGCCGCTCTTCCTTGAGGCGCGCGAGGTGCGCGCTGGCGGTGGAGGCGGCCACCTCGGCCACGGTGGCCAGCTCGGTCGCGGTGCGCGCGTGGCCGTCCATCAGGCAGCTCAGCATGCGGGCGCGCGCGGGCTCGGCGATGGCACCGGCCAGGCGGGCCAGCTGCACGTCGGCATTGGAGGAAGAAGAAGAGCTCGTGTCCATGCGCCGATCCTAAGACGCCGCCGCATCCCACACTTCGTTCGCGGCCGAAGTGTGGCGGCGGCGGCAATTGCACACTGCGCGGCATGAACACAAGCCCCACGCCCTCCGCCTTCGACGGCATGCCGCTCGACCCCGTCGCGGCCGTCACGCATGCCGATCCCTATCCCTACTACGCCGAACTGCGCGCGGGGCCGCCGCTCGCGTGGAACGAGGCGCTGCGCCTGTGGGTCGCGAGCCGCGCGGAGGTGATCGAATCGCTGCTGCTCGCGCACGGCGGCGCGCTGCGCGTGCGGCCGGCGGCCGAGCCGGTGCCGCGCGCCATTGCGGGCAGCGCGGCAGGCGAGGTGTTCGGCCACCTCGTGCGCATGAACGACGGCACGGCGCACCAGGCCCATCGGCCCGCGCTGCAGCGTGCGCTGGCGGGGCTGGACCTGGGCGCAGTGCGCACCGCGGCCTTGCGGGTCGCCCGCGATGTGCCGGTGCAGCCTGTGTCGGACGCGCTGTTTTCCATGCCGGTGCGGACCGTCGCGCACCTGCTGGGCTTTGCCGATGAGGCGCTGCCGCAGGTGGACCGGTGGATGCGCGATTTTGTCGCCTGCCTGTCGCCGCTGTCCACGGCAGAGCAGCTGCAGGATGCGAGCGCGGCCGCGGGCGCACTCATGACGCGCTTCGAGGCGCTGGCCGCGGGCGCAACGCCACGCGATGGAACACTGCTCGCGGCCGCGCTCGCCGAGAGCCAGGCCAGCGCGCCGCTCTCGCGCGCGCTGCTCGCGAACCTCGTCGGCCTGCTCTCGCAGACCTGCGACGCAACGGCCGGCCTGCTGGGCAACAGCCTGATCGCGGTGATGCGCGAACCGTCGCTGCAAGAGGCCGCGCAGACCCAGGTCGGGCTGCTGGCGATCGTGGAAGAAACGGCGCGGCACGACCCCTCGGTGCACAACACGCGGCGCTTCGTGGCCGAGCCCGTCACCATCGCGGGCACGCCGCTGGCGGCGGGCGATGCGGTGTTGCTGGTGCTGGCCGCGGCCAACCGCGATCCCGCGCTCAACCCGGAGCCCGAGCGCTTCAGCCTCGTGCGCGCGCGGCGCCGCATGCTGGGCTTCGGCCACGGCATGCACGCCTGCCCGGGCCAGGCGCTGGCCTGCACGCTGGCCGCCGCGGGTCTGGAGGCCGTGCTGCATCGCACGCCCGATCTCGCGGCGCTGCGCGCGCGCGGCTGGCACTACCGGCCCTCGGTCGCCGCGCGCATTCCCGTCTTTCATTGATGACGGGAGCGCGAAGGCCGTTCAGGCGCGCGCGGCAGCCCAGCGCCCGGTGCCTTCGAGGTGCGGCGACAGCGCCGCGTCGCCCCAGCGCAGCGGCAGGGCGGCGGGCCGGCGCAGTGCGTGCTCCACATGCAGCCGCAGCAGCCGCTCGGCGCCTTCGAACTCGGCGATCTCGGGGCCGTCCAGCACCAGCTCGGCGGTGGCCGCCACGTGCAGCAGATCGCCGTTGTCATAGTCGATGAACAGCAGCCCCGCGCGCGGATGGGCCACCAGGTTGCCCAGCGTGTTGAAGAAGCGGTTGCCGTTGAAGTCGGGCACCGTGAGCACGCCGCCCGCGTCGACGCGAACAAAGCCGGGCCGCCCGCCGCGATGCGACACGTCGACACCGTGCGAGCGCGCATCGGCCGCGTCGCCGCTGGCCGCATCGCCTGGGTACGCGGTGGCGATGAACAGCGTGTCGGCGCTGCCGATGAGGCGCTGCGCATCGAGGTCGAGCGCATCGAGCCGCTGCACGGGCGCGCGGCCGCCGCGCGCGGCCACCAGTTCCGGTTCGCGCGCCTGGATGTAGCGCGGGCAGTTGCCGAAGCTCTGCTGCACCGCGACCATGAAGCCGCCCGCATCGAGCGACTCGACCGTGCCGTTCATGCGGTTGCGCCGCCGCGTGTGCGGCTCGATGCCCAGCAGGCCGAGCGTGGCCCCCTGCACGAGCTGCCCCGCCAGCGGATCGCCGGCCGCCGGCAGCGCATCGACGCGCAGGTGCGTGGCATCGGGCGAATGCGCGAAGCCGGCGGGCGCCGCGAGCACGCTGGCCCAGGGCTGCAGATTGGCGTCGAGGCTGCCGACCACGAGGAAGGGCAGCTGCGCGAAGAATTCGCGGTGCTGGTCGGGCATGTAGTCGCGGATCACGCGCGGGCCCATGGTCTCCATGCGGTCGCGCCAGCCCGTCTGTACCTGCAGCGCGCGCTCGCCGGCGTGAAAGGGTGCGGCGATCATGATTCAGCCGCCGCAAGGCCGACCGGCGTGCGCACCATCGGCACGAAGCCGGGCAGCGCCTCCACGCGCGCGAGCCAGGCGCGCACCTGCGGGTAGGCGTCGAGCGACACGCGGCCTTCCGGTGCATGCGCGACATAGGCGTAGTTCGCGATGTCGGCCAGCGTGGCCGCGGGCCCGGCCAGGAAGGGCTGCTGCCCCAGGTGAATCTCCATCACCGCGAGCAGCGCATGCGAACGCGTGACCGTCTCGGCGGGATCGGCGGCCAGGCCGAACAGCGCCATGACGCGCGCGGCGGCCGGCCCGTAGGCCAGCGGCCCCGCGGCCACCGAGAACCAGCGCTGCACGCGCGCCGCGCCCACCGGGTCGCGCGGCATCCAGCGCGCCGGATCGGGCGAATAGCGCTCGTTGAGGTAGACCAGGATCGCGTTGGAATCGGCCAGCGTGGTTTCGCCGTCCTCGATCACCGGCACCTGCCCGAAAGGGTTGCGCGCCAGGAACTCGGGCGTGCGGTGGGCGCGCTGCTTCAGGTCGAGTTCGATCACTTCGAAAGGCAGGCCGAGCATCGAGAGGAACAGCCGCACCCGGTGCACGTGGCCCGAGATGGCGCTGCCGTAGAGCTTGATGGGTTGTGCGGGCGGGGAGGCGATGGCGTTCATGGTGGTTCTCTGCAATGTGGAGTGGGCGTGATCCGGATTCTTCTCTCTTGCGCTGAATGAAGGAATAGCCGTTATTGCATTTGACTGCTGCGTAAATCGGCTTAATCCGGTTTATTCCGGTTTAATGGCGCCATGGATCGTTTCAAGGCCATGCAGACCTTCGTGCAGATTGCCGACCAGGGCAGCCTGACCCGCGCCGCCGAGGCGCTCGGCAGTTCGCTGCCCGCGGTGGTGCGCGCGCTCGCCGCGCTGGAGGCCCACCTGGGCGTGCGCCTGTTCCACCGCACCACGCGCCGCCTCTCGCTCACCGAGGAGGGCCGCCATTACCTGCCGAGCGCGCGCGAGGTGCTGCTGGCCGCGGACGCCGCCGACCTCGCGCTCAAGGCCGAGGCGCGCGAGCCCGCGGGCCAGCTCACCATCACCGCGCCGGTGCTGTTCGGCCACATGTACGTGGCGCCCGCCATCACGCGCTTCATGCAGCGCCACGACAAGGTGCGCTGCACCGTGCTGCTGCACGACCGCACGGTGAACCTGCTGGAGGAAGGCATCGACGTGGGCATCCGCATCAGCCCGCTCGCGGATTCGTCGCTCGTGGCGCAGACGCTCGGCACCATCCGGCGCGTGGTGGCGGTGAGCCCCGAGTACCTCGCGCGCCACGGCATGCCGCGCCATCCGCGCGAGCTCCATGGCGCGCCCTGCGTGCGCGGCCGCGTCGACGCGCCGCCGCAGTGGGTGTTCCACGAACGCGGCAGGACCGTGAGCGTGACGCCGAGCTGCCGCCTCGAGTTCAACCACCTCGCGCCGGCCATCGAAGCCTGCGCCGCGGGCATGGGCTTCGGCACCTTCTTCTCCTACCAGGTGCTGCCGCATGTGGCGCAGGGCCGGTTGAAGCTGGTGCTGGAAGACTTCGAGCCGCCGCCGCGGCCGGTGAGCGTGATCTACCCGAACGCGCGGCTGCTGCCGGCCCGCACGCGCGCCTTCATCGACTGGATGAAGACCGAGTTCAGCGGCCTGCGCATGTAGGGCGGCGGCGGCAGCAGTGGCTCCGAACTCGCGCGGCTTGTCCATCGGTTGAAGCGATGGCGGCAGGCTTCGCGGGCCTGCGTCAGAATGGCCGCGTGCCCTCCTCTTCTTCTTCCTCCGCCCCGCTCTTCCACGCCAGCCGCCTTTGCAAGCGCTACGGCGGCACCACGGTCGTGGACGACCTGTCGTTCGAGATCGCGCCCGGCGAATGCCTGGGCGTGATCGGCCCGAACGGCGCCGGCAAGACCACCACCATCCGCATGTGCCTGGGCCTCACCACGCCCGACGGCGGCGACATCTGCGCGTTGGGCCTGCAGATGCCGCGCGATGCGCTGGCCATCAAGGCGCAGCTCGGCGTGGTGTCGCAGTTCGACACGCTCGACCCCGACTTCAGCTGCGCCGAGAACCTCGTGGTGTACGGCCGCTACTTCGGCTTCAGCAAGGCGCAGGTGCGCGAGCGCGTGCCGCAGCTGCTGGAGTTTGCGGCGCTCTCTCACAAGGCCGATGCCAAGCCGGGCGAGCTCTCGGGCGGCATGCGCCGGCGCCTCTCGCTGGCGCGCGCGCTGGTGAACGACCCCAAGCTGCTGCTGCTCGACGAGCCCACCACCGGGCTCGACCCGCAGGCGCGCCACCTGATGTGGGAGCGCCTGCAGGTGCTGCTGCAGCAGGGCAAGTCGATCCTGCTGACCACGCACTTCATGGACGAGGCCGAGCGCCTGTGCTCGCGCCTGCTGGTGCTCGACCACGGCCGCAAGATCGCCGAGGGCCGCCCGCGCGACCTGATCGCCGAGCACCTGGAGCCCGACGTGGTCGAGGTGTATGGCAACGGCGCGCTGTCCTTGGCCGAATCGCCCGAACTGAAGGCGATGGCAGCGCGCGTGGAAGTGAGCGGCGAGACCGTGTTCTTCTACACGCAGGATGCGCGCCGGCTGCTCGACGCGCTCAGCCGGCACGGCCGTCTGCGCACCTTTCATCGGCCCGCGAACCTCGAAGACCTTTTTCTCAAGCTCACGGGCCGGCAGATCCGCGAGGACGGCTAGGCCACGACGATCATGAATACCACGACTGCAAGTTCTTCTTCTGCCGCGCCATCGCCGCCGGCCCGTTCCGTGTGGCGCGCGCCCGAGCTCTCGCTGCGCTGGTGGCCCGTGTTCCTGCGCAACCTGCTGGTGTGGCGCAAGCTCGCGATCCCCAGCCTCATCGGCAACATCGCCGAGCCGCTGATCTGGCTCGTGGCCTTCGGCTACGGCATGGGCGCGCTGGTCGGCGAGGTGTCGGTCGACGGAACCCGCGTGCCCTACATCCTGTTCCTCGCGAGCGGCTCGATCTGCATGAGCGCGATGAATGCCGCGAGCTTCGAGGCGCTGTATTCGGCGTTCTCGCGCATGCATGTGCAGAAGACTTGGGACGGCATCATGAACGCGCCGGTCGGCCTGGACGACATCGTGCTGGCCGAGATGCTGTGGGCCGCGTTCAAGTCGATCTTCACCGTGACCGCGATCCTGTTCGTGATGCTCGGGCTGGGCATCAGCCACAGCCCCAAGCTGATCGTCGCGTGGATGGTGCTGATCGGCGCGGGGATCACCTTCTCGTCGATTGCGCTGATCTTCAATGCGCTCGCGAAGGGGTACGACTTCTTCACTTATTACTTCACGCTGTTCATGACGCCGATGATGTTCTTGAGCGGCGTGTTCTTTCCGCTGGAGCAGCTGCCTTCCGCCGTGAGGGCCGTGGCGGCGTGGCTGCCGCTGACCAATGCGGTGGCGCTGGTGCGGCCGCTGTTCATGGATCAATGGCCTGGCGGGTGGTGGGTGCATGCGGGGGTGCTGGTGGTTTATGGGGTTGTTTCTTTTTGGGTGGCGTTGGCTTTGACTCGGAAGAGGTTTCGGGGGTAGGTTTTTTGGAGTTCCGGGGCCGGGTCTCGCCCCGGCGGGCGACTCACTTTCTTTGCTTCGCTTCGCCAAAGAAAGTAAGCAAAGAAAGGCGACCCCTACTGTCTGCGTCCCTTCGCTTCGCTACGGGCAACCTGCGGTGCTCGATTACGGCGGGGGTCCGCAGAACTCGCTTCGCTCAGACAGCTGCGGCCCTGATCCCGCCTCCATCTGCGCTCCTCGGCGCATACAGAAGGGGTGGGAACGGGCAGCCTTCGCTTCGCTCGGCCCCAATACCAACAGCCAATACCAACGGCCCAATCCAATCCCAACCACCGCGGCGCTGCGCGCCGCGGTGGCTTGGTGGCCGAGCGAAGCAAAGGCCCGAGTGGTTTGCCCTCCCCTCTGTATGCGCCGAGGAGCGCAGCGTTTTGCGGATCAGGGCTCGCCCTTGTTTGAGGTTCTATGTTTTTTGCAAGTCAGTTTTAGGGATCAATCGAGCTGGATCGAACACCTCGTTGCCCTTCCAGATAGCGAATGCCACGCGCAACAGCTTGCGCCCAAGAATCATCAGCGCCGCGGTGGTCGCGAAGCCCTTGGCACGGATCGACTGGTACAGCGGCTTGAGGGCCTTGCTGTGACTCGCGGCGAAGCCCGCCAGATACATCTGCCGGCGCAGCAGCGGTGGGCCCTTCTTGCTCAGGCGACGTCGCCCGCGTTTGGTGCCGGAGTCGTTGGGGCGTGGGTCCAGGCCGCTGTAGGCCACCAGTGCATCTGCGTTGGCGAAGTCGAAGCGGCTCAGCAGCGTGGCGAGCAACGCCGAAGTCTGCGGGCCGATGCCGGTGATCGTGCGCAGACGCTCGCATCCCTGGGCCATCTGCGCATCGCTGGCGATCAACGCTTGGACCTGCTGGTCCATCGACTGCAGCAAGGCGTCGAATGCCGCCTGCAGTTTTGCAGTCTCGATGCCCTTCGTATCGATTCCTGTGAAGACCTGGCGCAAGGCCGATCGATGCGTGGCCACCTGGGCTCGGCGCGCGAGCAGATCCTGCAACCGTTGCTGCAACGAGCTGCCAGGTTGCCAGGGGTGCAGCCGGGCACGATGCTCGACGAGATACCGGGCAATCACCCCGGCGTCCACGCCATCGGTCTTGGCCCGGGTGCCCAAGGCACGCGCGTAGAAGTAGACGTCGCGCGCATTGAGCACATAGACCTTCAATCCGGCCTGGCTTGCCAGGTGCGCCAACAGAGTGTGATAGCGGCCCGTGGACTCCATGGCGATGAGCGCATGCGCCGGAATCGCTCGAAGCCAGTTCGAGATACTCACAGCGTCGTTGGCGACACTGCACGGTCGTCGCTCTGGTCCCATGGCGATGACCAGCTCGGCCTTGGACACATCCACGCCGATGCACAGGGTGGGCTCTTGCATGACAACACCTCCGATTGGACAATTTGTCGTGTCGGGGTGCAGCCCACCTGCCACGTTGGCTTGCCTTCAGATCGGTGGTCGTTGCACCGCCAGGTGCAGCGCCGCTCAGTTCCTGATCGACGTTGGAAGGTGGGGCGGGAGAAATCTCAAAACTGTCGGTCCGCTGCCGCGGCCGAATCCGAAGCGAGTCCCTCCACCCCGACACCCAAACATACAAGCGAAGCGAGTTTGGGCGAGACCCCGCGAAACGCGAGCACCGCAGGTTGCCCGTAGCGAAGCGAAGGGACGCAGACAGTGGGGTCGCCTTTCTTTTGCCTACGTTTCTTTGGCGAAGCAAAGAAAAGTAGGTCGCCCGCCGGGGCGAGACCCGGCCGGAAAATAACCCGACAACAGCATCCAAAAATATTACATTGCACGCAATTCAATTGCGAACTACAATTCCAGCCATGCGCAGCAGCACCAAGCAAGCCTCAGACGAAATGCTCAAGCTGGACAACCAGCTCTGCTTCGCCGTCTATTCCGCCTCCTTGGCCATGACCCGCCTCTACAAGCCGGTCCTGGAAAAGCTGCAGCTCACCTATCCCCAATACCTCGTCATGCTCGCGCTGTGGGAGCAAGACGGCCCCACGGTCTCCGAGCTCGGCGAGCGCCTCTCGCTCGATTCCGGCACGCTCACGCCGCTGCTCAAGCGGCTCGAAGCCATCGGCTATGTCACACGGCTGCGCGACGTGGCCGACGAGCGCCGCGTACACATCACGCTCACCGCCGCGGGCCGCAAGCTCAAGGCGCGCGCCGCCAGCGTGCCCGGCTGCCTCATGGCCGCGGCGCAATGCTCGGTGCCTGAACTCATCTCGCTCACCCAGCAGATCCAGACGCTGCGCGACCGCATCAGGAAAGCGGCCTGACACGCACGCACCCAAGACAGGTTTCCCCCGCTTCGATTCAAAAAAGAAGCTCTTTTTCACCACCCTCACCAACCCAAGGAATCACCACCATGACCACCAAGCTCGACAAGGTTCTCTACACCGCTGAAGCCCACACCATCGGCGGCCGCGACGGCGCAGGCAAGTCCAGCGACGGCGCCATCGACGTCAAGCTCAGCTCGCCCGGTTCGGGCAAGCCCGGCACCAACCCCGAGCAGCTGTTCGCGGTCGGCTATGCCGCCTGCTTCATCGGCGCGATGAAGGCCGTCGGCCCGAAGATCGGCGTGAAGGTGCCCGAGGACGTGGCGATCGACTCCAGCGTTTCCCTTGGCCCGACGAACGGCGGCGCCGCCTACGGCATTGCGGTGAAGCTGGCCATCACGCTGCCGGGCCTGGACGCCGAGCAGAAGCAGAAGCTGGTCGATGCGGCCCACCAGGTCTGCCCGTACTCGAACGCCACGCGCGGCAACATCGACGTCGAACTCTCGATCGCCTGATTCCGCCCCCTGCGCAAGGGGTTAAAAAAAGAAGAGCGTCCCGGCCACAAGCCGGGGCGCTTTTTCTTTTTCATGGCCGGCGTTGTCCCGCGGGTGACGCGGAACAGGGAAACGCGATAGCGCCTTTCATCGAGCTTGGCTAATGTGGCTGCAGCACGCGCCATCCCGCGCAACTCACACCACCACCATGGAGATCCACACCATGAGCACCACCACCAGCTTCCTGGTCCGCAAGGGCGAACTCGCCACCACGCAACTGCACACGGCCACCGACCAGCCGCTGGCCGACGGCCAGGTGCGCGTGCGCATCGACAGCTTTGCGCTCACCTCCAACAACATCACCTACGCCGCCTTCGGCGATGCGATGAGCTACTGGCAGTTCTTTCCGTCCACGGAAGAAGGCTGGGGCAGCATCCCGGTGTGGGGCTTTGCCAGCGTGGTGCAGTCGCTGCACCCGGGCGTGGCGGCGGGCGAGCGGCTCTACGGCTACTGGCCGATGTCGTCGGGCGCTGTGCTGAGCCCCGACCGCCTCTCGCCCGGGCGTTTTACCGACGCCGCCGCGCACCGTGCCGAGCTGCCCGCGGTCTACAACCAGTACTTCCGCTGCAACGCCGATCCGCTCTACACCGCGGACACCGAGGACGTGCAGGCGCTGCTGCGCCCGCTGTTCATCACCTCGTGGCTGATCGACGACTTCATGGCCGACAACGATTTCTTCGGCGCCAACACCATGCTGCTGTCGAGCGCGTCGAGCAAGACGGCCTACGGCACCGCCTTCCAGCTGCGCCAGCGCGAAGGCGTCGAGGTGATCGGCCTGACCTCCGCCGCCAACGTGGCCTTCTGCGAAAGCCTGGGCTGCTACCACCGCGTGCTGAGCTACGACGCGCTCGACGGCATCGCGGCCGCCACGCCCTGCGTCTATGTGGACTTTGCGGGCAACGCCGGGCTGCGCAACGCGATCCACACGCGTTTTTCCAACCTCAAGTACAGCTGCTCGATCGGCGGCACGCACGTGGAGCAGCTCGCGGCCAAGGGCGCGGGCAAGGACCTGGCCGGTCCGCGCGCCACGCTGTTCTTTGCGCCGGCGCAGATCAAGAAGCGCACCGCCGAATGGGGCGCCGACGAATTCGGCCGGCGCATGGTGGCCGCCTGGCACCACTTCCTGGCGAGCGTGACCGACGCGAAGAACCCCTGGCTGCGCGCCGAGCACCACCACGGCGGCGAGGCGGTGCAGGCCGCCTATGCGCAGGTGCTGGCCGGCAAGGGCGACCCGCGCATCGGCCATGTCCTTTCGCTTTACAAACAACCGGGCGGCCTCTGACATTCCGGGCGCCGGGGTAGCGACAATCGCCGCATGACCCTTTCCCCCGCTGCGCCCGCGAATACCCATCCCTACGAGAACCTCACGCCCGATGTGGTGCTGGACGCCCTGGCAACGCTCGGCCTGCACGGCGATGGCCGGCTCACGGGCCTGAACTCGTACGAGAACCGGGTCTACCAGGTCTACCTGGAAGACCGCAGTGCGGTGGTGGTCAAGTTCTACCGCCCCGAGCGCTGGAGCGAAGCCGAGATCCTCGAAGAGCACGGCTTCTCGCTCGAACTGGCGGCGGCCGAAGTGCCCGCCGTGGCACCGCTGGCCTTCGACGGCAGCACGCTGCACCGCCACGGCGGCTTCGCCTTCAGCGTGAGCCCCTACCGCGGCGGCCGCGCGCCGGAGCTCGACGATTTCGAAGTGCTCGAGTGGGTCGGCCGCTTTCTCGCGCGCATCCACACGGTGGGCAGCGCACGGCCCTTCGAGGCCCGGCCCGCGCTCGACCTGCAGACCTTCGGCATCGCCTCGCGCGACTGGCTGCTGGCCAACGACAAGGTGCCGCTCGACGTGCAGCGCGACTGGGAAAAGGCCTGCAACGAAGCACTGGACATGATTGCCGCCACGGCGCTGGCGGTGAGCGCCCCGGCCTCCGATTTCAAGCCGCGCAAGCTGCGCCTGCACGGCGACGTGCACCCCGGCAACATCCTTTGGACCCCGACCGATCGCCCCGGCGGCGGGCCGCACTTCGTCGACCTGGACGATGCGCGCACCGGCTTCGCGGTGCAGGACTTGTGGATGCTGCTGTCGGGCGAGCGCGCGCAGCGCACCGCGCAGCTCTCGGGGCTGCTCGACGGCTACGAGCAGTTCCGCGAATTCGACCGCCGCGAGCTCGCGCTGATCGAGCCGCTGCGCACCCTGCGGCTCATCCATTACAGCGCCTGGCTCGCGCGCCGCTGGGAAGACCCGATCTTCCCGATCAACTTCCCGTGGTTCGGCTCCAGCGACTACTGGAAGGGCCAGATCCTCGTGCTGCAGGAGCAGTGCGAGCAGATGGCCGAAGAGCCGCTCTACGCCTAGAAATGTCAGCCCCCCGGCTTTTCACTTCGCTTCGCTGCGTGTAATTCTCCACCCCCCGAGGGGGAGGCCCGGTCGCCTTGGGGCGGCCCGGCGGCGGCCGGTTGCACGTTGGCCACGCCCTGCAGCAGCCGTTCGGCCAGCACGTTCGGCGGCCCGCTGCGCCACACGCCATGCGCCTCCGATTGCGCCACCGCGCGGTCGAGCGGCCGGAACACCGCGCCGCGCAGGGCCGAATGCCGCATGGCCTGCGGCACCAGTGCCACGCCCATGCCCTGCGACACCAGCGAGACCACCGCGAGCCAGTGGCGCACCTCGTGCCGCACCTCGGGCAGGAAGCCGGCGTCGGCGCAGATCGACAGGATGCGCTCGTGGTAGTCGGGCGAGGCCTCGCGCGAGAACAGCACGAAGGGCTGGTTGCGCAGGTCGGCCGGCGCCAGCACGCGCTTGCGCGCGAGCGCGTGGCCCGAGGGCAGGCAGCACACGAAAGGCTCGGACAGCAGCAGCCGGTGCTGCAGCTCGGGCGGCATGCGGCTGGTGTGGACGAAGCCCAGGTCGAGCCGGTCGTGCAGCAGCTCGGCGATCTGCACGCCTGAATTGAGTTCGGCGAGCGTGATGCGCACCGCCGGGTGCCGGGCCTGGAACGCGCGCAGCGCCTGCGGCAGACCGCGGTAGAGCATCGCACCGACGAAGCCGATGCGCAGCCGCCCGGCCGAGCCCGCGGCCACGTCGCGCGCCTCGAGCGCCGCCTCTTCCGCCTGCAGCAGCAGCCGCCGCGCCGAAATGCGCAGCGCCTCGCCCGCATGCGTGAGGCGCACCTCCTTGCTGTTGCGCTCGAACAGCCGCGCGCCCACCGACTCCTCGAGTTGGCGGATCGCCACCGACAGCGGCGGCTGCGAGATCGACAGGCGCCGCGCGGCGCGCCCGAAGTGCAGCTCCTCGGCCAGCACGGAAAAGTAGCGCAGGTGTCGCAGTTCCATGAATAGGCAAATCGAATCGAACAAGACCTATTCGATATTAGACACGGATCGCCTGGAAACCAACAATGCGGCGAACCAGGAGACAAAACGCATGGCCCAGAACGACGCCACCGCCGCGCACGCGCACCCGATTCCCGACCGCCACGGCCAGAACCTGTTCAGCACCGACACCGAGCTGCACAAGCTGCTCGCGCTCTACCTGCCCGCCGACCTGCTGGCCCACATGCAGCCGCACTTCGAGCGGCTGGGCGGCCTCGCGGGCGGCCTGCTCGACGACTTGGCCGGCACCGCCGACCGCAACCCGCCCACGCTGGAGCAGCGCACGCGCACCGGCCTGGACGAGCAGAAGATCGTCAAGCACCCGGCCTACGTCGAGATGGAACGCCTCGCGCTCAGCGAATTCGGCCTGGCCGCGATGTCGCACCGCGATGAGACGCTGGGCTGGAAGGGCAGGATGCCGCCGCTGGTCAAGTACGTGCTGACCTATCTCTTCGTGCAGGCGGAGTTCGGCCTGTGCTGCCCGGTCTCGATGACCGACTCGCTCACGCGCACGCTCAGGAAGTTCGGGGGCCCCGAGCTGGTCGCGCGCTTCCTGCCGCGCCTGACCTCGCTCGATTTCGACGAGCTCGCGCAGGGCGCGATGTTCATGACCGAGCAGGCCGCGGGCTCCGACATCGCGGCCACCGCGACGATGGCGCGGCAAGAGACGGATGGCAGCTGGCGCCTCACCGGCGACAAGTGGTTCTGCTCCAACCCCGATGCCGACTTTGCGATGGTGCTCGCACGCGCCGACAACGGCCCGGCCGGCATGAAGGGCGTGTCGCTGTTCCTGCTGCCGCGCCGGCTCGAAGACGGCAGCCTCAACCATTACCGCATCATTCGCCTCAAGGACAAGCTGGGCACGCGCTCGATGGCCAGCGGCGAGATCCGGCTCGAAGGCGCCGTCGCGCACCTGGTGGGCGAGGAAGGCCGCGGCTTCGTGCAGATGGCCGACATGGTCAACAACTCGCGCCTGTCGAACGGCGTGCGTGCCGCGGGCCTCATGCGCCGCGCGGTGGCCGAGGCCGAGTACATCGCCGCCGAGCGCCGCGCCTTCGGCCGCACGCTCGAGCAGATGCCGCTGATGCAGCGCCAGCTCGACAAGCTGCGCCTGCCGGCCGAGCAGGCGCGCACCATGGTGTGCCAGACCGCACTGGCGCTCGCGCGCTCCGACGCCGGGGAGCCTGATGCCTACGCGCTGCTGCGCATCCTCACGCCGCTCATCAAGTTCCGCGCCTGCCGCGATGCGCGCAAGGTCACGGGCGACGCGATGGAAGTGCGCGGCGGCTGCGGCTACATCGAGGAATGGAGCGACCCGCGGCTCGTGCGCGATGCGCACCTGGGCTCGATCTGGGAAGGCACGAGCAACATCGTCGCGCTGGACGTGATCCGCGCCGTGAAGCGCGAGGGCTCGCTGCCGGTGCTGCGCGCGCACTGCGAGCAGCTGCTGGCCGATGCGGCGCTGCCGCCGGCCTTTGCCAAGGCGCTGCGCGATGCACTGGCGCGCGCCGCCGCGCTGGCCGAGACGGCCGCGCGAGAAGGCGGCGACGTGCTGGCGCGCCAGGCCGCCTCGGCGCTCTACCACTGCACGAGCAGCATCGCGATGGCCTGGGAGGCCGCGCGCAGCGGTTCCGCCCCGCGCCTTCGCTGGGCCCAGCTGGTGCTGCTGCACCGCGTGCTGCCGCGCGACCCGCTCGCGCCCGACGCGATGCCCGCGGACTGGAACAGCGCGGCCACCACGCGCACCGCCAAGGCCACGGCCTGATTCACGACGACAGAGAAAAAACGGAGACATCATCTTGCGACACCTCACCCTCTTCTTCGCGGCCCTGACCGCCTGCGCCGCGCTGCTGGGCGCCGCTCCCGCCGCACAGGCCCAGGGGCCTTTCCCCTCCAAGCCCCTGGTGCTGGTCGTGCCCTTCCCGCCCGGCGGCCCGACCGACGCCATGGCCCGTACGCTGGCCGCCGAGATGAAGGACCGCCTCGGCCAGCCGATGATCGTGGAGAACCGCGCAGGCGCGGGCGGCAACATCGGCGCCGACTACGTGGCGCGCACCGAGGCCGACGGCCACACGCTGCTGTTCGGCACCTCGGGCCCGCTGGCCATCAACGCGAGCCTCTACCGCAAGATCAGCTACGACCCGGTCAAGAGCTTCGCGCCGGTGATCCAGGTCGGCTACCTGCCGAACATCCTGGTGGTGAACCCTGCGCTGCCGGTGAAGGACGTGAAAGAGCTGGTCGCCCATGCCAGGGCGAACCCGGGCAAGCTCAGCTATGCGTCGTCGGGCAACGGCGCGTCGTCGCACCTGGCGGGCGTGCTGTTCAACTCGGTGGCCGGCACCGACCTGCAGCACATCCCCTACAAGGGCACCGGCCCCGCGCTCAACGACCTGCTCGGCAACCAGGTGAGCATGACCTTCACCGACATCCTCACCGCGCTGCCTTATGTGAAGGCCGGCAAGCTGCGCGCGCTGGGCGTGGCGACGCTCGCGCGCTCGCAGGCGCTGCCCGAGGTGCCGACGATTGCGGAGCAGGGCTACAAGGGCTACGACGTGAGCGTGTTCTTCGGCATCGTCGCGCCGGCCGGCACGCCCGCGGACCGAGTGGCCAGGCTCAACCAGGCTTTCGCCGAAGTGCTGAACTCGCCCAAGGTGAAGCAGATGTTCGCGGCGCAGGGCCTGGAAGCCTCGGCGGACACCTCGCCGCAGAAGCTCGGGCAGTTCATCGTGAGCGAGTCGGCCAAGTGGAAGGACGTGGTGAAGAAGTCGGGGGCGCAGCTGGATTGATTTGCGCCTTTGTTGCCTTTGTTCAGGGCGCGCTCCCGCCGACGGGGTACCTTGCTCCGCGAATGTCCCCCGCCCTTCGGGCTCCTCCTTGATTTCGCTGCGCAAGGCACCCCATCGGCGTGATCGTTTTTCAGCGCAGTGGTTGATCGGCGATGCACCGGCGGCGTGCCCCGGCGCACAGAGCATCGGGTGCTCCCCGCAGCGAAATCAAGGAGGAGGCCGCAGGCCGGGGGACATTCGCGGAGGGGAGTACCCGGTGATCTGTGCACACGCCCTGAATAAAAAAACCCAACACACAAAAACACGGAACACCGAAATGACAAACCCTCAAGGCGCCCTCGCAGGCATCCGCGTCCTCGACATCTCGCGCATCCTCGGCGGCCCCTACTGCGGCCAGATCCTTGGCGACCACGGTGCCGACGTGCTCAAGGTCGAGCCGCCGCAGGGCGACGACACGCGCACCTGGGGCCCGCCCTTCAAGGACGGCGTGGCTTCGTACTACCACGGCCTGAACCGCAACAAGCGCGTGCAGCACCTCGACTTTTCCACGGACGAAGGCCGCGAGGCGCTGCTCGCGCTCGTGGCCGAGGCCGACGTGCTGATCGAGAACTTCAAGACCGGCACCATGGAGCGCTGGGGCATCGGCTACGAGGCGCTCTCGGCGCGCTTTCCGCGCCTCGTGTGGTGCCGCGTCTCGGGCTTCGGCGCCGACGGTCCGCTGGGCGCGCTGCCCGGCTACGACGCCGCCGTGCAGGCCATGACCGGCATCATGAGCATCAACGGCGAAGCCGACGGCGGCCCGCTGCGCGTGGGCCTGCCGGTGGTCGACATGGTGACCGGGCTCAATGCGGTGATCGGCGTGCTGCTCGCGCTGCAGGAGCGCAACCGCAGCGGCCGCGGGCAGTTCGTGGAGGCCGCGCTGTACGACAGCGGGCTCTCGCTGCTGCATCCGCATGCGGCCAACTGGTTCATGGATGGCACCGAGCCCCGCCGCACCGGCAACGCGCATCCCAACATCTATCCCTACGACGCGCTGGCCACCGGCACCGACCCGGTGTTCGTGGCGGTGGGCAACGACCGCCAGTTCGCGAGCCTGTGCCGCTGCATCGGCCGGCCCGCGCTGGCCGACGATCCGCTCTACCGCACGGCCGGCGCGCGTTCGGTGCACCGTGCGGGGCTCAAGCAGCAGCTGGAAGCGGCCATGGCCGCGTTCGACGGCCGTGCGCTGGTCGAGCAGCTGATGGCCGCGGGCGTGCCCGCCGCGCCGGTGCTGCCGGTGGATGCGGCGCTCGAGCACCCGCACACGGCGCACCGCGAAATGGTGGTGGAAATGGAAGGCGGCTACCGCGGCATCGGCGCGCCGGTGAAGCTCAGCCGCACGCCGGCGAGCTACCGGCACGCGCCGCTCACGCCGGGCGAGCGCTTCCTGCCCGATGCCGCGGCCGGCACTGGCACCAGCGGCTCATAGCCCGGGCCGCGCGCCGGCGCCCGCCTTGGGCGCATGGAAGGCCTGCATGAACGCGCCCTGCAGCTCCGCCGGCAGGTCGGGCCGGTGGCACATCGCATAGCCGAGGCTCGGCGGATCGTCGGCGAGCGCAACAAAACGGATGTCGGGCCGTGCGATGCAGGCGAGCGATTCCACCACCAGCCCGATGCCCGCACCGGCCGCCACCAGCCCCACGAGCGAGATCGACGAGCTTGCGCACTGGTTGACCTGCGTGGTGATGCCGGCACGCGCAAGGTAGGCGGCGATGCGGTCGAACACCACCGGCCCGATGTCGCGCCGCACGCCGACCAGCGTCTGCTGCCGCAGGTCCGCCGCCGCAATGCGGCTGGCGCCCGCGAGCGGATGCGCGGCCGGCATCACGGCCATGAAGCGGTCGCGGGCCACCTCGCGCACCACGAGGTCGTCGCGCGAGGACGGCGGATGCACCACCGCGAGGTCGAGCCTGCGGTGCGCCACGGCCTCCTCGAGTTCGTCCGACAGGCCCTCGGTCAGCGCCAGCACCACGCCCGGATGCGCGGCCGAAAAGGCACGCATCGCATCGGGAAAGAAGGACAGCGCTGCGATGGGCGTGACGCCGATCTCCAGCCGGTCGAAGGCGCCGCGCCCGATGGCGCGCGCGGCCTCGTCGGTTTCGGAGGCGCGCGACAGCAGCCGCCGCGCGTGCGGCAGCAGGCGCGCGCCCTGCTCCGTCAGCCGGACGCCGCGCGCCTGCCGGTCGAACAGCGCAAAGCCCAGGGCCTCCTCGAGCCGCTGCACCCGCACGCTGAGCGCGGGCTGCGAGATGGCGAGCAGCGAGGCGGCGCGCCGGATGTTGCCGATCTCGGCCAGCGTGACGAAGCATCGCCATTGCTTGAGTTCCAAGGGGCGGTCTCCAGCACAGCGCCGCGGGCTGCGGCGGTCAGGGCGCGACGGGATTGCCCGGCGTGCCGGGGCTGCCGGCCGCAGCGTCGGCGGCATTCGCGGGCGGGCGGTAGGAGACGCGCACCGCGGAAGGCTGCGGCGCGGAGACTGCAGCCGCCGTCGTGACCGGCGCGGCGCCGCCCGCCGGCGCGTACCCGGCCTTGCCCGCATTGGGATCGTGCAGCACCACGCTCTTGCCCACGCCCACGCCGGTGCCGACCGGCCCGACGCCAACGCCCACTCCCACGCCAGCCGTGCCGGCCACCACGCCGGTGTTGTTGACCGCCACGCCCGCGCCGAGCGGGCCCCAGCCGGTGTTCAGGCCGACGGAGAAATTGCCGTCCTTGGTGGCACCCAGGCCGAGCGAAAGCCCGGGCACCAGCGGAATGCCGATGTGATAGTGCGAACAGCCGCTCACCATGGCCAGCAGGAGCGCCGCCGCAAGGGCGGCTGCTGCACGGGCGGTGCGCGGCCGGGCCTTCACACCAGCAGCGCGTTGACGCGCCTCACGTAGGCCGCGGGATCGGCCGGCAGGCCGCCTTCGGCCAGCAGCGCCTGGTCAAAAAGAATGTTCGCAAGATCATCGAAATGCTCGGAGCCGTCGAGCTTCTTCACGAGCGCGTGCTCGGCGTTCACTTCGAGCACGGGCTTGAGGTCGGGCGCGGGCTGGCCGGCCTGCTTGAGCATGCGCGCGAGCTGCGTGCTCATGCCGCCGTCCTGCACCACCAGGCAGGCCGGCGAATCGACCAGGCGCGTGGTCACGCGCACGTCCTCGGCCTTGTCCTTGAGCGCTTCCTTGAGCTTCTCGAGCAGCGGCTTGAAGGATTCGGCGGCTTCCTCGGCGGCTTTTTTCTCGGCCTCGTCCTGCAGCTTGCCCAGGTCGACCGCGCCCTTGGCCACGCTCTGCAGCGGCGTGCCGTCGAACTCGGTGAGGTAGTTGAGCGCCCACTCGTCGACGCGGTCGGTCATGAGCAACACCTCGATGCCCTTCTTCTTGAAGACCTCGAGCTGGGGGCTGTTCCTGGCGGCGGCGAGCGTGTCGGCCGTGATGTAGTAGATCGCGTCCTGGCCTTCCTTCATGCGCGCCTTGTAGTCGGCAAAGCTCACGCTCACGGTGTCGCTCGTGGTGGAGGCGAAGCGCAGCAGCTTGGCGATGCGGTCGCGGTTGCCGAAGTCCTCGCCCAGGCCTTCCTTGAGCACGGCGCCGAACTCGGCATAGAACTTGGCGTACTTGCCCGATTCGTCGGCGGCGGAGGCCGCTGTTTCGGCAGCCGTCGGCGCGTTCTTGTCGACCACATCGGTCACGGCCTCGGTCGGCTCGGGGGCCGGCACCGATTCGCCCGAACCCACGTCGATCTTGCCTTCGCCGCTTTCCGGCCCGGTCTTCTGCTTCCTGGCCAGGTCCTCGAGCATGCCGAGCACGCGCTTGGTGCTGCCTTCGCGGATGGCCTTGACGTCGCGGCTTTCCTGCAGCAGCTCGCGGCTCACGTTGAGCGGCAGGTCGGACGAATCGATCACGCCCTTCACGAAGCGCAGGTAGCTGGGCAGCAGCGCCTCGGCGTCGTCCATGATGAAGACGCGCTTCACATAGAGCTTGACGCCCGCGCTCTTCTCGCGGTTCCATAGGTCGAACGGCGCCTTGGCGGGGATGTAGAGCAGCTGCGTGTACTCGGTGCTGCCCTCCACGCGGTTGTGGCTCCAGGCGAGCGGCGCCTCGTAGTCGTGGCTGATGGTCTTGTAGAACTCTTCGTACTGCTCGGGCGTGATGTCCTTCTTGGGGCGGCTCCAGAGCGCGCTGGCCTTGTTGACCGTTTCCCATTCGCCGGTCTTGACCATGTCGCCGGGCTGGTCGTTCTCGCCTTCCTTCCATTCCTCCTTTTCCATGAGGATGGGCAGCGAGATGTGGTCGGAATATTTGCCGACGATCTGCTTGAGCTTCCAGGCGTTGAGGTATTCGTCGGCGTCGTCGCGCAGGTGCAGCGTGATGCGGGTGCCGCGCTCGGGGCGCGTGATGTCGGCCACCTCGAAGTCGCCCGCGCCGCCGCTCGTCCAGCGCACGCCCTGCTCGGGCGGCAGGCCCGCGCGGCGCGATTCGACCGTGATCTTGTCGGCCACGATGAAGCCCGAATAGAAGCCCACGCCAAACTGGCCGATCAGCTGTGCATCGGCCTTCTGGTCCCCGCTGAGCTTGCTCACGAAGTCCTTGGTACCACTTTTGGCGATGGTGCCGAGGTTCTCGATGGCCTCCTGGCGCGACAGGCCAATGCCCTTGTCGGTGATGGTGATGGTGCGCGCGGCCTTGTCGAAGGAAAGCCGCACGTCCAGCTCGGTCTGGTCTTCATACAGCTCGGGGTGGTCGAGCGCCTCGAAGCGCAGCTTGTCGCAGGCGTCCGATGCGTTCGAGATCAGCTCGCGCAGGAAGATTTCCTTGTTCGAGTAGAGCGCATGCGTGACAAGGTGCAGCAGCTGCGCGACTTCAGCCTGGAACGGGAGTTTCGTATTGGAAGAATCAGCCATGGGAAGAGAAGAAATATCGAAGCCAAAAAATTCTAAGCCGGGCGGCCTTGACCGCACGCTCGACTCGCCAACTCTGCGAGTTGGGGCTTTCGCCCCGAAAAACAATAGGCCTACCGGGCCTGCGATTCCACCTCGCGGGTCCAGCGGTCGATCAGCCGCTTGCGCTCGGCGGCCCTGCCGTATTTCTCGAAGTCGTACTTGATGAGCTTGACCTCGCTCATGGGCGGAATGCGCGGATCGGGCTTGAAGGTCTTGTTGGCGGGCGACTGCAGGCTGCCGACCTGCCCGCCGATCGCCTGGCCGGCCGGGCTCATGAGCCAGTCGTAGTAGCGCTTCGCATTCTCCTTGTTGCGCGCGCCCTTGACCAGCGCGATGCCGCCGACCTCGTAGCTCGTGCCCTCGCAGGGCGCGGCCGTCTTGACCGGGAATCTGTCGTACCGCCAGCGCTCGAAGCCGAAGATGAAGCTCACGCCCACTGCCACCTCGCCCTTGGCCACGTTGGGCGCCTGCGCCTGGCCGCTGCGGGTGTAGCTGGTGACGTTGCGGTGCAGCTTCTTCAGATAGTCGAAGGCCGCGTCCTCGCCCATCTGCTGCACCAGGCCCGCGATGATGGTGTAGGCCGTGCCGCTGGAGGCCGGATGCGAGATCTCGATCTCGCCCCGGTATTCGGGCTTGGCGAGGTCGGCCCAGCACTTGGGCTCGTGCAGCTTCTTGCGCCTGAGCAGCTCGGTGTTGAAGCCGAAGCCGATGGCGCTGGTGTAGAAGCCGCCCACCATGTTCTGCGACATGGCGTACTGGCGCACCGACCAGTCGTGCAGGTCGTTGATGTAGGCCGGCCGGTAGGCTTCGAGCAGGCCTTGCTCGGCCGCCTGCAGGAACGGGTCGCCGGTGCCGCCCCACCAGATGTCGGTCTTGGGATTGGCGGCCTCGGCGCGCAGCTGGGCGCCGATCTCGCCGGTGCCCTTGTGCGCCTGCTGCACCCGGATGCCGGTCTCGCGCGTGAAGGCGGCGGCCGCGGCTTCGCACCAGCCCGCGTCGGTGCTGCACAGGGCATTCACCGTGCCCTCGGCCGCCGCGCCCGTGGAAAAAAGCAAGGCCATGGCGCCCGCGCAGGCGGCAAGGGCCGCGGCATTCCTCTGGACAAAGGGGCGCATGCGTTCTCCGGTGGATGAGTGGATGAAAGGCGACCCGAGGATAGCGGGCAAAGCCGCTCAGCGGGCCGCCAGCAGCGGCGGCAGGTGCTCGGCCAGCCAGTCGACCACCACGCGTGTCTTGTGCGGCAGGTAGCGGCTGCGCGAGCGGATCACGTTGAGCGCGAATCCGAAGGGCCGCGGCTCCTCGAACACGCGCACCAGCGTGCCGGCCGCCAGCGCATCGGCCGCGAGCCAGGCCGGCAGGCGCGCCAGCCCCATGCCGCCGATGGCGGCTTCGAGCAGCACCTCGGCGCTATCGCAGCGCAGCCGCGAGGGCAGCACCACTTCCACCAGCCGGCCTTCCCCGTCGTGGAAGCGCCAGGGCGAGACCTGCCCGTCGCGCGCATAGAACACGGCCTCGTGCGACGGCGATGCACCCAGTTCGGCCACGCTGCCCGGGCGCCCGCGCTCGGCCAGGTAGGCGGGCGCGGCGCACAGCGCCATCCATTGCACGCCGACCGGCCGCGCCACCAGCTCGGCGCTGTCGGCCAGCTCGCCGCTGCGGATGGCCAGGTCCAGCCCGTCTTCGACGAGGTCCACGCGCCGGTCGTTGAAGGAAAGCTCCAGCGACAGCCCCGGATGCCGGCGCGCCAGCGCGAGCAGCAGCGGCCCGACCTTCAGCCGCCCCAGCATGGCCGGCATGCTCAGGCGCACCAGCCCGGCCGCGGTGCTGCGCGCGGCATCGGCCATGGCCTCGGCGGCGTCGAGCTCGGCCAGCACGCGCCGGCAGCGCTCGTAGTAGCCGTGGCCTTCTTCGGTGAGGCTCTGGCTGCGCGTGGTGCGCAGGAAGAGCCGCGTGCCCAGCCGCGCTTCGAGCCGCCCGATGCTCTTGGCCACCGCCGAGCGCGTGACGTGCAGCCGCTCGGCCGCGCGCGCAAAGCTGCCGGCCTCCACCGCGGCCACGAACTCTTCGATGCCTTGCAGGCGTGGACTCATTGGATACTTTCAGGCGCCATGAAGTTGAAAATTATCCGCCACTGGATAGATCAACTCGCCAATAGCATGAAAGCTTCTTTTTTCATGGAGGCTTTTTTCATGCAGGCAAGCAGAACGCTCAGGCGCTGGCAACTTTCTTCCTTCGGCCGCGAGCAGCTCGAACAGGTGGCGCTGCCGCTGCCCACGCCCGGTCCGGGCCAGGTCCTCGTCGAGGTGGGCGCGGTGTCGCTCAACTACCGCGACCTGCTGATGATCCGCGACGGCATGGGCATGACGTTCGACCTGCCCTTCACGCCCGGCTCGGACATGGCCGGCACGGTGGTGGCGACCGGACCGGGCGTGCAGCGCCTGGCCGTGGGCGACCGCGTGGTCAACACCTTCTGGGGCGGCTGGATCGACAGCCACTGGCCGGCCGAGGCCGTGCCGATGGGCGGCCCCGGCCCGGGCATGCTGGCCTCGCACGTGCTGATCGACGCCGCCTGGGCCGTGGCCGCGCCGGCCACGCTCGATTTCGCGCAGGCCAGCACGCTGCCGTGCGCCGGCCTCACGGCCTGGTTCGCGCTGGCCGAGACCGGCGCGCTGCGGCCCGGCCAGACCGTGCTGGTCCACGGCACCGGCGGCGTGGCGCTGTTCGGCGTGCAGCTCGCGCGGCTGCATGGCGCGCGCGCCATCGTGGTCACGGGCAGCGAGGAGAAGCGCGCGCAGACGCTGGCGCTGGGCGCCAGCGAGGTGCTGATGCGCGAGGGCGACTGGCCGGCCGAAGTGCGCCGCCTCACGCAAGGGCGCGGCGCCGACCACGTGCTCGAACTCGCGAGCGGGCCGAACCTCGACCGTTCGCTGCAGGCGGTGGCGCAGGGCGGGCGCGTGTCGATCATCGGCATGCTCGGCGGCGAGACGCTCAGCGCATCGTTCTACGCGATGGTGCTCGGCCGCGTCACGGTGCAGGGCATTGGCGTGGGCCATCGGCGCGCGCTCGAAGACCTGGTGCGCGCCGTCGACGCCAATGCGCTCGAGCCCGTGATCGCGGCGCGCTACGCCTTCGACGACGTGCCCGATGCGCTCGACCACCTCGCGCGCGGCGCCTTCGGCAAGATCGTCGTCGTGCCCTGACCACGCCGTTTAGCGGTTTGCGCAACGCGTGTCAGAAACAAAAGACCGCTCAACTGTGAACAGGTTCCGCCAGGTGCAACAACATGCGTGACGCATGCTGTTTACGTTCCTAGAATCCGCCCGCGCATGGCCCTGGGCCACGCAATTTTTTCAACTTCTGGAGGGATGGAGCAGATGGAACATAGCACCTACAAAAAGTGGTCGGCCGAGTTCATTGGTACTTTCTGGCTCACGCTGGGCGGCTGCGGAAGCGCGGTGCTGGCGGCGGCCTTTCCCAACAACCTGGGCATCGGCTTCCTGGGTGTCGCGCTGGCGTTCGGCCTCACGGTGCTGACCGGCGCCTATGCGCTCGGCCCCATCTCGGGCGGCCACTTCAATCCCGCGGTGTCGATCGGCCTCGCGGCCGCGGGGCGCTTCAAGGCCTCGCAGCTCGCGGGCTACATCGTGTCGCAGGTGCTGGGTGCAATTGCCGCGGCCGGCGTGCTCTACCTGATTGCCACCGGCAAGCCCGGCGCCGACATCGGCGGCTTTGCCACCAACGGCTTCGGCGAGCACTCGCCCGGCAAGTACGGCATGACCGCCGCGCTGGTGTGCGAGGTGGTGATGACCGCGGTGTTCCTGATCGTGATCCTCGGCGCCACCGCCAAGCGCGCGGCCGGCGGCTTCGCGGGCCTGGCCATCGGCCTGTGCCTCACGCTGATCCACCTGATCTCCATTCCGGTCACCAACACCTCGGTGAACCCCGCGCGCAGCACGGGCCCGGCGCTGTTCGGCCCGTCCTACGCGGTGTCGGAGCTGTGGCTGTTCTGGGTTGCGCCCATCGCGGGCGCGATCATCGGCGCGCTGATCTACCGCGCACTGCTCGCGAACAGCGACGCAACGACTGACTGATCGTCAGCTGCCGTTGGCCGACTGCACGAGCGGCAGCGCGGTCGACTGCCCGATCGATTCGGTGCCCGTCGCATGCGAGGCCGCATAGGCGCCGGCCTGCACGTCGGACACCGGTGTCGTCGAGTTCATGGCCGGTGCGCTGGTCGACTGGCCGATGGACTCGGTGCCGCTGGGCCGCGCGGCGGCCATCGCGCCGGCCTGCACCTCGGGGTTCTCGGGCGAGTTCATCTGCAGCGGGTGGTAGTCGGAGCCATCGGTCGTTTCGGCCGATGCATTCACGGCACCGAGCGCCGCAAAAGCAGCGAAGGAGCCAAGGGCAAGAAGCTTGAAGGAAGTGCGCATGGTGTGTGCTCCTGAGGGTTTGTCTCCGGCCGCGTGCCAGCGCGCGAACTGCGCGTGGCAGGGCCTGCATGCACTCTAGGCAGCCCGGCTGAGCGGGGCGTGAGCAGGAAATTAGCCCGGCGTGAGCGGCATTGATGCCGCAGGCAGGTGCACCCGTGCCAGCAGCCCCGGACTGCCGCCCTCTTCTGCTTCATCGCGGTTGCGCAGCTCGATGCGCAGGCCGTGCCGCTCGGCCGCGGTGCGCGCAATCGCCAGCCCGAGGCCGCTGCCGCCCACCGGCGCACCCGGCACGCGAAAGAAGCGGTCGAACACGCGGCCGATGGCCGAGGCCGGAATGCCCGGGCCGTTGTCGAGCACATCGACCACCGCATGGCCGTCGACCTCGTGCAGCCGCACATCGACCACGCCGCCTTCGGGCGCATAGCGCAGCGCGTTGTCGATCAGGTTGTCGAACACGCTGCGCAGCTCGGCGGCCGGCGCCTGCACCACGGGCGCGATCGAGCCCTCGAAGCCGATGTCCACGCGCCGCGCGTCGGCCAGCACCATCAGCTGGCTCACGCTCTCGCGCAGCAGGGTTTCGATGTCGACCGGCTCGCCCGGCATGGGACGCCCCGGCGCGTCCTGCCGCGAGAGGCTCAGCAGCTGCTCGATGAGGTGCTGCGCGCGCGTGACGCCGGCTTCCAGCTGGTTGAAGCGCTCGGTGGCTTCGCCCGCGGGCACGTGCGCGCGCAGGTTCTCGATCTGCAGGCCGATCGCGGCCATCGGCGTGCGCAGCTCGTGGGCCGCGTCCTGCACGAAGCGGCGCTGCGTGGCGAAGGCACTGCGCATGCGCGACAGCAGCTGGTTGAAGGCCTGCACCAGCGGCGCGATCTCGTCCGGCACGCGCGCCAGCGACAGCTCGGTGGGGCGGCGCTCGTCCTGCGAGGCCACGTCGCGCGCCACCGCGCGCAGCGAGCGCGAAGCCGCCGACACGATGAGCCACAGGATCAGCAAGGCCAGCGGCAGCAGCAGCGCGATCGGCAGGCCTTCGAGCAGCGCACGGCGCAGGGCGCGGCGCCGGCGGTAGTCCTCGTTCTGCAGCACCTGCACGCGCGGCTGGTCGGCGCGCGGCCCGGCCTCGGCCGTGAACACGCGCCAGCGTGAGGGCGCGGGCGCATCGGCGCTCGCATCGCCGAAGCCCGGCTGCGGCTGCAGCGGCACCACCGCCAGCGGCGGCCACGAGCTTGCGCGCAGCGTGCGGCCGTCGGCGCTCCAGATCTGCACCACGAAGGCGCCGCGCACGAGGGCGGCGTTGCCGTCGAGCGGGCGCGGCGTGCGCGGCGGATCGCTGCCCGCATAGGAATCGGCCACCAGCCGCATCTGCTCGTCCAGCGCGTTGTGCACCAGGTCGCCATAGGCCACGAAGGTGAACCACGCCGTGAGCGCGGCCGCCACCAGGTGCAGCGTGACGAGCCAGACCAGGAGCTGCGTGCGCAGCGAGCGCGGGCGCCACCAGCGGCCCGGCGCCGAGGTCATCTGAATACCTCCGTGCTTCGCACTGCGGTGCGAGCTTGCTTGGGGCGGCCCGGCGCCGCGCTCATGCCGCCACGCGCCAGCCGAGCCCGCGCACGTTGCGGATCGATTCCGCGCCGAGCTTGCGGCGCATGCCGTGGATCAGCACGTCGATGGCGTTGCTGGTCACTTCCTCGCCCCAGCCGTAGATGCGGTTCTCGAGCTGCTCGCGCGAGAGGATGGCGCCGGGCCGCTCGAGCAGGGCGTGCAGCAGCGCGAACTCGCGTGCGGTGAGCGCCTCGCGCACGCCATCGACCAGCACCTCGCGCGTGGTGAGGTCCAGCTGCATGGTGCTGCCGCCGATCAGCGAATGCGCGGCGCCGTCGCGACGGCGCACCACGGCCCGCATGCGCGCGAGCAGCTCGCGGAATTCGAAGGGCTTGAGCAGATAGTCGTCGGCACCCAGGTCGAGGCTGTGGATGCGGTCGTCCAGGCCGTCGCGCGCGGTGAGCACCAGCACCGGCGTGGCGTCGCCGCGTTCGCGCGCGCGGCGCAGCACCTCGGTGCCGTCCTGCCGCGGCAGGCCCAGGTCGAGCAGCACGCAGGTGTAGCCGCCGTCGCCGAGCGCGCTTTGCGCGAGTTCGCCGTCGCGCACCCAGTCGGCCGACCAGCCCGCGCCCTCGAGCGCCTGCTTCAGGCTGCGCCCGATCATCTCGTCGTCTTCCACCAGCAGCACTCGCATCGCGTCGACTCCTTGGGCGGCAAGGTAGCACGCGGTCGGGATGACCGGTAGTGCCCTGCGCCGTGGCGCAGCGTAGGAGCGGAGTCTTAGGCGGGGCTTAGCACGCGGACCTCGTGCCGCCCGCCCTCGCCATCCGCCGCAAAGGCCAGCAGGCGCAGGGCCTCCTCCTCCACGCCGAGCCGGCCGGCCTTCGGCCAGCGCGTGAAGGGCTCCAGCACCACCGCGGCCGCGTTGTTGTTCGCCGCGCGCTCGACCTTCCAGACGCCCGCGACGAAACCATCGAGCAGCACCGTGCCGCGCACGATGCCGTTGGCGGTGAACACGCGCGCGCGGTGCGCCTCGCTCATCACGCGGCTGCGGTCGGCGTGCGAGAGCAGCAGGTTGTCCCATTCGGCGACCAGGCGCGGCGGCGCGGGTGTGCCCGGGTCGGGGCGCGGCGCGCGCGGCAGGTCGAACAGCTCCTGTCGCTGCTCGCCGACGAAGCTGCGCAGCTGCGGCCGCAGGCGCTCGGCCACGGCCTTCCAGCCCGTGAGGCCCGACCATGCGCCCGCATCGGCCAGCGTGGCGGGGCCGAAGGCCGCGAGGTAGCGCAGCAGCAGCGCGTCCTGCGTGGCCGGCGCGATGTCGGCGGCGGGTTCGCCGAGCCACTGCGCGATGGGCTGCAGCCGTGCGCTCTGGTGCGCGTTCCAGCTGCCCGCGGGCGGCAGGTGCACCAGCGGCACGCTGTTGCGGATGAGTGCGGCGAGCGAGGCGGGCTCGCGGTCTTCAAAGCGCGCCGCCAGGGCCTGGCCGAGTTCGGCGCTGGTGAGCGGGCTTTCGCGCAGCAGCGCGAGGCCCGCCTCCACCACCGCCGCGCGATCGATGCCTTCGAGCGCCCGCGCGTGGCTGCTGCCCTTCAATCCGCGCTGATGCACGGGCTCGAGCAGCGGCCGCCAGGCCAGTGCATCCGATGCAGCCACCAGGTGCAGGGTCGCGCGCATCGCCGACATGCGCACGACGCGGCGCTGCTTCAGGGCTTCGGTCAGCTGCTCGCGGCGAAAGCCTTCGAGCCGGCTCCACAGGCCGATGTAGGGTGGGTTGGGCGCCTGCGCCTGCAGGCCCGCGAGCTTTTCGATGGCCTGTGCGGGAGCCGCCTTGCGCCGCTCCAGCAGCATCTGCCGCGCCAGCGTGGCCCGGTTCAATGCGCGCTGGCTCAGCACCACGGCCATCGGCGGCGGCTCAGAACTTCTCGTGCGGGCCGAGGTAGCGCCACTGCCCCACAGGCAGGTTGCCGAGCATCACCTTGCCGATGCGCACGCGCTTCAGGCCCACCACCTTCAGGCCGACCAGCTCGCACATGCGGCGGATCTGGCGCTTCTTGCCCTCGGTGAGCACGAAGCGCAATTGCTCGGGGTTCTGCCATTCGACCCGCGCCGGCTTGAGCGGCTGGCCGTCGAGGCTCAGGCCGTGGCGCAGCCTGGCGAGCATCGCGGGCGGAAAGACCGCCTGCACATTGGTGGTGACGGGGTCGTCGTCGTCCATGCGCACCAGCTGCCCGGTGGGCGCGGGCTGGCCCAGGCCGTGGTAGGCCACGCGCACCAGGTACTCCTTCTCCATCACCGAGTCCTCGCCGATCAGCTGGCGCGCGATGCGCCCGTCCTGCGTCATCACCAGCAGGCCGATCGAATCGATGTCGAGCCGCCCGCATGGCGCCAGGCCGCGCAGCTGCTGCGGGCTGAAGAAGAAGCGCGCGTTGTCCTCGGCCCAGCGGTTCTGCGGCGTGAAGAGCGTCACCGCGGGCTCATGGCCGTCTTCGGCCTGGCCGCTCACGTAGCCGATGGGCTTGTTGATGAGGATGGTGACCTGGTTCGCCTGCTGGCCCTTGGCGGCCTTGTCGACCTCGATGCGGTCGGAGGGCGTGACCTTCACGCCCATTTCGGCCGGCTTGCCGTTCACCTTCACCCAGCCGTTGGCGATCCATTCGTCGGCCTCGCGGCGCGAGCAGAGGCCGAGCTCGGCCATGCGTTTGTTGAGGCGGATCGGGGCGGGGGCGTCGGTCATGCGGGGCGCGGTCGGTTGGGGGCAGGCAGGTCACGCCCGGTGGAGCGGTGCGCAGCCGCATTTTCGCCGATGGCGGCCGCCCGCGGGATGTGTCGCAATGCATGGGGATAATGCGCGCCAATGGCCCGCCGGCGGCCTCCACCCGCATGACCAAAATACTGATCCTCAGCGTGAGCGCCGGCAACGGCCACGTGCGCGCAGCACAAGCCCTCGAAGCCGCGGTGCAATCGACCCCGCCGCACACGGCGGTCCACATCGACGCCATGGCCCATGTGGCCGGCGGTTTCCGCAAGGTCTACACCGACTGGTACATCCAGCTCGTGAACCGCGCGCCCGAGCTGTGGTCCTACCTGCACCAGCGCACCGATGCCACGCCGCACCATGCGCCTTCGCAGCGCCTGCGCCGCGGCATCGAACGGCTGAGCACCGGCGCCCTCGTGCGCGAGATCCGCCGCGAAAAGCCCGACGCCGTGATCTGCACCCACTTCCTGCCCGCCGAGCTGCTGATGCGCGAGCGCAACCGCGGCCGCATCGACTACCCGGTGTGGCTGCAGATCACCGACTACGACCTGCACAACATGTGGCTGGTGCCGGGCATGGCGGGCTACCTGGCCGCGACGGAGGAGGTGGCCTTCAGGCTGCGCGCGCGCGGCATTCCCGAAGAGCGCATCCACGTGACGGGCATTCCGGTGATGCCGGCTTTTTCCGAACCCGATGCGCCGGCGCTCGCGCGCCATGCCTGCGCCGCGGCGCTCGGCCTCGATCCCGCGCGGCCCGTGCTGCTGATGGCCTCGGGCGGCGCGGGCGTCGGCGACCTGGCGAGCATGGTCGAGCGCGTGCTCTCGCTTGGCGGCGACAGCGGCCTGCAGGTGATTGCCGTGGCCGGCCGCAACGCCGAGGCCCACGGCAAGCTGCAGGCCCTGGCCGCCCGCCATCCGGGGCGCGTGGTGGCCATCGGCTTCACCAACGAGATGCACAAGCTCATGGCCGCGGCCGACCTGGTCGTGACCAAGCCGGGCGGGCTCACGGTGTCGGAGTGCCTCGCGCTCGGCAAGCCGATGCTGCTGATCTCGCCGATTCCAGGGCAGGAAGAACACAACGCCGGCTTCCTGATGGAAGAAGGCGCGGGCTGGCTCGCCTACGACGCCATCGGCCTCGACTACAAGGTGGCGCGCCTCATGGCCGACCCCGCCAAGCTCGCATCCATGGCCCAGCGCAGCCGCGCGCTCGGCAAGCCGCGCGCGGCGGCCGCGGTGCTGCGGCACGTGCTGGGCGAAGCCGCATGACGGGCGCCGTGGAGAAGACGGGCGTGGCCCGCACGCTCGGCTACCTCGCGTGGGTGGTGGTGATGGCGTTCTTCTTTGCCAACGCCGAGATCCAGATCGAAGGCGGCGCCGGCTGGGCCACCTCGCTGCCTACCTGGCGCATCGAGAACAGCATCTGGCTCGACATCTTCTGGGGCGGGCGCGCGATGACGGGCTATCACGCCTGGGTCTTCACCTTCATGGTGCTGGTCTTCTTTGCGCCGCTGGCCTTCAACGGACGCTGGACCTGGCGCGACACAGGGCTGGCCGTGGCGGGCCTGATCGTGTTCTGGGTCTGCGAAGACTTTCTCTGGTTCATCATCAACCCGGCCTTCGGCTGGGCCCGCTTCAATGCGGTGGATGCCTTCTGGCACAAGCACTGGATCTGGGGCGCGCCGGTCGACTACTGGGGCGGGCTGGCAGTGGCCCTGCTGATCCTGGTGGCGCGGCACTGGCGGCGCGCGAAATGAGCGCAAGGAAGCACAAGCGCAGGCACGGCAGCGACGCCGCCGCGGCGCACGCCGCGCCGCGCCCCGGGCACTGGGCCGATCCGCTCGACACGCTCGGGGTCGAGAACCTGCACCGCATCACGCCCACGCTGTACCGCAGCGCGCAGCCGCGCATTGCCAACGTGGCGGCGCTGAAGGCGCTGGGCATCCGCACCATCGTGAGCCTGCGCTCCTTCAACGACGACCGGAAGGTGTTCGCGGGCAGCGGCATCCGCCTGGTGCGCGTGCCGATCAACACCTGGTCGATCGACGACGCCAAGGTGCTGCGCGCGCTGGTGGCCATTCGCGAGGCCGAGAAGCAGGGGCCGGTGCTGATCCACTGCATGCACGGCGCCGACCGCACCGGCGTGGTCGCGGCGGCCTACCGCATGGCGGTGCAGGGCTGGGACAAGGAAAGCGCGCGCCAGGAGATGTTCCGCGGCGGCTATGGCTACCACACGCTGTGGCGCAACATCCCGCGCTACATCGAGCGCTTCGATGCACAGAAGATGGGCCATGCGCTGGCCCATGCACCGGCGGTTCCTGCCGTGTCCTGAAGGCGTCTGCAGCTTTCGCGCACCGCTCCTATACTGGCCGCCCCGTGGCCCTGGGCCACCTTCGAACCTGCCTCTTCCACGAGGCACAAGGGGCTCATCCATGGCACTGCAACTGCGCTCCCTCGTCCGCGCGAACGGCGAACTCGAACTCTCGCTGCACGACGAGCCGATTCCCGAACCCCAGGCGCACGAAGTCGTGATCCGCATCGAGGCCTCGCCGATGAATCCGTCGGACCTGGGCCTGCTGTTCGGCGCGGCCGACATGGGCACCGCCAAGGTTTCCGGCACGCCCGAACGGCCGATCGTGACGGCCACCGTGCCCGAGCGCGCCATGCCGGCGATGGCCGGGCGGCTGGACCAATCGATGCCGGTCGGCAACGAAGGCGCCGGCGTGGTGGTCAAGGCCGGTTCGTCGCCCGCGGCACAGGCGCTGCTGGGCAAGACGGTGGCCGCGATCGGCGGCGCGATGTATTCGCAGTACCGCGCGGTGGCCGCGGCCCAGTGCCTGGAGCTGCCCGCGGGCACGGCGCCGGCCGAAGGCGCATCGTGCTTCGTGAACCCGCTCACTTCGCTCGGCATGGTCGAGACGATGCGGCGCGAAGGCCACAAGGCGCTGGTGCACACGGCCGCGGCATCCAACCTGGGCCAGATGCTCAACAAGATCTGCCAGAAGGACGGCATCGCGCTGGTCAACATCGTGCGCAAGCCCGAGCAGGAGGCGCTGCTGCGCGGCATCGGAGCAAAGTACGTGTGCAGCACGAGCTCGCCCACCTTCCTCGAAGACCTGACGCAGGCGCTGGTCGAGACCGGCGCCACGCTGGCCTTCGACGCCACGGGCGGCGGCAAGCTCGCGGGCCAGATCCTCGGCTGCATGGAAGCGGCACTCAACCGCACCGCCAAGGAATACAGCCGCTACGGCTCGACCACGCACAAGCAGGTCTACATCTATGGCGGCTTGGACCGCTCGCCGACGGAGTTCGTGCGCAACTTCGGCATGGCATGGGGCATGGGCGGGTGGCTGCTGTTTCCGTTCTTGCAGAAGCTCGGGGATGAAGGCGTGCAGCGCTTGAAGGCGCGCGTGGTGGCCGAGTTGAAGACCACGTTTGCGAGCCACTACACGCGGGAGGTTTCGTTGCTCGAGGCGCTGCAGCTCGATGCGATCGGGGTGTATGGGAAGCAGGCGACGGGGGAGAAGTTCTTGTTGAATCCGAACAAGGATGTGGCGGCGTAAGTGCCGTTGCCCTCACCCTAGCCCTCTCCCGGAGGGAGAGGGAGCAACACAGCCTGACGTCGCGCATTCGGTCTTGTCCCCTCTCCCTCCGGGAGAGGGCTAGGGTGAGGGCTCTGTGCCCCCAACAAAGCGCGGCCCCCGCCAGCTAAACCACCAGCCGATACCCCACCGCAGTCTCCGTCAACAAATGCCGCGGCTGCGCCGGATCCGCTTCCAGCTTCTGCCGCAGATGCCCCATGTAGATGCGCAGATAGTGGCTCTGGTCCGTGTGCGACGGCCCCCACACCTCGCGCAGCAGCTGGCGCTGCGTGAGCACGCGGCCGGCGTTGGCGACGAGCACTGACAGCAACCGGTACTCGGTCGGCGTCAGATGCACTTCGGCGCCGGCCCGGCGCACGATGCGCGCGGCGCGGTCCAGCTCGACCTCGCCGAAGCGGAACACCGCTTCTGCCGCTTCGTCGCCGCCCGCCGCGCGTGGCCGGCGCAGGTTGGCGCGCACGCGCGCGAGCAGTTCGCCGGTGCCGAAGGGCTTGGTCAGGTAGTCGTCGGCGCCGGCATCGAGCGCGGCGATCTTGTCGGCCTCGTCGCTGCGCGCGGACAGCACGATGATCGGCACGGCCGACCAGCCGCGCACATCGCGGATCAGCGACACGCCATCGCCATCGGGCAGGCCGAGGTCGAGCACCAGCAGGTCGGGCTGGCGCGTGCCGGCCGCCGCCAGGCCGTCGCGCAGCGTGCCGGCCTCGTGCACCAGCCAGCCCTCGGCCTCGAGCGCGCCGCGCACGAAGCGCCGGATCTGCGGCTCGTCCTCGATCACGATGGCGGTGGGCGATGGCATGGGTTCAGGGTTGGGCTTCTTCGGCAGTTTCCGGTGGCTCCCGGCGCGGCAGGGTGACCGTGAATTCTGCACCGCCGCCCTGCGCATTGGCCGCGGCAATCTCGCCGCCGTGCGCGCTCACCACGGCGCGGCAGATCGCCAGGCCCAGGCCCACGCCCGGCGTGGCCGATTCGGTTTGGCCGCGCGTGAACTTGTCGAACAGCTTCTGCTCGCGGCCCAGGAGGGCGGCGGGCAGGCCCGGGCCGTGGTCGCGCACCGTGAGCCTCAGCATGCCGGGCTCGGCCCGCGCGCCGACCACGATGGGCGGCGCGCCGTACTTGGTGGCGTTCTCGATCAGGTTGACCAGCACGCGCTCGATCAGCACGGCATCGAACTCGACCAGCGGAAGCCCGGGCTCGAGCGCGGTCTGCACCACGGTAGTGCCGAGCGCGGTGCGCGCCGCGCGGATGGCCGAGCCGACCACCTCTTCCACCGACTGCCAGTCGCGCCGCAGGTTCACCGCACCGCCCGCAAGGCCGCTTTCGAGCCGCGCCATGTCGAGCAGGTTGTTGACCAGCGCGTGCAGCTCGTGCGCCTGCGCGACGATGGCGCGCGCCGCCTCGGCATGCGCTTCGGGCGGCAGCGTCTGCAGCGATTCGGCGAGCGCGATCAAAGCGGTGAGCGGCGTGCGCACGTCGTGCGAGATGGCGCCGAGCAGCGCGTTGCGCAGGCGCTCCGATTCCATCTCGACCACCGCCTGCTGCGCCACCTCCACATAGTGCACGCGCTCCAGCGCAATCGCGATCTGCCGGGCCAGCGTGTCGAGCTGCTGCGCCTGCTCGGGTATCAGCAGCCAGCGCGGCTGCGCCGGCGACAGCGCAAGCACGCCGCGCACGCGCATCGGCGCCTGCAGCGGCACGTAATGCCAGGGCTGCGCCGCCAGCGTGGCGGTGGCCAGGCCCGCGGGCTGGCCGTGGCGGAAGGCCCAGTCGGCCACCTGCGCATCGAAGCCCTCGGGCGGGCTCTTGGGCAGCACGAGCTGGTCGGCCGCGTCGGTGACCAGCACCAGCGCCTGGCCGCCGAAGTGCCCCTGCACCGCGGCGGCGCCCAGCGCCACCACCTGCGTGCTTTCGAGCGCGGCCGAGAGTTCGCGCGTGAGCTCGAACAGCGAGCGCGCACGCCGCTCGCGGCTGGTCGACACGCCGGCCGCAAAGCGCAGCCCCGCCATCAGCTGTCCCACGAGCAGGCCCACGCCGAGCATGATCGCGAAGGTCAGCACGTACTGCACGTCGCTCACCGCGAACGACAGGCGCGGCGGCACGAAGAAATAGTCGAACGCCGCCACGTTGAGCAGCGCCGCGAGCGCCGAGGGTCCGCGGCCGAAGCGCATGGCCACGCCGACCACGCCCAGCATGAACAGCATCACGATGTTGGACAGCTCCAGCACATGGGCCAGCGGCGTGCACAGCAGCGTGAGCGCGACGCTCGCGGCCGTGGCCCAGGCGTAGCCCGGCCAGTGGACGGGTGCCTTCTCGTGGCCGTCGTCGTCGGCGCGCGTGGCGGCGATGGGCGCACGCGCCAGGCGGCGCGAACTGTCGGCGCGGCCGACCTCCATGATGTCGAGCGCGGGCGCGCGCCGGGCCAGCGCGCGCGGCAGCGGCATCGGCGTGGCGGGCCACCAGCGGCGCCAGCCGGTGGCCGGCTCCGGCCGCCCCAGCACCAGCGTGGCGCAGTTGAGCCGCCGCGCCTCGTCGGCCAGTTGCTCGGCCACGTCGGAACCGGTGAGCACCGCGGTGGCTGCGCCCAGTTCCTCGGCCAGCTTGAGCACCGCGAGGATGCGGTCGCGCTCCTCGGCGGCGAGCCGCTGCAGCCGCGGCGTCTCGACGTACGCGGCATGCCAGCGCACGTTGAGCTGGCCCGCGAGCCGCGCCGCGGTGCGCACCGTCTGCGCGTCGCCCTCGTGCGGCCCGACGCACGCGAGGATCGCGCCCGAGGTGTTCCAGGCCTGCAGTTCGCCGCCCTGCCCGTCCTTTGCGTTGCGGCCGGCCGCGCCCGACTGCTCGACGCGCCAGCCGCGCACGTCGTCTTCCACATGCTCGGCGGTGCGGCGCAGCGCAATCTCGCGCAGCGCGATCAGGTTGCCCTTGCGGAAGAAATTCTGCGCAGCGCGCTCGGCCTGCTGCGGAAGGTAGACCTTGCCGGCCGCAAGCCGCGCCGCGAGTTCGTCGGGCGTGACGTCGACCAGCACCACCTCGTCGGCTTCGTCGAGCACGGTGTCGGGCACGGTCTCGTGCACCCGCACGCCGGTGATGGCGCCGACCGTGCCGTTGAGGCTTTCCAGATGCTGCACGTTGAGCGCAGACCACACCTCGATGCCCGCGGCCAGCAGTTCCTGCACGTCCTGCCAGCGCTTGGCATGGCGCGAGCCGGGCGCATTGGTGTGGGCCAGTTCGTCGACCAGCAGGACGGCGGGCTTGCGCGCGAGGGCGGCATCCAGATCGAATTCGGCCAGCCTGCGGCCGCGGTGGTCCACCTCGCGCAGCGGCAGCAGCTCGAGCCCCGCAAGCAATGCCGCGGTTTCGCTGCGGCCATGGGTTTCGGCCACGCCGATGAGCACGTCGCGCCCCGCGGCACGCTCGCGCTGCGCAGCGCTCAGCATGGCCCAGGTCTTGCCCACGCCGGCGCTCGCGCCAAAGTAGATGCGCAGCTTGCCGCGCAGCGCACGCGCCTCGTCGCTGCGCAATTGCGCGAGCAATGCGTCGGGATCGGGGCGGGGAATGTCGCTCATCGGCCACGCAGGTTAGCGCATCGTCCGACACGCATGCCAGCCGCGCACCGAACGATTCGCCCGGGGGCGAAGCATCGAATCTGCGGCGTCCCCAGAATGAACCACGTTGCAACCCGGAAGCTGCGCCCCATGAACATGGCCTCTCTCTTCAGCCCGGCACGCGCCGCCGGCAAGCGCCAGGGCCTGGCGCTCATCACGCTGTGCCTTGCCGTGCTGGTCGCACAGATCGACATGGCGGTGGTCAACCTCGGCACACGCCCCATCGGCGAATATTTCTCGGCGAGCGTCATCGCGCTGCAGTGGGTGCTCGACAGCTACAACCTGGTCTATGCGGTGCTGCTGCTCACCGGGGGCCTGCTGGCCGACCTCTACGGCCGGCGCCGCATCTTCATGGTGGGCGCGGCGGTCTTCACGGGCGCATCCCTGCTGTGCGCCATGGCGACTTCGGTCTGGCTGCTGATCGCCGGGCGGGCGCTCGCGGGCCTGGGTGCGGCGCTGCTGATGCCCGCATCGCTCGCGATCATCCGCGTGACCTGGCAGGACAGCGCGGAGCGCGGCCGGGCGCTCGGGATCTGGGCGGCATGCAACGGGCTCGCGATGGCCATCGGCGCACCGCTGGGCGGCGTGCTGATCCGCCACTTCGGCTGGCGCAGCATCTTTCTTGCGGTGATTCCGCTGGGCCTTGCCGCGCCGGTGCTGGCGCTGCCGTCCATTGCCGAGTCGTCGGACCCCGAAGACCGCAGCTTCGACGCCATGGCCCAGGCCTTCGGCGCCCTGGCGCTCGGCGGGCTGGCCTTTGCGGCCATCCAGTCGCACGATGCACCGCGGCTCGCCGCCGCCGCGTGGGTGGCGGCCGCGGCCGCCTTCGTGCTGTTCGTGCGCATCGAGCGCGGCAAGGGCGCCGCCGCGCTGGTGCCGCTCGACATCTTCGGCGTGCCGGCGTTCCGCGGCGCGATGGCCGCCACCATCGGCATGACCTTCGGCATGTACGGCGCGCTGTTCCTGCTGCCGCTGACCTGGCAGGGCACCGGCATGCTCGATGCCGCGCACGCCGGCCTCGCGCTGATTCCGATGTCGCTGGTGTTCGTGGCGGTCTCTCCGTTCAGCGGCCGGCTGGCCAGGTGGCTCGGGCCGCGCGCCCTGACCTGCGGCGGGGTGGCGGTGATCGGCTGCGGGCTGCTGCTGATCGGCCTGGGCGCGCAGCGCGCCTCCATCGTGCCGGCCGAGCTCGGGCTGATGCTCACCGGGCTGGGCATGGGCCTGGCGACCGGGCCGCTGATGGGCGAAGCCGTCGGCGCCGTGGATGCGGCGCGCTCGGGCACGGCCGCTTCGCTCATCAACGTTGCGCGCATCGCGGGGGCGACGCTCGGCGTGGCGGTGCTCGGCGCGGTGTACGCCGCGGCGCACGGCGGCCCCGGCGGGTTGCGCCTGGCGATGTTCTGCGGCGCGGCGATGCAGATCGGCTGCGCGGCCTTCGCCTGGCGCACGGCTCGCCCGCGTTGAACCGCGGCGGGGCTCGGCGGCCATGACTCCGTCTCCTCAGCGCGCCGCTGCCGAAGCATCGAGCGCGATATTCAGCGCCAGCACATTGACGCGCGGCTCGCCCAGCCAGCCCCAGAGCGGCGCCTGCGTGTGGCTGGCGACCAGCGCATTCACCTGCTCCAGCGGCAGGCCGCGCACGCGTGCCACGCGCTGCGCCTGGTAGTGGGCGGCGGCGGGGCTGATGTCGGGGTCGAGCCCGCTGGCCGAGGCCGTGACCAGGTCCACCGGCACGGCCGCGGCATTGCCCGGGTCGGCGGCGCGCAGCGCCTCGATGCGCTGCTTGACCGCATCGGCCAGCGCCGGGTTGAGCGGCCCGAGGTTCGAGCCGCCCGAAGCGCTCGCGTTGTAGGGCTGCGGCGCGGTGGCCGAGGGCCGGCCCCAGAAGTGCTTCGGATCGCCGAAGTTCTGGCCGATGAGGCTGGAGCCCACGGTGGTGCCGCCCTGCACGACCAGGCTGCCGGCCGCCTGCGCCGGGAACAGCGCCTTGGCGGCGCCGGTGACGGCCAGCGGATAGGCCAGGCCGGTGAGCGCGCTCAGCAGCGCAAAGAGCACGAGCGCGGGACGAATGACGTTGTTCATGGTGAAGAACTCCTCAGACCAGTTGGACTGCGACCAGCAGCCAGTCGATCAGCTTGATGCCGATGAAGGGAACGAGCAGGCCGCCGAGGCCGTAGATGGCCAGGTTGCGCCGCAGCAGCGCGGCCGCGCCCACCGGCCGGTAGCGCACGCCCTTGAGCGCGAGCGGAATCAGGAACACGATGACCAGCGCGTTGAAGACCACCGCCGAAAGAATCGCCGACGACGGGCTCGCGAGCCGCATCACGTTGAGCGCGCCGAGCTGCGGATAGGTCGAGACGAAGATCGCCGGAATGATCGCGAAGTACTTCGCCACGTCGTTGGCGATCGAGAAGGTGGTGAGCGAGCCGCGCGTCATGAGCAGGGCCTTGCCGGTCTCCACCACCTCGAGCAGCTTGGTCGGGTTCGAATCCAGGTCGACCATGTTGCCGGCCTCCTTCGCGGCCTGCGTGCCGCTGCCCATGGCCACCGCCACGTCGGCCTGCGCGAGGGCGGGCGCGTCGTTGGTGCCGTCGCCGGTCATCGCGACCAGGCGGCCTTCGGACTGGTACTGGCGGATCAGCGCGAGCTTGTCCTCGGGCGTGGCCTCGGCCAGAAAGTCGTCGACGCCGGCCTCGGCCGCAATGGCCGCGGCGGTGAGCTTGTTGTCGCCGGTGATCATCACGGTCTTGATGCCCATGCGGCGCAGCTCGGCAAAGCGCTCCTTGATGCCGGTCTTGACGATGTCCTTGAGCTCGACCACGCCGAGCACGCGGTTGCCCTCGGCCACGGCCAGCGGCGTGCTGCCGCGGCGCGCCGTTTCCTCGGAGGCGCGCAGCACCTCGGCCGGCATGCTGCCGCCGAGCGATTCGACATGCCGGCGGATCGCATCGACGGCGCCCTTGCGCAGCAGCACCGCGTCGGTGTCGAGACTGTTGGGTGCAGCCGGCAGGTCGACGCCGCTCATGCGGGTCTGGGCCGTGAAGGACACGAAGCGCGCGCCTTCGACAGATGCGGCCTCCAGGCCATCGCGGCGAGCGAGTTCGATGATGCTGCGGCCCTCGGGCGTTTCATCGGCCAGCGACGCGAGCATGGCGGCCCGCGCGAGGCGGCCCTTCGGCACGCCAGGTGCGGGCAGGAAGGCACTCGCCTGGCGGTTGCCGTGCGTGATGGTGCCGGTCTTGTCGAGCAGCAGCACGTCGACGTCGCCGGCGGCTTCCACGGCGCGGCCCGAGGTCGCGATCACGTTGGCCTGCATCATGCGGCTCATGCCGGCCACGCCCACGGCCGAGAGCAGGCCGCCGATGGTGGTCGGGATCAGGCACACCAAGAGCGCCACCAGCGCGGTGAGCGACACCACGGTGCCCGCGCCCGCGGCTTCCACGCTGAACACCGAGAACGGCAGCAGCGTGACGGTGACCATCAGGAACACCAGCGTCAGCGCGACCAGCAGGATGGTGAGCGCAATCTCGTTGGGCGTCTTGTGGCGCTTGGCCGCCTCGACCATGCCGATCATGCGGTCGAGGAACGACTCGCCCGGGTTCACCGAGATGCGCACCACCAGCCAGTCGGACAGCACGCGCGTGCCGCCGGTCACGGCCGAGAAGTCGCCTCCCGATTCGCGCACCACGGGCGCCGATTCGCCGGTGATGGCGCTCTCGTCGACCGAGGCCACGCCTTCGATCACTTCGCCGTCGAGCGGGATGACGTCGCCGGTCTCGACCAGCACCACGTCGCCCTTGCGCAGGTTGGGCGCCTGCTCGGGAAGCCACTGGCCACCATGGCGCGGCTCCTGCAGCTTCTTGGCCCAGGTGTCCTTGCGCAGGCCGCGCAGCGAAGCGGCCTGCGCCTTGCTGCGGCCCTCGGCCAAGGCTTCGGCGAAGTTCGCGAACAGCACGGTGAACCACAGCCAGACGGTGATGGCCAGCACGAAGGCGGGCTTCATGCCGGTGTCGCCGGGGAAGCTCAGCGAATGCACCCAGAGCAGCGTCGTGAGGATGCTGCCGATGTAGACGATGAACATCACCGGATTGCGCCACTGCGTGCGCGGATCCAGCTTGGCGAAGGCGCCCCACAGCGCGGGCTTCACCAGTGCCGCGTCGAGCAGCGAAAGGGAGGTCTTCGAGTTGGTCATGGTGCGCTCCTTCATTTCCAGAGCACGAGGTGTTCGACCACCGGCCCCAGGGCCAGCGCCGGCACGTAGTTGAGAAGGGCGACCAGCAGCACCGTGCCGATCAGCAAAGAGACGAACAGCGGCCCGTGCGTGGGCAGCGTGCCGCCGGTGACGGGCAGGCGCTGCTTGGCTGCGAGCGAACCGGCAATGGCCAGCACCGGCACGATCACCGCGAAGCGGCCGAGCCACATCGCAAGCCCGAGCAGGCCGTTGTAGAACGGCGTGTTGGCCGACAGCCCCGCGAAGGCGCTGCCGTTGTTGTTGGCGGCCGAACTCAGCGCGTAAAGAATCTCGGAGAAGCCGTGCGCGCCGGGGTTCGCAATGCCGGCCTTGCCCGCGCCGGCCAGCACCGCCACCGCCGTGCCGGCCAGCACCAGCACCGGCGTGACCAGGATGGCGATGGAGATCAGCTTCATCTCGCGCACCTCGATCTTCTTGCCGAGGTACTCGGGCGTGCGGCCGATCATCAGCCCCGCGATGAATACTGCGAGCATCGCGAAGATCAGCATGCCGTAAAGCCCGCTGCCCACGCCGCCGAACACCACCTCGCCCAGCTGCATCAGCACCATGGGCACCATGCCGCCGAGCGGTGTGAAGGAGTCGTGCATCGCGATCACCGCGCCGCACGAGGCGGCCGTGGTGACGGCGGCGAACAGCGCCGAGGCATCGATGCCGAAGCGCACCTCCTTGCCTTCCATGTTGCCGCCGCTCTGCAGCGCGCCGTGCAGCTGGTCGACGCCCAGCGCGCCGAGGAGCGGATTGCCGGCCTGCTCGGCGGGAATGACGACCATCACCGCCGCCACGAACATCACCGTCATCGCCGCGAGCACCGCCCAGCCCTGCCGCAGGTCACCCGCCACGCGCCCGAACGCGAAGCACAGCGCCGCCGGGATCAGGAAGACCGCGATCATCTGCAGCAGGTTGGCGAGCGCGCTCGGGTTCTCGTACGGGTGCGCCGAGTTGGCGTTGAAGAAGCCGCCGCCGTTGGTGCCGAGCATCTTGATGGCTTCCTGCGAAGCCACCGGACCCATCGCAAGCGTCTGCCCGCCCGCCGCCGTGGCCTCGACCGTCTGCACGGTCTTGTAGGCATCGAAGTTCTGGATCACGCCCTGGCTCACGAAGAACACCGCGAGCACGAACGACATCGGCAGCAGCACCCAGAGCGTGATGCGCGTGAGGTCGGCCCAGAAGTTGCCGACCAGGCCCCTGGCCTTGCCGTCGCCGCGCCGCGCAAAGCCGCGTATCAGCGCGAAGGCCACCGCAATGCCGGTGGCGGCCGAGAAGAAGTTCTGCACCGCGAGCCCGAGCATCTGCGTGAGATAGCTCATGGCCGACTCGCCGCCATAGCCCTGCCAGTTGGTGTTGGAGACGAAGCTCACCGCGGTGTTGAAGGCCGAGTCGGGCGATACGGCGCCCATGCCCGCGGGATTCAGCGGCAGCCAGCCCTGCAGCCGCTGCAGCGCATAGACGAAGACCGCGCCCACGGCATTGAAGGCCAGCAGCGCAATGGCATAGCGCAGCCAGTGCATCGACTGCTCCGGCCTGGTGCCGGCGATCTTGTAGAACGGCGCCTCGACACGCTGCATCCAGCGCGGCACGCGCTCGCTGCACAGTGCGGCAAGGAATTTGCCGACGGGCCAAGCCAGCACCAGCAGTGCGGCCAGGAAAAGAGCCAACAGGCCCCATGCGGAGGAAGTCATCTCAGAACTCCTCGGCACAGATCAGTGCGAACACGAGGTAAGCGAACAGGACCACGGCAACCAGGGCGCCGAAGCCATAGAGCGCTTCGAGGCCGATCACGATGCGTCTCCTTCTGCTGCTACCGCGTTCCTCGGCGCGCCGAGCCGGTCCAGCCCCACAGCCATGGCCGCCACCACGGCCCACAGCGCCAGCAAGGCGCCCATCCAGACGAAGTCCATTCATCACTCCTCAAGCGAAAACAAGGACTCGAGTCTCGGCAGGCGCCCGTAAAAACGGGGAACAGAGTCGGCCGGGGCGCATAAAGAAACCGTAAAGGCGTCCCCTCCTTTTCAAAGGGCTCGACAACACCTCGGCTGTCATTTGATAATCAAAGCAAGCTCTTTGAATAAAAAAAGGATGACCACGCGCCACCTCGACGCCAAGCCCGGCTGGATGCCGCACCAGCCGGCGGACCGCATCCTGTCCACGCTCAAGACCCGCGGCGCGCTCGGCATTCCCGACATCGCCAAGGTGCTCGACGTCACGGTGGAGGCCGTGCGCCAGCAGATGGCCAAGCTGCAGGCCGAGGGCCTGGTCGATGCCGAGAGCCGCCCGGCGGGCCGCGGCAGGCCCACGCAGATATGGCGCCTCACCGGCGCCGGCCACGCCCGCTTTCCAGACACGCATGCCGAGATGACGGTGCAGATGATCAGCGCCGTCATCAGCGTGTTCGGCGAGAAGGGCATGGACCGGCTCATCGGCGCGCGCGAGGAGGCCATGCGCACCAACTACCGCGAGGCCATGCGCGGCGCGCGCAGCCTGAAGAACAAGCTCGAGCGGCTGGCCGAGATCCGCAGCCGCGAGGGCTACATGGCCGAGCTGCGGCCCGAGGGCGACGGCTTCCTCTTCATCGAGAACCATTGCCCCATCTGCACCGCGGCGCGCGCCTGCACCGGCTTTTGCCGCAGCGAGCTCCAGCTCTTCGACGAAGTGCTGGGCCCCGGCGTGAGCGTGAGCCGCGTCGAGCACGTGCTCGCGGGCGCGCGGCGCTGCGCCTACCAGGTGAGCCCGAAGAGCGCGCCCTGATCCGATTCGATTTCCAAACCAACCCGAAAGGAAAACCCACCATGGAACACACCCTGCCGCCCCTGCCATACGCCCTTGACGCGCTGGCACCCGAGTACTCGAAGGAAACCCTCGAGTACCACTACGGCAAGCACCACAATGCCTACGTGGTGAACCTCAACAACCTGCAAAAGGGCACCGAGTTCGAGTCGATGCCTCTCGAGGACATCGTCAGGAAGTCCAGCGGCGGCATCTACAACAACGCCGCCCAGATCTGGAACCACACCTTCTTCTGGAGCTGCATGAAGCCCCAGGGCGGCGGTGCTCCCACGGGCGCGCTGGCCAAGGCCATCGATGCCAAGTGGGGCAACTACGACGCGTTCAAGGAAGCCTTCGTGAAGTCGGCCGTGGGCAACTTCGGCTCGGGCTGGACCTGGCTGGTGAAGAAGGCCGACGGTTCGGTGGACATCGTGAACATGGGTGCCGCGGGCACGCCGCTGACCACCGGCGACACCCCGGTGCTGACGGTGGACGTCTGGGAGCACGCCTACTACATCGACTACCGCAACCTGCGCCCCAAGTTCGTCGAGACCTTCCTGGCCAAGCTGGTGAACTGGGACTTCGCGGCCAAGAACTTCGGCTGAGGAGCCGGGTCCGGCCCGGCGGGCATCCTCATCACCCGTTGATGAGATTGAGGATGTTGCCGTCCGGGTCCTTGAACCATGCGACCTTCATGTCGCCCATGACATGGATGTCGCCTTCGAGCTTTGCGCCGGGCATGTCGTAGTGCTCGAAGCGCACGCCCTTGGCCTTGAGCGCGGCCACGAGCCGCTCGATCTCGCCATCGACCGGCCAGGTCACGGCCGTGGCCTGGTTGGTGCCCGCAAAGGCCGAGCGGTACACGTTGATGCGCGAGTTGCCGCTGCGGTAGACGATCACCTCGTCGCCCTCGGCATCGACCTGCGCCAGCCCCAGCGTGCCTTCATAGAAACGGCGCGCCACGGCAAGGTCCTTCACCGCGAGATTGGCCACCGCGTTGATGTTTCCGAGCATGAGAGTCTCCTGTGAAGCCCATCGCGCAGTGGACGCGCGGCGGGCGAGCCAAAAATACTCAACCATTTGGTGGAGTATTTGGCGTTGGCGGGCTGCTGTCAATCCATCGGAAAATACCCCGCCAGCCGATATGGGCCCCATCGCGAATGAAGAATCCGCAAGGCCCCGCTTCCGGCACACTGCACCCCCGGTGCAGTGACCGCCATCCACGGCTGCTGCAACCCCGAATCGCTCAGACAAAGAGACAAGCAAACCCATGATCCGCAGACACTTCGGCACGCTGGCCATCGCGCTGGCACTTCCCCTGGCCTTCACCGCCCCTGCGCAGGCACAGTCCTACCCCGCCAAGCCCATTCGCATGGTCGTGCCCTTCCCGCCCGGCGGCGGCACCGACATCCTGGCGCGGCTGGTCGCGCAGAAGCTCACCGAGGCCAACCACTGGACCGTGGTGCCCGACAACCGCGGCGGCGCCGGCGGCACCATCGGCATTGCGGAGGCCGCGCGCGCCGCGCCCACGGGCTACGACATCGTGATGGGCCAGAAGGACAACATGGTCGTCGCGCCCTGGCTCTACAAGAACCTGAGCTACAACCCGGTGAAGGACCTCACGGCCGTGGCGCACGTGGCCTACACGCCGGTGGTGATCGTCACGCAGGCCAACTCGAAGTTCAAGACGCTCGACGACGTGGTGAAAGCCGCGCGCGCGGCGCCCGACACCGTCACCTACGGCTCGCCCGGCAACGGCACCACCATCCACCTGGCCGGCGAGATCTTCAACGGCGCCGCCCAGATCAAGATGCGCCACGTGCCCTACAAGGGCTCCAACGCGGCCATGATGGACGTGCTCGCGGGCAACGTCGACCTGATGGTCTCGTCGGTGCCCTCGGCGCTGGCGCAGATCAAGGCGGGCAAGCTGCGCCCGCTGGCCGTGACCTCGGCCAAGCGCAGCACCTCGCTGCCCGAGACGCCCACCGTGGCCGAGCTCGGCTACAAGGGCTTCGACGTGTCGACCTGGTACGGCCTCTTCGTGCCCGCCAAGACGCCGAAGGACGTGATCGCCACGCTGAATACCGAAGTCAACAAGCTGCTGGCCACGCCCGAGATGAAGGCCGCCATCATCGCGCAGGGCGCCGAGCCGCAGGGCATGACGCCCGAACAGTTCGAGACGCTGCTGAAGACCGACTACGAGAAGTGGAAGGGCATCGTGCAAGCCTCGGGCGCGACCATCGAATAACCGCGGCCGCCGCACAATGGCGTCTCCACCACAGGCCGCAGCGACGGCACGGAGACACCGATGGCAGCACAGCGCAAGAGTTCGAAGAACAACACCCTCCTGCTGAAGGCCACCACCCTGGCAGCGGTGGCCGCCCTGGTGCAGGGCTGCGCGCAGACGCCGGCCGGCACCACCGCAGGGCTGCCCGCCGCGCCGTCCGAGGCCAGCGTGGCGGCCCATGTGGCGACCGCCACGCGCGCAGCCGGCACCGACCTCAAGCCCCTGCTGACCCTGTGCCAGCCCGCCCCCGCCGCCCGGCCGCCGCAGGACGCGCTCGACAAGAGCCTCACCGGCTTCATCAACCGGCCCGCGCCGCCGCCGGGCCAGGCCTTCGACAACCTTTACTTCGTGGGCGCCGACTGGGTCAGCGCCTGGGCGATCAAGACCTCGCAGGGCATCATCCTGATCGATGCGCTCAACACCCAGGCCGAGGCCGCGGCGCTGATCGAAGGCGGCATGCGCAGGCTGGGGCTCGACCCGGCGCAGATCAAGTACGTGGTCGTGACGCATGGCCACGGCGACCACTACGGCGGCGCCAGCTACCTCGCGCAGAAGTACCGCGCACGCGTGGTGATGAGCGAAGCCGACTGGACCATGACCGAGACCAGGCTCGAATTCGCGACGCCGATCTGGGGCGCGCCGCCCAAGCGCGACATCTCGGTGAAGGACGGCGACCGCATCACGCTCGGCGACACCAGCGTCACGCTGTACCTCACGCCGGGCCACACCATGGGCACGATCTCTCCGGTGTTCGACGTGAGCACGGGCGGGCGCAAGCACCGCGCAATGCTCTGGGGCGGCACCGGCTTCAATTTCGGCAAGGACGTGCCGCGGCTGGACGCCTACATCGGCGCCACGCAGCGCATGGGTGCGATCGCGCAGAGCCAGCGCATCGACGTGATGCTGTCGAACCATTCGAACATCGACGGCTCGCAGGCCAAGCTCGCCGCGCTGCGGCAGCAGCCTCCGCCGGCCGCGAACCCGTTCGTGCTCGGCACACCGACGGTGGAGCGTGCGCTGGCCGTGATGGGCGAGTGCGCGCAGGCGCAGCGCGACAGGTTCTTGCTGTAGCCCCTTCGGCACTGCGCGGAAGTTGACGTCGCCGTGCCCCCACCCCTGCCCTCCCCCGGGAGGGGAGGGAGAAACACGGAGAGGATCAGTCCGGCGTGAACTTCTTGTTGAAGATGTCGACGTCCGATGCCAGCTCGAAGGTCGCCACCTGGCCCATCCTGCCGTCACTCAGGCGGCAGGCGGAGAACAGGCTGTAGCGGCCCTTGAAGTAGAACTCGTCCATCACGATCAGCGCGTACGGGTACGGCACGAAGACCTGGTGCTCGAAGATGACGCGGTGCACGTTCCTCGGCGACGGAAAGAGCTTGTAGTCGCCGGTGTCGATCGACTTTGCGGTGGCCATGGTGTGCTCTCCTTGCCGGCGCTCAGGCCGGGTCGCGCACGTCGGCCACGGGGTTGCGGCCGAAGTCTTCGCGCGCCAGGTACTTGAGCACCTTGGCCGCGGCGGCGGCCGGACTGTCGAGGCGGCCTTCCTCCTTCATGCTCACGAAGCGCGTGCGGTCCGGAAACTTCTCGTCCGATGCGCCGCGCAGCTGCACCTGCATGTCGGTGTCGATGATGCCGGGCGCGAGCGAGACGATGCGCGCGCCGTTCGGCGCGGCAGCCTCCTCGAGCGCCACGGCGCGCGAGAAGTGGTCCATGCCGGCCTTGGCCGCGCAGTACGGCGCCTGGCTGCCCATGGCATTGCGCCCCAGGCCCGAGGAGATGTTGAGCACCTTGCGCGCGCCGCGCCATCCGCGCGTGGCGCCCAGGAAGGCAGCGGTCAGCAGCATCGGCGCTTCGAGGCCGACGCGCAGCGCCTGCGACAGCTCGGTGCCGACCGCGCTCGCGAGCGGTGCGGGGTTGCCGACGGTGCCGGCGTTGTTGATCAGGGTCACGCTGTCGAAGCGCTGGCCGTCGAGCGTTTCGAGCCAGGCCGAGAGGCGCGCCGATGCGGCCACCGGATCGGACAGGTCCTGCTCCCACTGGATGAGTTCTGCGCCGGCCTGTTGCGCGGCTTGCGCAAGCTGCGGCTCCTGCCTGCGCGAAATGCCGAGCACCGTGTGGCCGGCCTGCAGCAGCTGTTCGGCCATGGCGCGGCCCAGGCCGCGCGAGGCGCCGGTGATGAGGGTGAGGTGGGAAGAAGCGGTCATCGGGAAAAGAGTCTTTCTGGAACGAAGGCGCGAGGTTAAGCGGTATAGGGAGGCCCCGGGCTCAGCCGTTGCGGAACTGGTTGCGCAGGAAGTTGCGGTGCCGCGCGATGTGCTGCAGCTGCGCCGGCGCGATGGTGCCGCCAAGGTCGACCTCGTCGGCCCCGTTGAGCACCGCGTTGGCATGGGTCATTGCACGCGCCACGACCTCTTCCTCGCTCAGGCCGAGCTGCGCCGCCAGGTCGAGCGCCACGCGGCGCATGGCGCGCTGCGAGAGCATCCACATCGCGCCGAAGCGATCCCAGGCGAGCGCGGCCTCGTCGGCCTTCTCGCGCTCGGCAAGGATCTCGGCGAGCGGCTTGGCCAGCACCGCATCGAGCGCGTCGATCTTCTCGGTGAGCGCCTCGTTGCGCGCGATGGCTTCCTCGAGCGTCGGGCCGGTGTCTGCGGCCTTGGCCTTTGCTGGCGCCTCGGGCGGCGGAATGAAGGCGGCCTGCGCATCCGCGGGCACGATCTGGAGCTGGTCTTCGAGGGTCATGGGTTTTCCGTTTCGGGTGAGCGGCTGTTGCTGCTGTTCTTCTTGTTCGACATCGCGCTCGCGCGCAGGCCCGGCAGGTCGAGCACGCGCAGCCCACCGTACTCCACGCGGATCAACCCCTCTGCCGACAGGCCGTTGAGCGCCTCGTTCACGCGCTGGCGCGACAGGCCGACCAGGTAGGCCAGCTCCTGCTGCGTGATGCGCAGGACCTCGCCCACGCCCGGGTAGAGCACCGGGTTGAACAGCGAGACCAGGTTGCGCGCCACGCGCGCGTCGGGGTTGTTGAGCCGGTCGATCTCCAGCGCCGCAATGAACTGGCCGAGCCGCTCGTTGAGCTGGTTCATCACAAAGCGGTTGAAGCCGATCGAATGGTCGAGCAGCCAGTGGAAGCTCTCGATCGGCAGCCCCGCCACCACGCTGCGCCGCAATGCCTGGATGTTGTAGCGGTAGGGCTCGCGCTTCATCACCGTGCCTTCGCCGAACCAGCCGCCGGGCGGCACGCCGGTGTAGGTGACGGAGCCGCCGTCGGCGTTGTCGTTGCTCATCTTGAGCAGGCCCTCGACCACGCCGAACCAGTAGGTGGGCGAGCGGCCGACGCGGCAGACCAGGTCGCCGACCTCGGCCTCGCCCACCACCAGCGCGGCTTCGGCGCGGCGGCGCTCGGATGGCGTGAGCGTGGGCAGCCACGGAATGCCGCCGAGCTCGGCGCCGCTAGGGGGACGAACTCGGTCCTTGATGGAACCACCCAGCACGTTGCGTTGATTGGGATTGCCGTGAGGCATCGGGAAACTCCGGGGAGTAGTGTCCCTAGGATTGTCGTTGGAACGACAACACGGCGTCAAAGTGGGGCCTACGATCCGCCCACTGTGCAAACCACCGCCCCCACCTTTCCCCGTCTGCTGCTTGCGCATGCGCAAGCCCAGCCCCAGGCGCCCGCCATCCGCGAGAAGGATCTCGGCATCTGGCAAACCTGGAGCTGGAGCGCCGTGGCGCAGGAAGTGCGCGAAATGGCCTGCGGCCTCGCGAGCCTGGGCTTCAAGCCCTTCGACAACCTGTCCATCGTGGGCGCCAACCGCCCGCACCTGTACATGGCGGTGCTCGCGGCGCAGAGCCTGCGCGGCGTGCCGGTACCGCTCTACCAGGACGCGGTGGCCAGCGAGATGGTCTTCATGCTGCAGGACGCGGCCATCGACTTCGTGATCGTGGAGGACCAGGAGCAGGTCGACAAGCTGCTCGAATGCCGCGAGCTGCAGAAGGACCAGCAGCACGGCATCCGCCACATCATCTACGACGACCCCAAGGGCCTGCGCCACTACGACCAGCCCGGGCTCATGAGCTACGAGCAGCTGCGCGAACTGGGCCGCGAATTCGACAAGACCCACGTCGGCTACTACGACCGCGCGGTGGCCAGCGGCGAGGCCACCGACGTCGGCGTGATCCTCTACACCTCGGGCACCACCGGCCGGCCCAAGGGCGTGTGCCAGACGCATGCGAGCTTCATCGCGGCGGGCCGCGGCGGCGTGGAGACCGACAGGCTCGGCCCCGGCGACAACATCATGAGCTACCTGCCGATGGCCTGGGTCGGCGACCACCTGTTCTCGGTGGCGCAGTGGCTGGTGGGCGGCTTCACGCTCAACTGCCCCGAGTCGTCCGAAACGGTGATGAACGACATGCGCGAGATCGGGCCGAGCTACTACTTCGGCCCGCCGCGCACCTTCGAGGGCCTGCTCACGGCCGTGTCGATCCGCATGGAAGACGCGGCCGCGCCCAAGCGCTGGCTGTACGGCAAGTTCATGGCGCTCGCGCAGCGCGTGGGCGCGGACATCCTCAACGGCGCGCCGGTGGGCACGGGCGACCGGCTGATGTACAGCCTTGGCAACCTGCTGGTCTACGGGCCGCTGCGCAACGTGCTGGGCATGAGCCGCATCCGCGTGGCCTACACGGCCGGCGCGGCCATCGGGCCCGACCTGTTCCGCTTCTACCGCTCGATCGGCGTCAACCTCAAGCAGTTCTACGGCCAGACCGAGACCTGCGCCTATGTGTGCCTGCAGCAGGACGGCAAGGTCAAGCTGCAGACCGTGGGCACGGCCGCGCCGGGCATCGAACTCAAGATCGCCGAGGACGGCGAAGTGCTGGTGCGCGGCGTCTCGGTGCTCAAGGAATACTACAAGCGCCCCGACGCCACGGCCGAGGTGCTCGACGCCAACGGCTACTTCCACACCGGCGACGCGGGCGTGCTCGACAGCGAGGGCCACCTGCGCATCATCGACCGCGCCAAGGACGTGGGCCGGCTCGCGAGCGGCGCGATCTTTGCGCCCAACTACATCGAGAACAAGCTCAAGTTCTTCCCGCAGATCAAGGAAGCCGTGTGCTTCGGCAACGGGCGCGAAGAGGTCTGCGCGGCCATCAACATCGACTTCGAGGCGGTCGGCAACTGGGCCGAGCGGCGCGGGCTGGCCTATGGCGGCTACGTCGACCTGGCCGGCAAGCCCGAGGTGCTGGCGCTCGTCGCCGAATGCATCGCCAAGGTGAATGCCGACCTGGCGAGCGAAGACGGCATGGGCGAGACGCAGATCGCGCGCTTCCTGGTGCTGCACAAGGAGCTCGACCCCGACGACGACGAGCTCACGCGCACGCGCAAGGTGCGGCGCGGCTTCATCGCCGAGAAATACGCGGTGCTGGTCAGCGCGCTCTACGGCGGCAAGACCGAGCAGTACATCGAGACCCAGGTCAAGTTCGAGGATGGACGCACGGGCGTGGTGAATGCCACGCTGAAGATCGTCGAGACCAGGACCTTCCCCATCGTGAAGGCGGCCGCATGAGCAACAACAACAGAAAAGTCGGCGACGTCATCCTCGACGTGCAGAACATCAGCTTGAGCTTCGGCGGCGTGAAGGCGCTCACGGACATCAGCTTCAACGTGCGCGAGCACGAGGTGCGGGCCATCATCGGGCCCAATGGCGCGGGCAAGAGCTCGATGCTCAACTGCATCAACGGCGTCTACTGGCCGCAGCAGGGCTCCATCACTTTCCGCGGCCAGACCTTCAAGCACATGAACTCGCGCCAGGTGGCCGAGATGGGCGTGGCGCGCACCTTCCAGAACCTGGCGCTCTTCAAGGGCATGAGCGTGCTCGACAACATCATGACGGGGCGCAACCTCAAGATGAAGAGCGGCCTGCTCGCGCAGGCGCTGCGCTGGGGACCGGCCGAGCGCGAGGAGCTGCAGCACCGCGAGTTCGTCGAGCACATCATCGACTTCCTGGAGATCCAGGCGCACCGCAAGACGCCGGTGGGCCGCCTGCCCTACGGCCTGCAAAAGCGCGTCGACCTGGGCCGCGCGCTCGCGATGGAACCGCAGGTGCTCCTGCTCGACGAGCCGATGGCCGGCATGAACGTGGAGGAAAAGCAGGACATGAGCCGCTTCATCCTCGACGTGAACGACGAGTTCGGCGCGACCATCGTCCTCATCGAGCACGACATGGGCGTGGTGATGGACATCTCCGACCGCGTGGTGGTGCTGGACTACGGCAAGAAGATCGGCGACGGCACGCCCCACGAGGTGCGCAACAACGAAGACGTGATCCGGGCATACCTGGGCGTGGAGCACTGACGCCATGCCACACCCGACCCTGATGCATTGCTCCTTCCCCTCCCGGGGGAAGGCTGGGTTGGGGGCACGACAGCCCTCGCAATACAGCCGCGCCTCATCGAGCGCCGCGAGCCCCCACCCCAACCCTCCCCCGGAAGGGGAGGGAGAAAAACAAGAGAGACATTGACCATGGGCTTTTTCCTAGAAACCCTGTTCGGCGGCCTCATGGTCGGCATGCTCTATTCGCTGATCGCCATCGGCTTCGTGCTGATCTACAAGGCCTCGGGCGTCTTCAACTTTGCGCAGGGCGCGATGGTGCTGTTCGCGGCGCTCGCCATGGCGCGCTTCGCCGAATGGTTCCCGCAGTGGTTCGGCTTCGAGAGCCAGGTGCTCGCGAACATCCTGGCCTTCATCGCGGCCATGGGGGTGATGGTGATCGTGGCCTGGCTGATCGAGCGGCTCGCGCTCAGCAAGCTGGTGAACCAGGAAGGCATCACGCTCCTGATGGCCACGCTGGGCATTGCCTACTTCCTCGATGGCGTGGGCCAGACGATCTTCGGCAACGACATCTACAAGATCGACGTGGGCATGCCCAAGGAACCGCTGATGGTGCTGCAGGGCACCTTCCAGGGCGGCCTGCTGCTGAGCCAGGAAGACCTGGTCGCCGCGCTGGTGGCCGCGGGCCTGGTGGTGGTGCTGGCCGTGTTCTTCCAGAAGACCGCCACGGGCCGCGCCCTTCGCGCCGTGGCCGACGACCACCAGGCCGCGCAGTCGATCGGCATTCCGCTCAAGCGCATCTGGGTGATCGTGTGGTCGGTGGCGGGCTTCTCGGCGCTGGTGGCCGGGGTCATCTGGGGCTCAAAGCTGGGCGTGCAGTTCTCGCTCTCGCTGGTGGCGCTGAAGGCGCTGCCGGTGGTGATCCTGGGCGGACTCACCTCGATACCGGGCGCGATCATCGGCGGGCTGCTGATCGGCGTCGGCGAGAAGCTTTCTGAAATTTATCTCGGCCCCATGCTCGGTGGCGGCATCGAGATCTGGTTCGCCTACGTTCTTGCCTTGGTCTTCTTGCTGGTTCGTCCGCAAGGCCTGTTCGGCGAGAAGATCATCGATCGGGTTTGAGATGTTTTACAGAGAAAACGGCCAGTTCAAGTCGAGCTACCGCGCCGACCAGCAGATCTTCCCGATCGCGCAGGACCGGATCGCCACCCTGGTGCTGCTGCTCGCGGCCTTCGTCGCGGTGCCGCTGGGCGTGTCGGACTACTGGATGCGCGCCATCCTCACGCCCTTTCTGATCCTGTCGCTCGCGGCGCTGGGCCTCAACATCCTGGTCGGCTATTGCGGGCAGATCTCGCTCGGCACGGGCGCCTTCATGGCGGTGGGCGCATATGCGGCCTACAACTTCCAGGTGCGCATCGACGGCATGCCGCTCATTGCCTCGCTGCTGCTGGGCGGCCTGTGCGCCACGGTGATCGGCGTGCTGTTCGGCATTCCGAGCCTGCGCATCAAGGGGCTCTACCTGGCGGTGGCCACGCTCGCGGCGCAGTTTTTTACCGACTGGGCGTTCCTGCGGATCCAGTGGTTCACCAACAATTCGTCGTCGGGCTCGGTGAGCGTGGCGGGACTCAACGTGTTCGGCGTGCCGATCGAATCGCCGGTGCAGAAGTATCTGTTCTGCCTGATCTTCGTGGTGGTGTTCGCGCTGCTCGCGAAGAACCTGGTGCGCAGCGCGATCGGCCGCGAATGGATGGCCATGCGCGACATGGACGTGGCGGCCGCGGTGATCGGCATCCGCCCGGTGTACGCCAAGCTCACGGCCTTTGCAGTGAGCAGCTTCATCGTGGGCGTGGCGGGCGCGCTGTGGGGCTTCATCCACCTGGGTGCATGGGAGCCGGCGGCGTTCAGCATCGACCGCTCGTTCCAGCTGCTGTTCATGGTGATCATCGGCGGGCTCGGCTCGATCATGGGCAGCTTCTTCGGCGCCGCGTTCATCGTGCTGCTGCCGCTCTTTTTGAACCAGCTGCCGGGGTGGCTGGGCTTCTCGATCTCCACCGCGCTGGCCTCGCACCTGGAGACCATGATCTTCGGCGCGCTGATCGTGTTCTTCCTGATCGTCGAGCCGCACGGCCTGGCACGGCTGTGGTCCACCGCCAAGGAAAAGTTGCGGCTCTGGCCCTTCCCCCACTGATTTTTCCGTTCGTAGAAACCGGCACCGAGGTGCCCACATAAGGAGACAGGCATGAAACTGAAATCGCTCGCTCTGACCGCCGCCCTGGTGGCCAGCACCCTCGGCGCGCTGCTTGCGCCATCGCTCGCCCAGGCGCAGGCCAAGGAACAGTTCTTCCCGCTGCTGGTGTACCGCACCGGCCCCTATGCGCCCAACGGCACGCCCTGGGCCAACGGCAAGCAGGACTACATCAAGTACATCAACGCCACCGGCGGCATCAACGGCGTGAAGATCACGTACGAAGAGTGCGAGACCGGCTACGCCACCGACAAGGGCGTGGAGTGCTACGAGCGCCTGAAGGGCCGCCCCGGCGTGACGCTGTTCGACCCGCAGGCCACCGGCATCACCTTTGCGCTGACCGACAAGGTGCCCACCGACAAGATCCCGCTCATCACGCTGGGCTACGGCCTGTCGGCGTCGCAGGACGGCAGCGTGTTCAAGTGGAACTTCCCGCTGATGGGCAGCTACTGGACCGCGGCCGACATCCTGATCCAGCACATCGGCAAGAAGGAAGGCGGCATGGACAAGCTCAAGGGCAAGAAGATCGCCCTCGTGTACCACGACTCGCCGTTCGGCAAGGAGCCGATCCCGCTGCTGCAGGAGCGCGCCAAGCAGAACGGCTTCGAGCTGTCGCTGATTCCGGTCACCGCACCCGGCGTGGAGCAGAAGTCCGCCTGGCTGCAGGTGCGCCAGTCGCGGCCCGACTACGTGCTCTTGTGGGGCTGGGGCGTGATGAACTCCACCGCGCTGAAGGAAGCCGTGGCCACCGGCTATCCGCGCGAGAAGATGTATGGCGTGTGGTGGGCCGGCGCCGAGCCTGACGTGAAGGACGTGGGCGCCAACGCCAAGGGCTACAACGCGCTGGCGCTCAACACCTCGGGCACCGAGCCGAAGGTGATCCAGGAAATCCTCAAGCAGGTGCACGACAAGGGCCAGGGCACGGGGCCGAAGGACGAAGTGGGCTCGGTGCTCTACACCCGCGGCGTGATCATCCAGATGCTGGGCGTCGAAGCCGTGAAGCGCGCGCAGGAGCGCTTCGGCAAGGGCAAGGTCATGACCGGCGAGCAGGTGCGCTGGGGCATGGAGAACCTCGCGCTCGACCAGAAGAAGCTCGATTCGCTGGGCTTCTCGGGCGTGCTGCGCCCGCTCGGCACCTCGTGCCAGGACCACATGGGCTCGACCTGGGCCCGCGTGCACACCTGGGACGGCGCCAAGTGGGGCGGCATGTCCGACTGGTACCAGGCCGACGAGCAGATCATCAAGCCAATGGTGAAGGTGGCGGCCGAGAAGTACGCGGGCGAAAAGAAGCTCACGCGCCGCGACGCAGCCGACTGCAGCATGTGACGGCTTGAGGAACCGTGGCGGCTCGCGAGAGCCGCCATTCGAAAGAACAGCCTCTTGTTGTTCTTTCGAATGCTTCGGACCACACCATGAGCGAACCCAACATCATCCTCAATGTCAACGGCATCGAGGTCATCTACAACCACGTGATCCTCGTGCTCAAGGGCGTGTCGCTCACGGTGCCCGAAGGCGGCATCGTGGCGCTGCTCGGCGGCAACGGCGCGGGCAAGACGACCACCTTGCGCGCGGTGAGCAACCTGCTCGCGGGCGAGCGCGGCGCGGTCACCAAGGGCACGATCGAACTGCGCGGCGAGCGCATCGAGGCGCTGTCGCCGGCCGAGCTGGTGAAGCGCGGGCTGATCCAGGTGATGGAAGGCCGGCACTGCTTCGCGCACCTGACGATCGAGGAAAACCTGATGACCGGCGCCTACACGCGCAGCGACGGCAAGGCCGCGGTGCAGCAGACGCTGGAGAAGGTGTATGCGTACTTTCCGCGCCTGAAGACCCGGCGCACTTCGCAGGCGGCCTACACCTCGGGCGGCGAGCAGCAAATGTGCGCCATTGGCCGCGCGCTGATGGCCAACCCGAACATGGTGCTGCTCGACGAGCCCTCGATGGGCCTGGCGCCGCAGATCGTGGAAGAGGTGTTCGAGATCGTGAAGGACCTCAACACCAAGGAACGCGTGACCTTCCTGCTGGCCGAGCAGAACACCAACATGGCGCTGCGCTATGCCGACTACGGCTACATCCTGGAGAACGGCCGCATCGTGATGGACGGGCCGGCGAAGAGCCTGCGCGAGAACGAAGACGTGAAGGAGTTCTACCTTGGCGTGGGCGGCGCGGACCGCAAGAGCTTCCGTGACGTCAAGAGCTACAAGCGCCGGAAAAGGTGGCTGGCTTGAAACGTTGGTGTGCCGTTGCCGTTGCCGTTGTTCGGGGCGCGCTCCCGCCGACGGGGTACCTTGCTCCGCGAATGTCCCCCGCCCTTCGGGCTCCTCCTTTATTTCGCTGCGCAAGGCACCCCATCGACGTGAGCATTTTCAGAGCACTGGTTGATCAGCCGCAAACCAGCAGCGTGCCCTGTGCACAGGGCATCGGGTGCTCCCCGCAGCGAAATAAAGGAGGAGGCCGCAGGCCGGGGGACATTCGCGGAGGGGAGTACCCGGTGGCCTGTGCACGCGCCACGAACGCTTCCGCATTTGGATTTCCCGCCTCGCAATTCCAGAAATGAAGGTACGGACATGACCGACCATTACGACAAGCTAGAAATCCGTGACCCCGCCGAACGCGAGCGCGACCTGCTCGCCGCATTGCCGAAGCACATCGCACAGGCCCAGACCGCCGCGCCCGCGTTTGCCAAGATCCTCGATGGCGTGAAGCCCGCCGACATCACCACGCGCGAGGCGCTCGCCAAGCTGCCCGTCACACGCAAGACCGAATTGCTCGAACTGCAGAAGCAGCGCCGCGCCGACGACCCCTTCGGCGGCTTTTCCACCATCGGCCGCGGCACCCGCATGCCGCGCGTGTTCGCGAGCCCCGGCACCATCTACGAACCCGAGGGCGAGGCGCGCGACTACTGGCGCACGGCGCGCGCGCTGCATGCCGCGGGCTTTCGCGGCGGCGAGCTCATCCACAACAGCTTCAGCTACCACATGACGCCCGCCGGCTCCATCATGGAAAGCGGCGCGCGCGCCCTGGGCTGCACCGTGTTCGCGGGCGGCACCGGCCAGACCGAGCAGCAGCTCGAAGCCATGGCCGACCTGAAGCCCGAGGGCTATGCGGGCACGCCGAGCTTCCTCAAGATCCTGTTGGAAAAAGCCGAGGAGAAAGGCCTGAAGCTGCCCTCGCTCACCAAGGCGCTGGTGTCGGGCGAAGCCTTTCCGCCGAGCCTGCACGACTGGATCGCCGCGCATGGCGTGCAGGGCACCCAGTGCTATGCCACTGCCGACCTGGGCCTGGTCGCCTACGAGACCAGCGCGCGCGAAGGCCTGGTGCTCGATGAAGGCGTGCTGGTCGAAATCGTGCGCCCCGGCACCGGCGACCCGGTGCCCGACGGCGAGGTCGGCGAGATCGTCGTGACCACCTTCAACCCCGACTATCCGCTGGTGCGCTTCGGCACCGGCGATCTTTCCGCCGTGCTCGCGGGCACCTGCCCCACCGGCCGCACCAACAAGCGCATCAAGGGCTGGCTCGGCCGCGCCGACCAGACCACCAAGGTGCGCGGCATGTTCGTGCACCCCTCGCAGGTGGCGGAGATCGCACGCCGCTTTCCGGAAGTGCAGCGCGCGCGCCTCGTGGTCTCGGGCGAGATGGGCGACGACCAGATGACCTTCAGGCTCGAATGCGCAGCCGGTGCGCCGGCCGGGCTCGATGCGCGCATTGCCGAGGCGGTGCGCGAGGTGACCAAGCTGCGCGGCACCATCGAGCTGGTGGCGCCGGGCACGCTGCCGAACGACGGCAAGGTGATCGAGGACGCGCGCAGCTACAAGTAGCGGCGGTAGAGCCGGCGCGTGAACGCGCGCATCGCCAGCACCAGCAGCACCAGGTAGACTGCCGCCAGCGCGATGGCGAGCGCCGTCAGGCGGCTGCCGCTGCTCACGCCCGAGAAGCTCGCGGCCGCGATCCACCACAGCCCGCCGAGCGCCAGCGCGGCGCACACCACCTGCAACAACGCAAAGACCGACACCGCGGCCGCCACGGCCCGGAACGGGCGCGCCTGCGCGGGCCCTGGCGCGGCGCCGAGCCAGCCGCCCCAGAACGCCAGCGCCCACACCAGCAGCGGCACCGCGAACCAGCCGAGCAGAAGCGGCGCCAGGTCCGAGTCCCTCGAGGTGTCGACCCAGCTGCTTGCCACATGGCCGAGCCACGCCTGCAGCGAGACAAAAGTCGCGGCGGCTACGAGCGCCACCACGCGGCGAGGCGGTGCCGTGTCCGCGCCGCCATCGTCCGCGGCGCCGCGCGAGGCATCCACGGGCGCCATGCCGCGCTCGCGCAGCGCGAAGCGGGCGGCCAGCCACACGCTCGCAACCAGCACGAACATCTGGATGGCCGACTGGACGAGCATCGACAAGGCCATGACCGGCGGCAGGCCGTACATGCCGACGCGCTGGTGCAGCGGCCCACCGGGCATGAAGAGCAGCTGCACCTGATAGAACAGCGGCGTCAAAACCAGCATGTTGACGGCCATCGCCGCAAGGAACACGGCACCGAAGCGGCTGCCAGGGCCGCGAAGCTGCGCGATGCGGGCCGCGCCGCGTTCGTCGAGCGCCTTGCGCGCATGGCACCACGCCAGCGTGGCCGCCAGCAGCCATACCGCGGCCACGCGCGACAGCAGCGGCACCCAGACGCCGGGTTGCGCATACACGCCGCGCATCTGCTCGGCGTGCGGCGACAAAGGCAGCAGCCGCGCCGCCATGGCCGCCGCGAACAGGGCCGCATCGACCGCCACGGCGATCCATGCGAAATTTCCGGGCAGGCGCCGCGCGCACTCGAACAAAGAGGATGCCGCCATGGATGGAGCGTACCGGAACGCGCGGCCCCATCCGCGCGCGCTTCACCGCCCCATGCTCAATGGATCGCGGCCTCGTGCGCGAGCTCGAACATCGTCGTCATCTCGCGAATGAACGCGGGCAGGTCGCCGGGCCTGCGGCTCGTCACCAGGCCGCTGTCGACCACCACCTCCTTGTCGATCCACTTTGCGCCGGCGTTGTGCAGATCGGCGCGCAGCGAAGGCCATGAGGTCATCTTGCGGCCCTTCGCACCGCCGGCATCGATGAGCGTCCAGGGCCCATGGCAAATGGCCGCGATGGGCTTGCCCGACTCGACGAAGTCACGAACGAAGGCCACGGCCTTCTGGTTGATGCGCAGCGCGTCGGGGTTGGCGACGCCGCCGGGCAGCAGCAGCGCGTCGAAGTCGTCGGCATTGGCGTTCTTGAGCGGCACGTCGACCTCGAAGGTGTCGGCGGGCTCGAGCTGCTTCCAGGCGCGCACGCTGCCGTCGAGCGGCGAAACGATCTGCGTCTGCGCGCCGGCATGGTCGAGCGCCTTGCGCGGCTCGGTCATCTCGGCCTGCTCGAAGCCGTCCGCCACGAGGATGGCAACCTTCATTCCGTCCAGTGAAGAAGAAGAGATGGTGGTGGGCATGGGTGAGTCACTCCTTGAAGGTGGTTTTTTTGATGGCAATGACACTTCACCCTAGGGCCCGCGCCCGCAGCGCGCATCGGCGCGCGCCGGGTCCGCCTGTCGGACGGTTCGACGGGCGGCAACCTTCTTTTACGGTGTGCTGCTGCTATTTGCGGCAGCTGGCCGGCAGCGCCTTTTCCTGGAGGCCGTCGCCGGCCACGCAGTTCCACGCAATGCCGTCCTCGGTGGCCGAGGGCTCCATGCGCAGCGTGCCCTTGGCCTTTGGAAGCACCGCCTCGACCACCATGGTGTCGGGGTCGAGCGTCAGCTCCGAGCCGCCGGGCAGGGTTTCGGGTGCGCCGGCCGCGGCCAGGGAATCGGGAATCTCTTCCTTCTGCTTGTAGTAGCTGCCGAGCGCTTCGCGCACCGGTGCGGCTTCGGACCAGGCCTGCGAAACGGCCGCGCGCGACTCGTATTGCTGATAGGCCGGCAGCGCCACCGCGGCCAGCACGCCGATGATGGCCACCACCACCAGAAGCGCCAGCGCGCCGCCGCCGGCTCGGCCGGCGTACGGCACGAAGACCGCGAGCAGGTAGGCCACCGGATTGCGGCTCGGCAGCTTCGCGCCCGGATCGATGGCGCGCGCCACGCGCTTGGTGAGCCAGGGGTAGCCGGCGATCAGTTCATGGAACGAGGCCCAGAAGCCGCTGTTGCCCACCGACTGGTCGGCGTAGCGCTGCAGGTCGACGTGGCGCCACTGCTGCGCGCCGGCGGCCAGCGCCACGAGCGCGCGGGGCGCGGAGTCGGTCTGCGTGCAGCAGGCGGCGCCGTGCAGGTCGCAGGTGTATTCCTGGGCCCGCGAATAGGCGGCGCCGAGCAGCGGCAGCCACAGCACCGGGGCGCGCCAGATGTGGCCCGTGAGATGGCCGCGCCGGATATGGCCGAGCTCGTGGCCGATGTAGAAGTTGATGCCGTCGGGCTGGGCTTCCATGGCGTCGACCACGTCGGACAGCAGCACCACGAAGTTGCGGCCGAAGAAGCGCATGGCAAAGGCATTGAAGATGCCGTCGCCGTGCAGCAGGTAGGCCTCGGGCGGGTTCTGGATGCCCAGATGGCCGCAGCAGGCCAGGAACCGCGCATGCAGTTCCGGCAGCTGGGTGGGCGAGAGCTTCACGGCCGTGCCCTTGATCCAGGCGATGACGGCCGACTGCGCGAACACGTAGGCGATGAAGCCGAGCAGCACATAGACGAGCGCGATGCCCAGGGTGCCCAGGACCAGCAGCGCCCAGACCAGCAGGCCGAGCCCGAGCGTGATGTTGCCGAGCCAGCGCTCGCGCGGATAGACCCATGGATCCATTGGAATTTCCTCCTCGATGCGGCCCGAAGGCCTGCGGTGTTGTGGTTTTTCTTCGCGCCCCCCAGGCGCGGCTTGCGAGCCGCATCATGCCCCAGGAAGGGGCGCATCTCGGCCCACCCCTAAGGGCTATTCGCTATTCGTCAGGTCATGGTCAGCCTTTATGATCGCGGCCGTTTTTGAATTTCACCAACCGAGAGACACTCATGAAGAAACTGCTTGCACTCACGGCATTCGCCGCTGCTGCCGCCGGCGCCCATGCCCAGGATTTCCCCGCAGGCAAGACCGTCACGCTGGTGGTGCCTTTCTCCGCCGGCGGCCCGACCGACCGCGTGGCCCGCGACCTGGCCGAAGCCCTGCAAAAGACCCTGGGCACGACGATCGTGGTGGACAACACCGCGGGCGCCGGCAGCTCCATCGGCACCGCCAAGGTGGCCCGCGCGGCACCGGACGGCTACACGCTGCTGCTCAACCACATCGGCATGTCGACGATGCCTGCGCTCTACCGCAAGCTGCCGTTCAACGTGGAGAACGACTTCGAATACCTCGGCATGGTCAATGAAGTGCCGATGACGCTCATCGGCAAGCCGACGCTGCCGGCCAACAACTACAAGGAGCTCACGGCCTGGATCGCGGCCAACAAGGGCAAGATCAACCTCGGCAATGCCGGCCTGGGCGCCGCCTCGCACCTGTGCGGCCTCTTGTTCCAGAGCGCGCTCAAGGTCGAGATGACGCCGGTTCCCTACAAGGGCACCGCGCCGGCCATCGCCGACCTGCTGGGCGGCCAGATCGACCTCCTGTGCGACCAGACCACCAACACCACCTCGCAGATCGAGGCCAAGAAGGTCAAGGCCTACGCCGTGACCACGAGCAAGCGCCTGACCACGCCGGCCCTGAAGGACCTGCCGACGCTCGCCGAATCGGGCCTGAAGGACTTCGAGGTCTCGATCTGGCACGGCGTGTACGCGCCCAAGGGCACGCCGGCACCGGTGCTGAAGAAGCTCAACGAAGCCATCAAGGCCGCCATGAAGGACCCGGGCTTCATCAAGCGCGAGGAAGCGCTGGGCGCCGTGATCACCACCGACAAGCGCACCGAGCCGGCCGAGCACAAGAAGTTCGTCTCGGCGGAAATTGCCAAGTGGGGCCCGATCATCAAGGCCGCCGGCGTGTACGCCGACTGATTTCCCCCGCGCTCAAAAAAAGAGCCGCCGGCCCTCGGGACCGGCGGCTTTTTTCATGGCGTGACAGCAGAAAAAATCAGGGCAGCGTGACCGTCCACACCTCGAAGTTCTTGCGCACGTCGACCTGGCGCGCCGTGCGGGCCGTGAAGCCGAAGGTGCTGATCGAGGAACCCTGGGCGTACTGCCAGCTGCTGTTGCCCGCCGGCACGCAGTGCGTGTCGCTCGCGCCCACCGGCTGGCAATAGACCATGGCCTTGCGCGCGGTGCTGCGCACGGTGACGGTTTCGCTGAAGCGCGCGCCGCCAGCGCCCGGCGCCCTGCCGAAGACGCTGAACGAGGTGGGCGCGAGCGCACCGGCCGGAACCGTCCAGCCGTCGAGGCCGCCGTCGGCGCTGAAGTCGACGTTGTTGGGCTCCGAAGGCGTGGGTGCCGCAAAGACGATGCCGCGCGGGCTGCCCAGGCTTTCCGCGAGCACCTGGGCACGCAGCGCGGGCGTGAGTTCCACCATGGGCGTCTGCACGGCTTCCGCGATGGTGGGCACGCGGGAGAAGGTGCGCACGTACTGCACCACGTTCGGCGTCGCGCCGTCGGCGTGGAAGAACTCGAGCTTCCACACCGACTGGTCGGCGATCTTGCCAAGCTCCTCGTCGGTGTACGCCGGCGTGGCAAAGAGGTTGGCGTTGTCGAAATCGCTCGGGCTGCCGGGCTGGGCCGGGTCCAGGTAGCGTGCGGACATGCGCCACACCCCCGAATTCAGGGCCGAACCGGCCGTGCCGTCCGGCGTGAGCACCAGCGAGTTGAGGCCGGCCTTGGGCACCAGCACCAGTTCCTTGCCGGGCAGCGATGCGGTGGTTGCCACCACCTTCGACAGCACCGGGTTGCCATTGCCGTCGCGCACGTTGTCGACCGAAACCGCGTAGCCGACCGAATGGAACACCAGGTTCTGGTGCTTCAGGTAGTCCTTCTTGTCGAGCTGGGGACGCACGAAGGCGCGGTAGGTGTTGCCGTTGCCGGTGAGCTTCAGCGCACCGTCCACGATCTTCGCGTTGAAGACGTCGTTGTCGGTGTTGCCCAGGACGTCGGTCCAGCGGTAGGTGAGAGCGATGTCGCCGTTCTTGTGGAAGTATTCGAAGTTGCCGCGGTCGTGCTTCAGGTTGGTGGGGCCGAAGCGGAACAGGCTTTCGAACGAGCGGCGCGCACCGCTGCTCACGCGGCCGATGGGCGCGCCGGCCGCCACGAAGCTGGCCGGATCGTCGTTCACGAACAGCGTGCGGCAGGCCGGCGCCACCACGTTGGCGGCGCTGCCGTAGGCATTGCCGTCGGCCTCGATGGGGCTGTCGACGCGCTGTGCGAGCGGCAGCGCATAGCAGGCGTTGATGCGATCGAGCAGCGCCTGCACCATGGCCGGCGTGGGCGGCTGCACCAGCGTTGCGGCATCGATGGCGGGCAGCGCCGCAATGGTGGCGTCGCCGCTGCGAAAGACGATGGACACCGGCGGGCTGTCGTCGCCGGCGGGCAGCGCCTTCACCGTGATCTCGATGTTGGATGCCGTGCCGTCGGGGCGCACCGACACGTTGAGCGCGTCGAGCACGCGGTCCTGGCCGGTGCCGTTGGCCTGGAACTCGCCGCTCATCGGGTCGATGCTCGCGTCGAGTGCGCTCAGCAGCGGCTGCAGCGCAGCCAGCAGCTTGGACACCTGGTCGCCGATCGATCCGGCCGTGACGGCGCCGGCGTCGGCCTGGATCGCGGCGGCCAGCTTGGCCGGATCGCCGTTGGGCGCGAGCTGCGCCACCACGATGGTGGTCAGCGGCGTCACGTTGGTGGTGCCGGTGGCGGTGCTGGCGGTGGTGCTGTAGAGGGTGAGGTCGTCGCGCACGGCCTGGATCACCAGCGGCGCCTTGGTGCCGGCGGGCAGCGAGCAGCTGTAGCTGCCTTCGGCCGTGGTGGTCACTTCGCAGACCTTGGCGCCGGTCTGGTCGAACACCGTGAGCACCGCGCCGGCCAGGGCTGCGCCGGTGGCGACGGTGCCGCTCAAGGTGGTGCCGGCCGCCGCGGGCGGGTCGCCGCCATTCGAGGCCGGCGGGATGAAGCCGAACCCGCCGCCGCCGCCACCTCCACCTCCTCCGCCGCACGCGCCAAGCAGCGCCAGAGTGACAACGGACAGCGCATGGGGAATCTTGCGGGTGAGAGAGGGCATCGGTGGGCTCTTCGAAGGGGTTTGAAAGCCCCGGACCATCCGGGGCCTGCAAACAATAGCTTTCACTTTTCCAAAAAAAATGATGCAAATGCATCATTCTTGAAATCCGCCCGGCGGGCCGCAGGATGGAATCACCTGAACATGGGATGCGCGCTGCGCGGGCGCGATGGAAAACTTCGGCGATGACCCGGCCTGCCGCCCTGCACGACTTCAGCGAGCTGCTGCTGCGGCTCTACCGGCTCTCGCACGAGCTGCCGATCGATGCCTTCCAGGATGCCGCGCTCGATCTCATCAAGCCGGTGCTGGCTTTCGACTCGTCGATGTGGGGCACCGCCACCCGCACCGACAGCGGCATCGACATCCACACCATCCACCTGCACAACCAGCCAGCGGAAATGCTGGCGGCCTACGAAGAGGTGAAGCACCTCGACACCGCCGCCGTGGAAGTGGGCAAGCGGCCGAAGTCGACGCTTTCATTCAATGCCAATGCCTGGTTCCACCGCAAGGACCAGGCGCAGCTGCGCGCATATGGCGAGCGCTTCGAGCAGTCCAACTTCTTCATCAGCTCGGACGTGCATCCGCAGACGAATTTCGTGCACTGGCTCAGCCTGTTCCGCTCGGACCCCGATGCGCACGGCACCGAACACGAGCGGCAGCTGCTCGCGAGCCTGGCGCCGCACGTGATGCAGGCGCTGGCGCTCAACCGCATCGTGCACCTCGACCGGCTCGAGGCCGGCGGCCAGGCGCCCGGCGGCTCCGCCATTGGCGACCTGCGCGGCGTGCTCTATCACGCCGACGGCCCCTTCGAGGCGACGATGAAGGCCGAGTGGCCGTCCTGGCACGGGCGGACCCTGCCCGATGCGCTGCTCGCGCACTTCCTCGGCCGCCATGCGCGCTACAGCGGCCGGGCGGTCGTGGTCACGCACCACGTGGAGCAGGGCCTGCTGTTCCTCAAGAGCCGCATCCGCTGCCTGGCCGACAGCCTGACGCCGCGCGAGCACACCATTGCCGAGCTGCTGGCCCGCGGCGACACGCACAAGGACATTGCGGCCATGCTGAACCGCTCGCCCGCCACCGTGCGCAACCACATCCAGTCGATCTATGACAAGCTGCAGGTGGGCAACGTGGCGGGCCTGATCCAGGAGCTGCGGCTCGCGGGCTGACCGGCCCGCGCCGGTTGCGGCCCCGCGGCCTCACTTCGGCCGGATCGCGTCGGCCGTGCCCTGGATGAAGGCCTTGATGCTCTCGATGTCCTCGCCCGAGAGCTTGCCCGTGAAGTCGGGCATGCCGCGCGCCATGGCCGGGCCCTTGAGGATGAACTTGTCGAGGTTCTCGATGTAGGCCGCATCCATGTAGCCGAGGTTCGGGATGTTGCCGCCGCGGTCCACGCCCGGCACGCCGTGGCAGAACACGCAGTTGCTCACATAGAGCATGGTGCCGGCCTGGACCTTGGCGGGGTCGTACTTCACGCCCTGCACCAGCTTGTCCATGCGGTACTGCACGAACTCGGGCATCTTCGCGCTGCCGCCCACGGCAAAGGTGTAGACCGTGCCCGGACCCTGCCGCTCGGTGGCGCGCTGCGCGAGGCCGTACACGCCGCCCCAGCCCACCGCGACCGACACGTACTGCTTGCCGTCCACCATGTAGGTGGTGGGCGCGGCCACCACGCCGGTGCCGGTGGCCGTTTCCCAGAGCTTCTCGCCGGTCTTCGCGTTGTAGGCCACCAGGCGGCCGTCGGCCGTGCCCTGGAACACCAGGTTGCCGGCGGTGGTGAGCGTGCCGCCGTTCCAGGGCGAGACGTAGTCCACGCCCCAGGCTTCCTTCTGCGCCACCGGATCCCAGGCGACGAGGCGGCCGAAGGGCTTGCTCTTGGGCGGCTCGGCGTTGGCGAACATGGCGGTGTTCCAGCCGAGCGCGGCGTGCGGCCGGCCCGGTGCGTTCTGGTCGAACTTCCAGTCCTTGTCGTCCATCAGGTTGATCGGGATGTTCTGCGCCGGCAGGTAGGCCAGGCCGGTCTGCGGGTTGAACGACATCGGGTGCCAGTTGTGCGCACCGAAGGGGCCGGGAATGCTGTCGCCGGGCTTGTCGTTCTGGCGCGCGGCCGCGATCTCGATGGGGCGGCCGTTCTTGTCGTAGCCCGTGGCCCAGTTCACGTCGACGAAATTCTTCGCCGAGATGAACTTGCCGTTGGTGCGGTCGATGACAAAGAAGAAGCCGTTCTTCGGCGCATGCAGCAGCACCTTGCGCGCCTTGCCGCCGAGCGTGACGTTGGCCAGGATCATCGACTGGGTGGAGGTGTAGTCCCAGTTGTCGCCGGGCGTCTCCTGGTAGTGCCACACGTACTTGCCGGTGTCGGGGTTCAGGGCCACCACCGAGCCCAGGTACAGGTTGTCGCCGCCCTTGGGGCTGCGCTTCTTGTGCGCCCAGGGCGAGCCGTTGCCGGTGCCCACGTACATCAGGTTGAGCTCGGGGTCGAAGGCGAAGCTGTCCCATGCGGTGCCGCCGCCGCCGGCCTCCCAGTACTTGCCCGAAGGGTCCCAGGTCTTGGCGGCGCGCGCCATCGATTCGTCCTCGAAGGGCTTGGCCGGGTCGCCCGGCACCACGAACCAGCGCCACTTCTGCTCGCCGGTCTTCGCGTCGTAGGCTGTGACGTAGCCGCGCACGCCGTACTCGGCGCCGCCGTTGCCGATGATGACCTTGCCCTTGAAGACGCGCGGCGCGCCGGTGATGGTGTAGCTGCCCTTCTGCCCCTCGATGGTGTTCTTCTCCCAGACCTTCTGCCCGGTGGCCGCATCGAGCGCGATCAGCCGTCCGTCGAAGGCGCCGACGTAGACCTTGCCTTCGTGCAGCGCCACGCCGCGGTTCACCACGTCGCAGCAGCCCCTGAAGCCCTTGGACTTGTCGACCTGCGGATCGAAGCTCCAGAGCTTCTGCCCGGTGCGCGTGTCGATGGCATGCACCACGCTCCACGACGCGGTGACGTACATGACGCCGTCCACCACCAGCGGCGTGGCCTCGACGCCGCGCGTGGACTCGAGGTTGTAGGACCAGGCCAGCCCCAGCTGCTTCACGTTGCCGGCGTTCACCTGGTCGAGCTTGCTGAAGCGCGACTCGGCGTAGTCCAGGCCGTAGCTCGGCCAGTCGGGGGTCTTCTTCTGGGCCGCGTTGGCGCGAACGAAGTCGCCGTTCACCTGCTTGGCGGCCGAGGCCTGCGCCGCGGCGGGCGAGCTGCCCAGGCACAGCAATGCACCGGCGAGCGCAAGCCAACCGGAGTGGATCTTTTTCATCGTGGGTCTCCTTTGTGCCGCAAGGATCGGTTGTGCCGCGCTCGCGTTCATCTTCGGGATTTCCCCAGTCCGGCGCTGTTCCATTGCGGAACACATTCGACGGGGGCAGCGATCTCCCCTTCCTTCCTGATCCCCCATTTCGAGGAGCGGCGAACAGCATGGCTTTCGAACGGCTGGGCACGGCAACCGCGCCGCGCCAACTTTTTTCCAGCACGCCGGCGCAGCGCGTGGCGCTCGCGCGGCAGCAGTTCTTCGAGGAAGGCGTGCGGCCATCGGGCCTCGTCGGCGAGGCGGTGATCCAGTCGTGGCTGCGCTGCACCCGCAACCACAGCGACCGGCAGCGCATCGTGCCTTTCGATGCGGTCACGCCGAGCCGCCTGCACGCCACGCTGGCGCGCAACCGCGAGCTGCTCGAGGTGGCGCGGCAGGAACTCGCGAGCATGGAAAGCGCGCTCGCGGGCACCGACTGCCGCGTGATCCTGACCGACGGCGAAGGCGTGGTGGTGCACGTCACGCACCAGCCGGCCGCCGCGCACCAGCCGGTGCTGCGCAAGACCGCGCGCGTGGGCGTGAACATTTCCGAGCGCATCGTCGGCACCACCGCGCCGGGCATCGTGGCGACCACCGGGCAGGCCTGCACGGTCGACGGCGCGGAGCACTACTTCGACGTGCTGTCGCAGATGCAGTGCGCCGCGGCGCCGATCCGCGACGTGGCGGGCCGGCTCGCGGGCGTGCTCGACATCACGATGGAGGCGCGGCGCTTCGGCTTCGATGCAGCCTCGATGGTGGGGCTCTACGCCACGACCATCGAGAACCGCCTGCTGCAGGCGCAGTCGCGCGACCACCTGATCCTGCGCTTCCAGGCCAGCCCCACGCTGCTGGGCACGCCGATGGAAGCGCTGGCCGGCGTGGCGCCCGACGGCACCATCGCCTGGCTCAACAGTGCCGGCGCGCGGCTGATCGGCCGCCTGCCCGAAGAGGCCTGCGAGCGGGATGTCGAATCGATGCTGGGCCACGACCTTGCGAGCCTGCTGCGGCTCGAAAGGCGCGAAGCCGCGCAGCCGCTGCGCCTGGCGAGCGGCCTGGGCGTGTGGGTGCAGGCGCGCCTGAAGGCTGCGGACGGCGTGGACTTCAGGCATGCGGTGGCGGTGCCCGGCGACGCCGGCGCGGTGTTGTCCGCCGAGCCCGCGGCGGCCCAGCCGTTGGCGGCGCACGAGCACACGCCAGCGATCGCCTCCCACCACGTGCCGGTGGAAGCGCTGCCGGGCGAAACGCTGCGCGAGCACAGCCGCAAGCTGATCGAGGACACGCTGGCGGCACAGGGCGGCAACGTCTCGCAGGCGGCGCGGCAGCTGGGCGTGTCGCGCGGCACGCTGTACCGGCGGCTGCGCGGCTGGCGCGAAGAGGACAAGGTCGCGCCGGGCTGAAGGTTCAGCGCCTGGGCAGCGCGTAGGCGATCACGTGGTCGCCGGTGCGCGTGCCCAGCGAGCCGTGGCCGCCCGCGGCCACCACCACGTACTGGCGCCCGTCGCTGCCGCGGTAGCTCATCGGCGTGGCCTGTCCGCCCGCGGGCAGGCGGCTGCGCCAGAGCTCCTTGCCGCTGGCCACGTCGTAGGCGCGCAGGTAGTAGTCGAGCGTGCCCGAGAGAAAGGCCACGCCGCCGGCCGTCATCATCGGCCCGCCGAGGCTGGGCACGCCCATCGCAAAGGGCAGCGGCAGCGGCGAGCTGTCGCGCACGGTGCCGTTCTTGTGCTTCCACACCACGCGGCCGGTGCGCAGGTCGGCCCCGGCCACATGGCCCCAGGGCGGCGCCTGGCACGGCAGGCCGAACACCGAGGTGAAGGCGCTCAGCTGCACCGCGAACGGCGCGCCGAAGTTCTCGTTGAGCGCGGGCAGGCTGTCGTTGGGCCGGTCCTTGCCCTGCACATAGAGCGAGGTGTCGTCGGCCCGCGGAATCAGCCTGGACACGAAGGCCAGCGAGGCCGGCGTGGTGAACGCCATCTGCCGCACCGGGTCGACCGCCACGCCGCCCCAGTTGAAGACGCCGAAGTTGCCGGGGTAGATCAGCGAGCCCTCGGTCGACGGCGGCGTGTAGCGGCCTTCGTAGCGCAGCCGGTGAAAGGCGATGCGGCAGGCCAGCTGGTCGAACACCGTGCCGCCCCACATGTCGGCCGGCGTGAGCGCGGGCGGATCGAAGGACAGCTCCGACACCGGCTGCGTGAGCGAGGTGTGGTCGCCCGCGGCCGGCCCCTGCGGCGCGGGCCGTTCATGCACCTTGGTCAGGGGCTTGCCGTCGCGCCGGTCGAGCACGAACAGCTCGCCCTGCTTGGTCGGCTGCACGAGCGCGGGCACCGTCTCGCTGCCGATGCGCAGGTCGACGAGGCTGGGCTGCGAGGGTACGTCGTAGTCCCAGAGGTCGTGGTGCACGGTCTGGAAGCTCCAGCGCACGCGGCCGGTGGCCAGGTCCAGCGCCACCACCGAGGACGAATAGCGCTCGGCCCCTTCGGTGCGCTTGCCGCCCCACTGGTCGGGCGGCTGGTTGCCGGTGGGCACGTAGACCAGCCCGAGCGCCTCGTCCACGCTGGAGATCGACCAGCTGTTGGGCGAGTTGGCCGTGTAGCTGCGGTCGGCCGCGATGGGTGCGGTGTCGTCCGGGTTGCCCGAATCCCAGTTCCACACCAGCGCGCCGGTGTCGATGTCGAAGGCCCGGATCACGCCCGAGGTTTCCTTGGTCGAGACGTTGTCCAGCACCGTGCCGCCCACGATGACGAGGGAGCGCGTCACCACCACGGGGGAGGTCGAGTAATACGAGCCGGGCTTCACGTTGGGCATGTTCTTCCAGAGGTCGATCTGGCCCGTGCCGCCGCCAAAGCGCATGCAGGGCTTGCCGCTCCCGGGGTCGAGCGCGATGACGCGGCCGTCGGCCGTGGGCATGAAGAGCTTGGCGTCGCAGTCGCCGCCGGCCGCGGGTGGCGATGAAGCAGCAGCCGCTGCGGGCGCGGGCCGCACCGCACTGCCCGGGTCGTAGGACAGGCCGCGGCAGGTCAGGTGCTGCAAGGCCAGCGGGCGCCGGATCTCGGGCGTGTAGCGCCAGAGCTGCTGGCCGGTGGTCGCGTTCAGCGCCACCACCGACTGGTGCGGCGTGCAAAGAAAAAGCCGCTCGCCGATCTTCAGCGGCGTGACCTCGAAGGTCGTCTCCTCGGGGTCGCCGCTCTGGCCGCGCACGTCGCCGGTGCGAAAGTGCCATGCCTCCTGCAGCTCGCCGACGTTGGCCGGCGTGATCTGGTCGAGCGCCGAATAGCGCTGGCCCATGCCGTTGCCGCCGTAGGCCGTCCAGTCGTCCTTCGGCGGGGCCGGTGCGGTATTGCCCGATGCCGCGGCGGGTGCCGCGGCCGCCGGCATGGTGCCTTCGATGCGCGTTGCATCGCGCGTCCACGAGAACACCGCGGCAGCCAGGAAGGCCAGCAGCACCACGCCGAGGAAGCCGCGCGCGGGCGCCACGCCCGCGGCGCTGCGGCGCCCGAGCGCACGCGCCACCCAGGGCGTGAGCAGGAACAGGCCGAGCACGAAGAACACGTCGCCGCGCGCTGCCAGCGGCCACCAGTCGAAGCCCACTTCCCACAGGGCCCACACCAGCGTGAACGCCACCACGGCCGCATAGGCCCAGAGGCCCGCGCCGCTGCCGCGCGGCAGCAGCACCGCGCAGGCGATGAGCCCGAGCCCTGCCGCGAGGTAGTACCACGAGCCGCCGAGCACCACGAGCCATGCGCCTGCCGCCCCCAGCCCCAGGCCTGCAAGGCCGATCACGGCGGCAGTGATTTTGAGCAGCGCGGAAGAAGGCGCACGAACGCGCGCGGCGGCATCGGGCATGGCGTGGGCTCCAGGTTTTTGATCGAACCTAGGCCAAGGCCGCGGCGATGCGCGTAGGCGGTTTGCGCATGTCGCCGTGCATCACCGCAATCGCGGCCGCCTGCCGCCGATCTTTTTAAACAGAAGGTATTCGGTATTCGTCGTTGCGCGCGGCGCGGGCCCGGCGCGTGCGCGCATCGGGCTGCAGCGGCCTGAGGTATTCGTGCAGCGCCAGCGCCGCCGCACCCACGGCGGGTGCCAGCGCAAGGTAGCGCGCGATGCGCAGATCGGGTGCGGGCATGCCGGCCGCATCGGCATGGCGCCCGACCCATTCGAAGGCCGCCTGCGCCAGCCCGAGATGGCCGGTGCAGGACTTGCCGCCGAGCACGATGGCGCGCGGATCGAAGGTCACCCACAGGTTCTGCAGCAGCACGCCGAAGAAGGCTCCCGCGTGCGCCATGCCGGGCGCTTCGCGCTCGAGCGCGCGCGAGCCGAAGAAGGCCTCGGCGCAGCCGCGGCGCCCGCACGAGCACAGCGGCCCATCGAGCTGCAGGATGGTGTGGCCGATCTCGCCCGCCATGCCTTGCGCGCCCGTGAAGAGGCGGTCGTTCAGCACCACGCCGGCGCCCACGCCCACGTCGCAGCTCACGAAGATCAGCGGGTCCGCGCTCTCGCCGCCGGAGAACTCGTACTCGCCGAGCGCGGCGGCATCGGCGTCGTTCTGCAGTTGCACCGTGACGCCCGGCAGCCCGGCCGCGGCAAAGGCTTCTTCCAGCGCGGGCAGCAGGCTCACGTTGCGCCAGCCGAGGTTGGGCGCAAAGCGGACCATGCCGGTGCAGTCGTCCACCGCGCCGGGCACGCAGACGCCGATGCTCGACAGGCGCAGCCCCAGTGCATTGAGCTGCCCATGCGCTGCCGCGGCCATGCGCGCGACCTGCGCGCAGGCGCCGGCCGGTGCGCTGTCGGCTAGCACCTGCGTGTCGGCATGCAGCACCTCGCCCTGCAGCGAGACGCACACCAGGCGCACCGTCTCGACCGCGATCTCGACGCCCATCAGCGCGCGCACGCCGACGTTGATCCGCAGCGGCGTCGAAGGCCGTCCCAGCCCATCGGCAACGGTGGTGCCGGCTTCGCTGAGCCAGCCCTCGTCGAGCAGTTCGCGCACCAGCAGGCTCACGGTCGACTTGGTGAGGCCGCTCTCGCTCGCGAGCCGTGCGCGCGACAGGCCGGGCCGCGCGCGCAGGAGGCGCAGCAGCACGCTGCGGTTCATGCGCTTGAGCAGCTGCTGGTCGCCGATGGTCACGGGGCCACCCTGCCTTCGTTCACCTGTGGGCCTGCTCTTTTCCTTCGGGGCGCTTGCCGGCGATGATCATGCCGAGCACTTCGTCTTCGGTGACGTCCGCGGTGCGGTAGGTGCCCACGAGCCTGCCGTTCTTCATGACCGCGACGCGGTCGCTCAGCGAGAACACGTCGGGCATGTCGTGCGTGATCAGGAAGATGCCGACGCCATCGGCCTTGAGCTGCTTCACGAGCCCGCCGACCATCGCGGTTTCCTCGGGCCCGAGCGCGGCGCAGGGCTCGTCCATGATCAGGATGCGCGCGTTGAAGTACAGCGCACGCGAGATCGCCACCACCTGTCGCTGCCCGCCCGAGAGCCTTCGCACCGGAATGCGGATGTTGGTGAAGTTCTTGTTCAGGCGCTGGAACACCTTGCGCGCCTGCACCTCCATGAAATGATCGTCGAGCGTGTTCCAGCGCGTCATCTTCTCGCGGCCGAGAAAGAGGTTCGATACGGAGTCGAGGTTGTCGGCCAGCGCGAGGGTCTGGTAGATGGTCTCGATGCCGAGCGCCTGCGCCTCGGCGGGCGTGCGGATGTGGACCTTCTCGCCTGCGATCAGCGTGTCGCCCGAGTCGACCGGATAGGCGCCCGCGAGCATCTTCATGAGCGTGGACTTGCCCGCGCCGTTGTGGCCGAGCACCGCCACCACTTCGCCGGGATGCAGGTTGATGCTCACGCCGTCCACGGCCTTCACGCCGCCGAAGGCCTTGCGGATCTCCTTCAGTTCGACCAGGGGGTGCGAGGTGTCGACCGTGGTCATTTGAATTCCTTTTGCGGTGCGGCGCTTTTTGCGTGCGGGGCTCCGATGTTCAGGGCGCGTGCCCAGGCCACCGGGTACTCCCCTCCGCGAATGTCCCCCGCCTTCGGCTCCTCCTTGATTTCGCTGCGGGGAGCACCCAGTGCCCTGTGCACTGGGCACGCTCTGGGTGTATCGCTGATCAACGGCTGCTCTGTCCAACGCACTTTCATCTCTAGTTCTCCCCGAACTTGCGCCGGTACAGCACGTCGAACACCACCGCCACGATCAGCACCTGCCCGATGATCACCATGCGCTTGCCGATCGGCACGTCGAGCAGCAGCATGCCGCTGTCGAGCGACTGCATGATGAGCGCGCCCAGCACCGAGCCGAAGATCGAGCCGGTGCCGCCCGCGAGCGCCGTGCCGCCAATGACGGCGGCCGCGATCACGTACAGCTCCATGCCCGTGCCGAGCGAGTTGGTGCCCGCATTGAGCCGCGCGATCGACACAATGGCCGCCACCGTCACCAGCACCGCGAGCAGCGCGAACAGCATCAGCGTGACGCGCTTGACCGGAATCCCCACCAGCGCCGCCGCATCGGGGTTGCCGCCCATCGCGAACACATAGCGGCCGAAGCGCGTGCGGTGCACGATGAACGACAGCACGATCGCCACCACGGCCCAGATCAGCACCGGGATCGGCAGGCCCTGCGGCGCGTCCTTCGAGGCGATCTGGTAGTTGTTCATGACCGCCGCGAAGACGAACACCACGGCCGCCGGCACCGCCGTCAGCAGCAGCTCCAGCCACAGCGGCTCGTTGGGCATTTCGTGGTGCGCGCGTGCGCGGCGCTTCTGCAGCATGCGCGCGAACAGCACCAGCGCCACGAAGGCCGCGAGCACCCAGGTCATGGTGGTGCCGATGCCGCCGTCGTAGCCGCCGCCCAGGCGCTGGAAGAATTCGTCGTTCACGGGCTGCGTCTTGCCGTCGGCCACCAGGAAGGCCGCGCCGCGGAACGACATCAGCCCGCCGAGCGTGACCACGAACGAGGGCACGCCCAGCATCGCCGTGAGCCAGCCCTGGTAGATCGACACCAGCAGCGCCACCGCGAGCCCCGCGAGGCAGGCCGCGGGCCACGACCAGCCCGAGGTGTATTGCAGGTACGCGATCAGCACGCCGACAAAGCCCATGACCGAGCCGACCGACAGGTCGATGTGGCGCGCCACGATCACCAGCACCATCACCGTCGACACGATGCCCACCACCGCCGTCTGCTGCGCCACGTTGTAGAGGTTCTCGGGCGACAGGAACACGCCGCCCGACATCACGTTGAAGACCACCCCCATGGCGATCAGCAGCACGCTCATCAGCAGGAGCCGCAGGTCGACGCCCGTGCGCCGCCACCAGCCTGGCGTTGGATTGCTCATTTTTCAGGTCCTCTCGAAGGAACAACAGGTGCGCGGCGGCGGCCCGGGCCGGCCCATGGGCCGGCCGGACGCGGCAGTGCGGCGCGGATTGGCTTTGCTGCGCTGCTTGCTGCTGCTACTTGCAGGCCGCGGGTGCGCTGGCCGCCGGGACGCCCTTGCAGAGCTCGTCCTTCTTGATCCAGCCGGCCTTCACGACCACGTCGAGGTTGTCGCGCGTGATCGGCACCGGCGTGAGCAGGCGCGAGGACAGCGAGATCTTCTTCGGCCCGGAATTCCAGGGCGCGGCCTTCTCGACCGGCTTGCCCTGCGACAGCGCGATGGCCGCGCTGGCGGCCTCGCGGCCGAGTTCGCGCGAGTCCTTGAAGATGGTCGCGGTCTGCGTGCCCAGCGCAATGCGGTTGAGCGCCGCAAAGTCGGCGTCCTGCCCCGACACCGGAATGCCGCGCAGGCCCTTGGCCGTGAGCGCGGCCACCGCGCCGCCGGCCGTGCCGTCGTTGGCCGCCACCACCGCGTCGACCTTGTTGGCGTTCTTGGTGAGGATCTGCTCCATGTTCTTCTGCGCCACCTCGGGCTTCCAGCCTTCGGTGTATTCGTCGCCGACGATCTTGATGTCGCCCTTCTTCACCGCCGTGTCCAGCACCTCCTGCTGGCCCGCGCGCAGGAAGTCGGCGTTCGGGTCGCTCGGCGAGCCCTTGATGATCACGTAGTTGCCCTTGGGCTTGACCTTGAAGACCTCGCGCGCCTCCATGCGGCCGACCTCGACGTTGTCGAAGGTGATGTAGAAGACGCCGGGCGCCTCGATCAGCCGGTCGTACGCCACCACGGGCACCTTCTGGCGCGTGGCCTTGGTGACGGCCGGAAGGATCGCGTCCTTGTCCATGGCCAGCACGATGAGCGCCTTGGCGCCCTTCGACATCAGCCCCTCGATGTCGCCCAGCTGCTTCTCGGGCGAGCCGCCCGCGTCCGCGCTGATGTACTTGGCGCCGAGCTTCTCGAGCTGCGCCTTGATCGCCGCCTCGTCGGTCTTCCAGCGCTCTTCCTGGAAGTTGGACCAGCTCACGCCGACCACGGTCTGGGCCACTGCGCCCACGGCAGAAAGGCCGAAGGCCATGGCGGCCAGGGTGTGCTTGAGTTGCATGGATGTCTCTCCTTGGAAGGGTGTGCCCGGCGAAGAACGCCGTGTAAGAAATTAGTTAGTTTGAAGGGCGAACTAACTATCCCATCGCGGCCGCGCGCTGGGCACCCGGGAATTCCCGGGGGAATGCGCTCGGCCCCCGGGCACATCGAGCATCGAAAAGATCGATGCTCAGCAAGAAAATATATCGTTTTCGGTTATGAGGCGCGCTGCTTAAAGTCCGGGCCATCCTGAACTCACAGACCGATGGCCGCCATGAATGCATCCCCCACGAGAATTCCGTTCCACCTGGCTTTCCCCGTCCGCGACATTGCCGAAGCCCGCGCCTTCTACGGCGAGCTGCTCGGATGCCCCGAGGGCCGCAGCGCGCCCGAATGGGTCGACTTCGACTTCCACGGCCACCAGATCGTGGCGCACCTCGCCCCCGATGAATGCGGCCACAAGGCCAGCAGCGCGGTCGACGGGCACGACGTGCCGGTGCGCCACTTCGGCGCCATCCTCCCGATGGACCAATGGCAGGCGCTGGCCGACAAGCTGGTGGCGCGCCAGACCCGCTTCGTGATCGAGCCCTACATCCGCTTCAAGGGCGAGCCGGGCGAACAGGCGACGATGTTCTTCCTCGATCCGTCGGGCAATGCCATCGAGATGAAGTCGTTCGCGAATCTCGATTCGCTGTTCGCCGTCTGAAGGCGCCGCGTGAAGACACGACGCTTTCTTGCGGCCGCGGCCGCCACAGCACTGCTGCTGTCCGCCGCAGGCGCCGGTGCGCAAACCGACACCTTGAAGAAGATCAGGGAGTCCGGCGCCATCACCATGGGCGTGCGCGACGCCTCGGGCGCCATGTCCTTCACGCTGGGGCCGGGCAGCTACACGGGCTTTCACGTCGAAGTCTGCGAGCGTGTCGTCGCCGACATCGGCCGGGCGCTGCAGATCGAGAAGATCCACGTGAAGTACCAGCTGGTCACGCCGCAGAATCGCATTGCCCTGGTGCAGAACGGCACCGTCGACATCGAGTGCGGCACCACGACCAACAACACGGCGCGCCAGAAAGACGTGGCATTCGCGCCCACGCTCTACGTTGAAGGGGTTCGCATTGCCGTGAAGGCGGCCTCCGGCATCGTGTCGCCCGCGCAGTTCTCCGGCAAGGCGGTGGCCGCGACAACCGGCACCACCTCCGTCCAGCTCCTCAGGAAGCTCAAGCGCGAGGGTGCGGGCGAGATCGCGGAAGTGCTCGCCAAGGACAACAGCGAAGGCTTCCTGCTGCTCGAATCGGGCCGGGTGGATGGCTTTGCGGCCGACGGCCAGATCCTTGCCACGCTGATCTCCAAGAGCAGGGAGCCGGCGCAGTACAAGCTGCTCGACCAGGTTCTCAGTGTCGAGCCGATCGCGATCATGCTTGCGAAGGGCGACCCCGCGTTCAAGAAGCTCGTCGACCAGAGCGTGCTGTCGCTGGCCAGGAGCGGAGAAGCCGCGCGGCTCTACGACAAGTGGTTCATGCAGCCCATTCCTCCGCACAACTCGAAGGTCGGGCTGCCGGCCAGCGCGTTGACGAAGGCCGCCTGGGCCAGTCCGAGCGACAAGCCGATGGAAGCGTACGAGGCGCGATGAATCATTGAACCTTGCATCGATTCTTGAGATGCTCGGTTCATGATCAACGAACTCAGAACCTTCATCGCCGTCTGCCGCCACGGCACCTTTGCCGCCGCGGGAGAGCGGATCGGCCTGACGCAGTCGGCGGTCAGCAGCCAGGTCAAGCGGCTCGAGGAAGCCCTGGGGTTCGCGCTGTTCGAGCGCACCGGGCGCTCGGCCACCTTGAATGCGGCCGGCCAGACGACGCTGGCGCGCGCGGAGGAGATCTGCGCGCTCTACGCCAAGCTCGGCGAGCTTCCCGATGACGCCGCGAGCGGCGGGCTGCTGCGCATCGGCGCGATTGCCTCGGCGCAGTCGACGCTGGTCGCGCGGGCGCTTGCAAGGCTGCGCAAGCAGCAGCCGCTGCTGCGCGTGCATGTGTCGCCCGGCGTGTCGATGCGGCTGATGGACGAACTCGACGCGGGAACGATCGATGCGGCGGTGATCATCCGGCCGCCGTTCGGCATTCTTCCGGAGCTGGCGTGGCAGCCGCTGGTGCAGGAGCCGTATGTGCTCATCGCGCCCAAGAAACTGCCGGGAAAGGACTGGCGCGCGCTGCTCCAGGAACAGCCCTTCCTGCGCTATGACCGCGCATCATTCGGCGGCCGCATGGTGGAAAGATTCCTCCGGCGCGAAGGCATCGCGGTCAACGATTCGATCGAACTCGACGAGATCGCCGGGCTCATCCACATGACGTCCAAGGGGCTGGGCGTTGCGCTCGTTCCGCTGGTCGAGGCGCACCTTCCGCTGCCCGCGGGTGTTCGCATGCTCTCGCTCGGCGAGCTCACGTTCCACCGCGAGGTCGGCCTCCTGCTGCGCAAGCCACGCGCCAGCCCGCCTGCCGCCGCGCAGTTTGCGCAGTGCCTGCGGGAAGCTGCTCAATAGACGTCGCGCCGGTAGCGGCCCGCTGCCACCAGCGTGTCGCAGGCCGATGGTCCCAGCACCTCGCGCAAGGCCAGGTCGACGCCCGGCGCCATGCCCTCGAGGCTGCCGCAGACGTAGACCACCGCACCCTCGGCCACCCATTGGCGCAGCAGGCTGGCCGCCTCGCGCAGCCGGTGCTGCACATACAGGCGCTCGGCCTGGTCGCGCGAGAACACCAGGTCGACGCGCTCGAGCGCCGCGGCCGCCTGCCACTGTGCGATCTCCTGGGCGCAGAAGGCGTCGTGCGCGGCCTGACGCTCGCCGAACACCAGCCAGTTGCGCCCGTGGCCTCGGCGCACGCGCTCGCGAAGATGCGCGCGCAGGCCAGCAAAGCCGGAGCCGTTGCCGATGAAGACGCAGGGCGCCTCGTCATCCACGAGTGCGAACGCGGGATTGGGCAGCAGGCGCAGCTCGACCCGCGCATCCAGCGGCGCTCCCTCGGTCAGCCAGCCCGAGGCCACGCCCATGCCGTCCGCGTGGCGCGCCTGGCGCACCAGCAGCTGCACGCAGCCATCGGCCGTGGTCGAGGCCACCGAATAGCGCCGCGGCGCGAGCGGCACCAGCATGTCCGCCAGTGCCTGCGCGCTGGCCGCCGGCGCGGCCGGAAGCACGCTGCGGGACAGCGCATCTTCGAGCGTGCACGCGCGGCCATCGCAGCGCACGTGCGTTCGCCCGTCGAGGACGGCGCGGCGCAGCAGTTGCTCGACGGCGTGGCCGGACTGGCGCGGCAGCAGTTCGACGAGCGCACCCGGCGCCCAGGCGGCCGCGCCCGCATGCGCGAGCTCGATCTCGAAGAGCGGATCGCCCTGGCTGCCGGCATTGAGCAGCGTTCGCCGCACGAGGCGCCAGGGCTCGAAGGGCGCCGCCTTCGGTTCGTGCGACTTCCATGCGCCGGGCTGCAGCACGCCGAAGGCGTCGGCCAACGCGTGCTGCCAGCGCGCCAGCGCACCGGCATCGCCGTTGTGCACTTCGATCATCGGGAACAGCGCCTCTGCGCCATGGCCGCGCAGGTCGCGGTCGAGCGACCGGCCGAAGCCGCAGAAGTTGGCGTAGTGCCGGTCCCCGAGCGCGAGCAGGCCGTAGTGCACATGCTGCAGGCCAGAACCGGTCTGCAGCGCGAACTGGCGCGCAAAGGCGCGCAGGCTGTCCGGCGGATCGCCATCGCCGAAGGTGCTGGCCACCAGCAGCACCTTGCGGTAGCGCCGCAGCGCATCCACGCTCAGGCGCACCAGCGGCTGCAGCACCACCGCGACACCGGCCGATTGCAGCACCGCGGCCGTCTGCAGCGCGATGCGCTCCGCCTGGCCGGTCTGGCTCGCAAAGGCGAGCAGCACGGGCTCGGCGCCGGGCGCGTCCGGCTGCAGCGCAGGACCGAGCCGCGTGCGCTCTTCGCGCGCGGCCCGCTTCGTGCGACGGCGTCCGAGGTAGAGCATCCACCCCGTGACCGCGAACAGCGCCAGGCCCAGGCTGCCGAGCAGCATCACGATGCGACCCGGCAATCCCCAGTAGGTGCCCATGTGCATCGGATAGATGCTGTTGACCAGGCGGCCGGCCAGCGGCTTGTCGGCGTAGCGCTGGTGCCGGGAGGGCTCGCCGGTGGCGGCGTCAAGGTAGAGGCGGTTGCGTGCGCGTTCGTGCTCGGGGTGGGCACGCAGGTAGGTCACTTCCACCTGCGACGCATTGCGCGCCGGCGGGCGCAGCGTGGCCAGGCTCCAGTCGCCGCCGGTTTCATCGAGGAAGGACTGCCACACGCGCTGCAGGTCGGGCACCGCCTGCGCCTTGGCGGGCGCGCCGCCGGCCTGCATGCCCTGCGCACGGACCACGCGCCCTTCGCCCGCAGCGTTGTCGACCATCGCGCGCACGGCGTCGAAGCCCCAGTAGATGCCCGTGAGGCTCGAGACCAGGTACACCAGCAGCGCGAGGGTGCCGGCCACCGCATGCAGGTTCCAGAGAAAGGCGCGGCCGGTCAGCGCGAAGTCCAGCTTCAGCCAGGCCCGCCATGCGAGCGGCCGGCGCGGCCAGCGCAGGTAGAGGCCCGACAGTGCAAGCACCAGCAGCCCCGCGGCCAGGGTGCCGGTGACGGGCTTGCCCGCGTCGCGCGGCAGCAGCAGCCAGCGATGCAGGTGCTCGGCGAATTCGAAGAAGGCCTCGCCCGTGGGCACGGGCAGCAGCGCGCCGGTCCAGGGATCGATCAGCCGGACCTCGCCCTGGCGCTGGCCTTCGCGCGGCGCGAAGTTGACGCGCGCCGGCCGCCCGGCTTCGGCAAACACCGTGAGCGCGGCGATGCGCAGTGCCGGCTCCGCCGCCCGCACCTGCGCCGCGAGCGCCGCGGGCCGCAGCGCCGGTGCACCGGCGGGGTTGGGAATGTGGCGCAGCGCGGGATTGAGCGCGTCGACGATCTCCGCGCGAAAGGAGAGCACCGCGCCGCTCAGCCCGATCACGACGAGCACGCTTCCGGCCGTGATGCCGATGAACCAGTGGATCTGGAACCAGATCCGTCTCAGGAGAGCCATGGGGAAAACCGCCGAAGAATGTGGAGGGCCGCGCTGCTTGTTGCGGATGCGTTCAAAGGTCGACCTTGAGCGTCGCCTTGATGCTGCGCGGCGCGCCCACGGCCAGCCGGGTGCCGGCCGCCGCCCAGTAGCGCTTGTCGACCACGTTGTCGATGTTGACCTGCCACAGCGTGCGCTTGCCGAACAGCTGCGTCACGTAGCGCGCGCCCAGGCCGAAGAGGGTGTTGCCGCCGATGAAGGCCTGGTTCAGGTCGTCAACCGGCCGGCGCCCCGTGTAGTAGGCGCCCGCGTTGACCGACAGGCCCGGCACCGCGGCAATGTCGTACGAGAGGAAGGCACTGGCCGTTTGCCTGGCGGTGTTCTCGGGCATCTTGCCGTTGTATTGCGCGTTGATGCCGCGGAACTCGGCATCGAGCGACTGGGCCGACAGCTGCCAGGCGAGCGCGCGCGTCAGGCGGCCCTGCGCCGAAATTTCAAGTCCGCGGTAGCGCTGGCGGCCGTCGGCCACGAAGGTGTTGGCGCTGTTGGTGTAGGCGCCGGGGCGTTCGATGTCGAACAGCGCGCCCGACAGCAGCATGCCGCCGTCGGTGAGCCAGCGCAGGCCGATTTCCTTCTGCTTGCTCACGCCGGGCGGCATGTGGGCGTTCTGGTTGGCGGTGCCGGCCGGTGCGATCTCGCCTTCCTCCACGCCCTCCGCATAGGAGACGTAGCCCACCAGCGCGGGCGTGAACCTGTAGCTCAGCGCCGCGAGCGGCGTGGTCTTGCGCACGTCGTAGGCAAGCGACGGGATCGTGGCGCCCGCGCCCTGCGTGCTCTCGTAGTGGGTGCGGCGCAGGCCCGCCACCAGCTGCCACTGCGGCGAGAAGGTGATGCGGTCGAGCGCATAGAGCCCGAGCTCCTCGCTCTCCTGGGCGCCGGTGGTGGGCCGGGCCGGCCGCGCCGTCAGCGGCAAATAGCCGATGGGCACCGGGTTGTACAGGTTCTGCACGGTGCCGGCGCCGCCGTAGTTGCGCTGGAAGATCGGGTCCTGCGTCTTCTTGCTGCGCGCGGCGCCGAGCGTGAGCTCGTGCTGCACGCTGCCGGTCGAGAAGGTGCCGAACAGCTCGGTGCGCAGCAGGTCGGAGGTCTGCTTCAGGCTCTGGTCGTTGCCGGTGATGCGGCCGGCGCCGGTCAGCACGTTGTAGTTGCTGAAGCTTGCCAGCCGGCGGTCGCGCTCGGCTTCGGAGTGGCCGGCTTCCACAGTCAATGCCCAGTCGCCTCCGAGCGAATAGTCGGCGCGCAGTTGCGTGTTGGTGACCTCGGCGTCGAACACGGCCCACGGCGGCCCGAGCAGCTTGTCGGGGTTGGGCAGGGCGGGCAGCGCGATCACGCCGTTGACGGCCGCGAGCCGGGTGATGCCGGCCTGCTCGGTGATGCGCTTGCGGTAGTTCTCGACGTCGGCCTTCAGCGTGAGCCGGCTGTTGACCCGCCAGTCGAACGCGGCCGACACGAACCTGCGGTGGCCGTCCACGCCGTCGATGTTGGAACCGATGCGCCCGCCGGCCGCGTTGATGCGCAGCCCGTACTGCTTCTGGTCGCCGAACTGCCGTCCGAGGTCGAGCAGCGCCTGCGCCGAGCCGCGGTCGTCGAGCGTGAGGCCGACGGTGCTCACGGGCGTGCTGCCGGCGCGCTTGGTCACGAGGTTGACGATGCCCGCCGGCGTGGTGAAGCCGTAGTAGAGCGCCGATGCGCCCTTCAGCACCTCGACGCGCTCCTTGTTCTCCATCGGAATCTCGGAGACGTTGGGAATTGCGAGCGAGCCGTTGAGCCGGTAGTTCGTGCGGTTCTCCACCGCGATGCCGCGGATCACGAGCTGGTCGAAGGTGTCGCCGCCGTTCTGCTGGCGCGTCACGCCGGCCGTGTTGCGCAGCGCCTCGTAGATGCTGGCCGCGCCCTGCAGCTCCAGCACCTCGCGCGTGACGGTGTTGACCGTGGCGGGCACGTCCATGATGCCGGCGCCGCGGAAGGTGCCGGCCTCCACCGTGTTGGCGACGAAGCCGGTGGTCGCGCTGGATTCCACCGTGACGGTACCGAGCTGCCCGCGCGCCTCGGCGGCGGGATCGGCGGCGGGATCGGTGGTTTGGGCGTGGGAAAAGGCCCCCGCGAGCGCGAGAGGCGTTGCCAGAAAGAACTTGTGCATGGGAAAGGCTGGGGGCCGGCGCTGCTTCGGTCGACAGGGGCAGCAGCCGCAAAGGAATCGTGCGGACGGGGGCGCCATTCTACCGATGCATTTGAGAATCATTCTCAGACTTCCGCTGCCGGCGCATGAGAGGGGTAAGCCCTGTGAGGCGATATCGTCACGCTTGATACGATTTTTGCCGGAACGCCCTCGTCAAAGGCGCTGGAGACAAGATGGACCCGAGCAATTCAGGCACGGCGCTGTACCGCGCCATGGTGCGCATCCGCGCCTTCGAAAACGCCGCCGAAACCGCGAGCCAGGGCGGCGTGAGCGCCTATGGCCAGCAGGCCGCCGGTGCCGCCAAGGTGCGCGGCCCGCTGCATCTTTCGACCGGCCAGGAGGCGGTGCCCGCGGGCGTCTGCGCGCATCTGCGCACGAGCGACTACCTCACCTCCACGCACCGCGGCCACGGCCACACGCTGGCCAAGGGCGCCGACCTCGCCCGCATGATGTGCGAGCTGTTCGGCAAGGCCACCGGCTTCAACGGCGGCAAGGGCGGCTCGATGCACATCGCGGACTTCTCGGTCGGCATGCTGGGCGCGAACGGCGTGGTGGCCGCGGGGCTGCCGATTGCGGTGGGCGCGGCGCATGCGCAGAAGCTGCTCAGGAAAAATGGCGACATCACGGTCTGCTTCTTCGGCGACGGCGCCATCAACCGCGGCCCCTTCCTCGAAGCGTTGAACTGGGCGCGCGTGTACAGCCTGCCGGTGCTCTTCGTCTGCGAGGACAACCGCTGGAGCGCCACCACCGCGAGCGGCCCGATGACGGCCGGCGAGGGCGCGTCGGCACGCGCCGCGTCGATGGACATCGCGGCCACGCAGGTCGATGGCAACGACGTGTTCGCGGTGCACGGAACCGCCGCGCGGCTGGTCGCCGAAGTGCGCAGCGGCGGCGGACCGCGGCTGCTGCATGCGCTGACCTACCGTGTGAAGGGGCATGTGTCGGTCGACCTCGCGGCCTATCGCGATCCGGCCGAACTGGCGGCCGCGATCGAGACCGATCCGATCGCGCGGGCGCGCGGGCAGCTGCTGGACATGGGCGTGGCCGCCGCGGCGCTGGATGCCATCGAGAATGCCGCGCGCGACGAGGTCGATACCGCCCTCGCCATCGCCAACGCGGCGCCCTGGCCCGAGCCGAGTGCCGCGTTCACCGACGTGCAGACCACGGGGGCAGGCCAATGGTATTGAAGGATTTGAGTTACTCCGAGGCCGCCGTGCTCGCAATCCAGCGCGAAATGGAAGCCGACCCGCGCGTGGTGGTGCTCGGCGAGGACGTGGGCCGCGGCGGCATCTTCGGCCAGTACAAGGGCCTGCAGCAGGCCTTCGGCGACGAGCGCGTGATCGACACGCCGATCAGCGAGGCCGCGATCATGGGCGCCGGCGTGGGCATGGCGCTCGCGGGCCTGCGGCCCGTGGTCGAGATGCGCGTGGTCGACTTCGCGCTCTGCGGCATGGACGAGCTGGTGAACCAGGCCGCCAAGAACCGCTTCATGTTCGGCGGCCAGGGCCGCGTGCCGCTGGTGGCGCGCATGCCCGGCGGCATCTGGGACGCCTCGGCCGCGCAGCACTCGCAGTCGCTCGAGGCCTGGTTCGCGCATCTGCCCGGCCTGGTGGTGGTGAGCCCGTCGACGCCGCAGGACAACTACGGCCTCCTGCGCGCCGCGCTCGCGTGCGGCGACCCGGTGGTCTACATCGAGCACAAGACGCTGTGGGGCCTGCGCGGCGAGGTCGACGAAGACATCGCCGTGCCGCTCGGCAAGGCGCGGCGCGTGCGCGAAGGCAATGCGCTCACGCTCGCGAGCTGGAGCCGGCAGATGCAGGCCTGCGCCGCGGCCTGCGACGCGCTGGCGGCCGAAGGCATCGCGGTCGACCTGATCGACCTGCGCACGCTCTGGCCCTGGGACCGCGAGACGGTGCTCGCGTCGTGCGCGCGCACCCAGCGGCTGCTGGTGGTGCACGAGGCGGTGCAGGTGGCCGGCTTCGGTGCCGAGATTGCCGCCAGCGCCGCGGAGGCCACGGGCTGCCGCGTGGCGCGGCTCGGCGCGCCGCGCATTCCGGTCGGCTATGCGCCGGTGCTGGAGGCGCAATCGCGCGTCGGCGCCGAAGCCATCGCGGCCGCGGCGAGAAAACTGCTGGGCTGAACCGCGCCGCGCCATGGACCCGCTGTTCTTCAAGCTGGTGCGGGTGGTCAACCTCACGGCGCGGCCCTTCCACGAGAAGGTGGGCCGCGAGCACCACCTCACGCTCAACGAATGGCGTGCCATGGCGGTGCTCGGCGCGCAGCCGGGGCTCAATGCCACGCAGATCGCCGATTTCACCGGGCTCGACAAGATGGCGGTGAGCCGCGCCCTGGCCGGCCTGAAGCGCCACAAGCGCGTGCAGCTCCTGGGCGACCCCACCGACCGGCGCCGCAGCCGGCTCTACCTCACGGCGGCGGGCAAGGCGCTGCACGAAACCGTCGGCATGCTGGGCCGGCAGCGCGAGGCCGCGCTGTTCGAGGGCATCGAGGCTGACGAGCTCGCCCGCCTCGATGCCACCCTGGACAAGCTCATTGCCGCCGTCCAGCGCGCGGAGTAGCCATCAAGCGGCGAAACCGCCGTCGATGTTGAGGCTGGCGCCCGTCACGAAGGCGGCCTCGGGGCTCGCGAGGTAGGCCACCATGCCGGCGATTTCCTCGGGGCGCGCGTGGCGGGCCAGCGCCATCAGGCCGTGCATCGCGGCGGCATTGGGGCCGTCGACCGGGTTCATGTCGGTGTTGACCGGGCCGGGCTGCACGTTGTTGACCGTGATGCCGCGCGGGCCGAGGTCGCGCGACAGGCCCTGCACCAGGCCCTTGAGCGCCGACTTGCTCATGGCATAGGCGCTGCCGCCGGGCCAGGGCATGCGCTCGGCGTTGGTGCTGCCGATGTTGATGATGCGGCCGCCTTCGCCCATGTGGCGCACGGCCGCCTTGGCCGCCACGAACACGGCGCGCACGTTGATGTCCAGCGTGCGGTCGAAATCCTCGAGCGAGAAATCGTCGATGGTGCCGGGCAGGAAGACGCCGGCGTTGTTGACCAGCACATCGATGCGGCCGAGCTTGCGCGCGGCCTCGTCGATGCCGGCGGTGAGCGCGGCAGCGTCGGCGCTGTCGATCTTCAGCGCCAGCGCGTGGCCGCCTTCGGCCTCGAGGCTGCGCACGAGTTCGTCGGCCGGCGCGCTCGAACTCGCATAGCTGAAGGCAACGGCGGCGCCGTCCTCGGCCAGGCGGCGCACGATGGCGGCACCGATGCCGCGCGAGCCGCCGGTGACGAAAGCGACCTTGCCCGCGAGCACGGGGGAAGTGGATTTGCTGAGAGCCATGGTGATGTTTTCCTATCGGTTGTGAGGTGGAAGACCTTCAGTGTCGGGATTCCATTACCGTTTCGGTAGCCATCAATCGGTCCAATCAGATTCAACTATTGATTGAAAATAGGCCCATGGAACCGCTCAATCACCTCCAGTCCTTCGTGCAGAGCGCCGAAAGCGGCAGCTTCTCGGCCGCCGCCCGCCGGCTCGGGCTCACGCCGGCCGCGGTCAGCAAGAACGTCGCGCGGCTCGAAGCGCGGCTGGGCGTGCGGCTGTTCCAGCGCAGCACCCGCCGCCTCACGCTGACGGAGGGCGGCGAGCGTTTTCTCGGCCAGATCGGCGGTGCCCTTGCCACGCTGCAGGACGCGGTGGCCGGGCTCTCGAAGGACGACGGCCAGCCCGCCGGCACGCTCAAGGTGAGCATGGGCCAGGCCTTCGGCCGCGAGCATGTGCTGCCGATGATGGGCGACTTCCTGGCCCGCTATCCGTCCATCCTGCCCGACTGGCACTTCGACAACCAGCAGGTGGACCTCGTGGGCGAAGGCTTCGACGCGGCCATCGGCGGCGGCATCGAGCTCTCGCCCGGCGTGGTGGCGCGCGAACTGGCGCGCATCCATGTGGTGGCGGTGGCCGCCCCGGCCTACCTGGCAGGCCGCGCGCTGCCGGCGCAGCCCGCGGAACTGGCGCAGCTGGACGCCCTGCTGCGGCGCTCCTCGCCCACCGGCCGGCTTCGCAGCTGGACGCTGCAGCACGCGGGCGGCGACCAGGCCACGGTGGAACTGCCGCGGCCGCGCGCGATCTTCAACGACCCCGAAGCCATTGCGCATGCCGCGCTGATGGGCCTGGGCGTCGCCATGCTGCCGATGCCCTTCGTCGAACGCGGGCTTCGCAGCGGCGAGCTGGTGCGGCTGCTGCCCGAGTGGCACTTCGATGCGGGCGCGGTCTGGCTCTACTACCCGAGCAAGAAGCTGCTGCCCGCGAAGACCCGCGTGTTCATCGACTTCGTGCTCGAGCGCTTTCGCAGCGAGCGTTTTGCCGAGCGCATGCAGGTGGCATAGACCGGCGCCCCACGGGGTTTTTACCCGCCATGCGCGCGGCGGTTCCCCTGTACAAACGCCCGCATGACCTCTTCTTCAAATTTCAAGACGAACCGCCGCGCCGCACTGGCGGCTTCCGCCGCCGCCATCGCCCTCGCAGCCACTCCTTCCTGGGCCCAGAGCACCTGGCCGACCAAGCCGGTGCGCATCGTCGTGCCCTTTGCGGCCGGCGGCACCACCGACATCCTGGCGCGCGCCGTTGCGCCCGAACTGTCGAAGGCCTTCGGCCAGCAGTTCATCGTCGACAACCGCGCGGGCGCGGGCGGCAACGTGGGCGCCGAGATCGTGGCGCGCGCGCCGAACGACGGCTATACGCTCCTGATGGGCACGGTCGGCACGCACGGCATCAACCGCGCGCTCTATCCCAAGCTGCCATTCGACCCGATCAAGGATTTCGTGCCGATCACGCTGGTGGCGGCCGTGCCGAACGTGATGGAAATGAACGCCGACAAGGCCAAGGCGCTGAACATCCACAACGTGCAGGACTTCATCAAGTACGCCAAGGCCAATCCCGGCAAGCTCAACATGGCCTCGAGCGGCAGCGGCACCTCGATCCACCTGGCGGGCGAGCTTTTCAAGAGCATGACCGGCACCTTCATGGCCCACATCCCGTACAAGGGCTCGGGCCCGGCGCTGCTGGACATGGTGGGCGGCAATGCCGACGTGATGTTCGACAACCTGCCCTCGTCGATGGCGCAGATCAAGGGCGGCAAGCTCACGGCCCTGGCCGTGACCAGCGCCAAGCGTTCGCCGGCGCTGCCCGACATTCCGACGGTCGAGGAAGCGGGCGGTCCGTCGCTCAAGGGCTTCGAGGCGAGCTCGTGGTTCGGCCTGCTGGCGCCGGCCGGCACCTCGCCCGAGATCGTGAACCGGATCCAGCAGGAGGTGGCCAAGTCGCTCGGCACCCCCGCCATCAAGGAAAAGATGCTCGCCCAGGGCGCCATCCCGAGCGGCAATTCGCCAGCCGACTTCGCCAAGCTGATTGCCAGCGAGCACGTGAAGTGGGCGAAGGTGGTGAAGGACTCCGGCGCGAAAGTGGACTAACCCCCAGGCTTCGCGCACTTCGTGTCGCTTCTCCCTCCCCCTTGCAGGGGGCAGCGCCTGCGGCCCGGCGAAGCCGGTTCCGCGGCGCTCCTCGAAACAAAAAGACAGGCGCTCAGGTCTTCCAGGTCACGTCTTTTTTCTCGGCCAGGGAGTCCCTGAGCATGTGGAGCAGCGGGGCTGCGCGCTGGTGCAGGCCCACGTGCTGCTTCTCGGCCTCGTTGGCGTGGCCTTCGACGGCGTAGTCGTCGTGGTTGTGCGGGTTGCTGGCCTCGCGCGCCAGCGCGGACTCGAGCGCCGCAATGGCGCCCGGGATCTGCTCGACCGTGACGATGCCTTGCGGCGCGGGTGCCTTGCCGATGATGTCGAACAGCTGGCGGGCATGCACCTCCAGCATCACGAAGTCAGGGGAGGCCCGGGACTGGAATCGGTACAGCATGGTTGTTCTCACTCACTTGTAGATGTAGTCACGGGCAAAAGGGTACACCGATTGCGAACCGCGCAAAACACCATGCTCGACCCGGCCGTCGGGCTTGGTCGAAAGCATCTGGTGCAGTGAGATCCAGCCCTGCTCGAAGCTCATGGCCGAGCCCGCCAGGTAGAGGCGGTAGGCGCGCAGGATGCGCTCGGCATTCTCGCCCTGCCGCCCGCCCGCGCGCGCGAGCACCTCGCGCGCCGTGTCCAGCTGCGACTCCAGCGCGTCCGACCAGGCCCACAGCGTGCGCGCATAGTGCGGGCGCAGGCTTTCGGTATCGACCATCTCCAGGCCCGCGGCCGCCGTCTCGCGCAGCACATGCGTCACGTGCAGCAGCTCGCCGCCCGGAAAGATGTACTTCTCGATGAAGTCGCCCATGCCCGCGCCCAGCTGGCGGTAGTCGAGCTGGCCCGAGGTGATGCCGTGGTTCAGCACCAGCCCACCGGGCTTGAGCAGCGAATGGATCTTGCGGAAATAGGTGGGCATGTTGGCCGCGCCCACATGCTCGAACATGCCCACCGATGCGATCTTGTCGAAGGGCGCGTCAGCGGAAAGTTCGCGGTAGTCGCGCAGCTCCACCCGCACGCGGCCCTGCAGTCCCTTTTCCTGGATCAGGCGCTGCACGTGCGCATGCTGGTTCTTCGACAGCGTGATGCCGGTGGCGTCGACGCCGTAGTGCTCCGCCGCCCACAGCAGCAGCCCGCCCCAGCCGGAGCCGATGTCGAGAAAACGCTCGCCGGGCTGCAGCATGAGCTTGCGGCAGATGTGGTCCAGCTTGGCCTCCTGGGCCTCTGCCAGCGTCAGCCCGGGGGTGCGAAAGTACGCACACGAATACACCCGGCGCGGATCGAGCCACAGCGCGTAGAAGTCGTCGGAAACGTCGTAGTGGAACTGGATCTGCTCGGCATCCTTGTGCAGCGAATGCGAGCTGTGGGACTTGGCCAGCCGCATCAGGCGGGTCCACCAGGTGGTGTTGGTCTCCGCCGGGTTACCCGGCAGCATGCCGACGGTGGCGTCGATCAGGTCGCGCATCGCGCCTTCGATCTGCACCCGGCCTTCGACGTAGGCCTCGCCGATGGCCCCCACCTGGTGCGCCGCCAGCTTGGCCAGCGCCGACCACTCGCTGAACGCCAGGGTGACACGCGACCCCGGCTTGGCAACTCTTCGGCCATCAGGCAATTCCAGCGCGATGGGCACGGGCAGCGACGCAAGCTGCGACTCGATCTTGGGTATCAAGCTTTGCATGGTGAGGTGATGGTATTGATTTTTTCGATTTTTTGCATGACACCCGCCGCGCCCCGGGTACCCCGCTGGGGATGGCCCCGTTGACACCAGATTGTTTATGCTTAAACTATTCAACCATGAACAGCCTAACCACCGGCTCCCCTGCCGCACCCGCCATGGACCTTCAACGCATCCTGTGCATCGGCGGCGGCCCCGCGGGCCTGTACTTCGCGCTGCTGATGAAGGCGCGCAATCCCGCGCTCGAGATCACCGTGGTGGAGCGCAACCGCCCCTTCGACACCTTCGGCTGGGGCGTGGTGCTCAGCGACCAGACGCTCGCCAACCTGCGCGCGGCCGACGCCGAGACCGCGGCGCTGATCGGCAGCGAGTTCCACCACTGGGACGACATCCAGGTGTTCTTCAAGGGCCGGCAGGTGCGCTCGGGCGGCCATGGCTTCTGCGGCATCGGCCGCAAGCGCCTCCTGAACATCCTGCAGGAGCGCTGTCTCGCGCTCGGCGTGAAGCTGGTCTTCGAGACCGACGCCACCGACGACCAGGCGATCGCCGCCCAGTACAACGCCGACCTGGTGATTGCGAGCGACGGCCTGAACAGCCGCATCCGCCAGCGCTATGCCGACGTGTTCAAGCCCGACGTCGACCTTCGCAACTGCCGCTTCGTGTGGCTGGGCACGCACCAGACCTTCGACGCCTTCACCTTCGCCTTCGAACAGACCGAGCACGGCTGGTTCCAGGCCCACGCCTACCAGTTCGACGACAAGACCTCGACCTTCATCGTCGAGACGCCCGAGGCCGTGTGGAAAGCCCACGGCCTCGACCAGATGGAGCAGCCCGAGGCCATCGCCTTCTGCGAGAAGCTGTTCGCCAAGTACCTGGGCGGCCATTCGCTCATCAGCAATGCCACGCACCTGCGCGGCTCGGCCAACTGGATCCGATTTCCGCGCGTGGTGTGCGAGCGCTGGACCCACCGCATCGATGTCGAGGGCCGCTCGGTGCCCGTGGTGCTGATGGGCGACGCGGCGCACACGGCGCACTTCTCGATCGGCTCGGGCACCAAGCTCGCGCTGGAAGACGCGATCGACCTGGCCAACGAATTCGCGCAGGGCGGCACCGTCGACCACGTGCTCGAGGGCTACGAGGCGCGCCGCAGCGTCGAGGTGCTCAAGATCCAGAACGCCGCGCGCAACTCCACCGAATGGTTCGAGAACGTACCGCGCTACACCGGCATGCAGATCGAGCAGTTCGCTTATTCGCTGCTCACGCGCTCCCAGCGCATCAGCCACGAGAACCTGCGTGTGCGCGACACGCAATGGCTCGGCGGCTACGAGCAGTGGCTCGCCGGCGGCAAGCCCGTTGCGCCCATGCTGATGCCGCTGCAGGTGCGCGGCCTCACGCTGAAGAACCGCATCCTGGTGTCGCCGATGGCCACCTACAGCGCGGTCGACGGCGTGCCGCAGGACTTTTTGCTGGTGCACCTGGGCGCCCGCGCGCTCGGCGGCGCCGCCATGGTGTTCGTCGAGATGACGAGCCCGACGGCCGAAGGCCGCATCACCCCCGGCTGCACGGGCCTGTACAACGACGCGCAGCAGGCCGCGTTCAAGCGCATCGTCGACTTCGTGCACACGCAGTCGAGCGCCAAGATCGCCATGCAGCTCGGCCACAGCGGCCCCAAGGGCTCGACCCGCGTGGGCTGGGAAGGCACCGACGAGCCGCTCGAAAGCGGCAACTGGCCGCTGCTGGCCGCCAGCGCGGTGGCCTACGGCGAACAGAACCAGCTGCCGGCCGCGATGACGCGCGAGCAGATGGACGCCATGCGCGACCAGTTCGTGGCGTCCACGCGCCGCGCCGCCGAATGCGGCTTCGACTGGCTCGAGCTGCACTGCGCGCACGGCTACCTGCTGTCGGCCTTCATCAGCCCGCTCACCAACCTGCGCACCGACGAATACGGCGGCGACATCGAAGCGCGCTGCCGCTATCCGCTCGAGGTGTTCCGCGCGATGCGCGCCGCCTGGCCGCAAGACAAGCCGATGAGCGTGCGCATCTCGGCGCACGACTGGGCCCCTGGCGGCAACACCGATGCCGATGCCGTGGTGGTGGCGCGCCTCTTCAAGGAAGCCGGCGCCGATTTCATCGACGTGTCCTCCGGCCAGACCACGCGCACCGCCAAGCCGGTGTACGGCCGCATGTACCAGACGCCGTTCTCGGACCGCATCCGCAACGAGGTCGGCATCTCGACCATTGCGGTCGGCGCCATCACCGACGCCGACCAGGCCAACAGCATCATCGCGGCCGGCCGCGCCGACCTCTGCGCCATCGCCCGCCCGCACCTTGCCGATCCCGCATGGACCCTGCACGAGGCCGCCAAGCTGCAAAGCCGCGACGTCGACTGGCCGAAGCAGTACCTGAGCGGGCGCGACCAGATGTACCGCGAGATCGCCAAGCAGCAGCAGATCGCTGCCGCTGCGAACGCCGCATTGGCTGCCTCCAACAACGAGGAGACGCACTGACATGGACCTCGAAGCACGCGCCCACAGCGAGCACCCCGAGGCCCTGCGCCTCTGGCTGCGGCTGCTCACCTGCACCCAGCTGATCGAGAAGCAGGTGCGCAACGAACTGCGCTCGCAGTTCGCCACCACGCTGCCGCGCTTCGACCTGATGTCGCAGCTCGAGCGCTCGCCCGACGGCCTGAAGATGAACGAGCTGTCGCGCCGCATGATGGTGACGGGCGGCAACGTCACCGGCATCACCGACCAGCTCGTGACCGAAGGGCTGGTCGAGCGCATCAACGTCGAGGGCGACCGCCGCGCCTGGCGCGTGCGGCTCACGGCGCGCGGCCGCAAGCTCTTCAACGAGATGGCGCAGCAGCACGAAGACTGGATCGTCGATGCCTTCGCGGCGCTCAGCGCCAAGGAGATCGCGCAGCTGCACAAGCTGCTCGGCAAGGTCAAGCAACACTCACACAGCCAGATGGCGGAGGCCGAATGAAGCACTACATCGGCGCGGGCAATCCCATGCACGCGCAATTCGAGGCCAAGGCGCCTTACGCGGCGAAGCACTTCGCATGGCACTACGAAGCGGGCGTCGGCACCATCACGCTGAACCGCCCCGAGCGCAAGAACCCGCTGACCTTCGATTCGTACGCCGAGCTGCGCGACCTGTTCCGCGCCTTGACCTATGCAACCGACGTGAAGGCCATCGTGGTCACCGGCGCCGGCGGCAACTTCTGCTCGGGCGGCGACGTGCACGAGATCATCGGCCCGCTCACCGGCATGCGCATGCCCGAGCTGCTCGAGTTCACACGCATGACCGGCGACCTGGTCAAGGCCATCCGCCATTGCCCGCAGCCGATCGTCGGCGCGATCGACGGCGTGTGCGCCGGCGCCGGCGCGATGATCGCGCTGGCCTGCGACCTGCGCTACGGCTCGCCCGCCACGCGCACCGCTTTCCTGTTCACGCGCGTCGGCCTGGCCGGTGCCGACATGGGTGCCTGCGCCTTGCTGCCGCGCGTGATCGGCCAGGGCCGCGCCTCGGAACTGCTCTTCACCGGCCGCGCGATGACGGCACAGGAAGGCCAGGCCTGGGGCTTCTTCAATGCGCTGCACGAAAGCGATGCACTGCTCGAAGCGGCCACCAAGGTAGCGCGCGAGCTGGCCGAAGGCCCGAGCTTCGCGCACGGCATGACCAAGACCATGCTGTCGCAGGAGTGGTCGATGACCATCGACCAGGCCATCGAGGCCGAGGCACAGGCACAGGCCATCTGCATGCAGACCGAGGATTTCAAGCGCGCCTACGAAGCGTTTGCGGCCAAGCGCAAGCCCGTGTTCGGCGGAGACTGAAGTCATGATGGCCAAGATCCCCGCACCGCCCTCGACAACGCACCTCGCGCTGCCGTTCTTCGATGACGCGCATCGCGCGCTCGCAAGCGAGCTGCTGCCCTGGTGCGCCGCGCAGGAAGTCGACGAGCGCGACGACCGCGCGGCCTGCCGCGAATGGGTGCGCCGCCTCGGCGACGGCGGCTGGCTGCGCTATGCCGTGCCCGGCAGCGCAGGCGGCGCGCTGGAGCGCCTCGACTCACGCGCGCTCGTGCTGCTGCGCGAGACGCTCGGCTACCACTCGCCGCTGGCGGACTTCGCGTTTGCGATGCAGGGGCTGGGCAGCGGCGCGATCACGCTCGCGGGCACGCCCGAGCAGCAGTCGCACTACCTCACAGCTGTGGGCAAGGGCGAGAAGATCGCGGCCTTTGCTCTCAGCGAACCCGATGCGGGCTCCGACGTGGCGGCCATGGCCATGCGCGCCGAAGCCATGCCCGACGGCTGGCGCCTCAACGGCGAGAAGACCTGGATCAGCAATGGCGGCATCGCCGACTTCTACTGCCTGTTCGCCAAGACCGATTCCGCGGGCGGCACGCGCGGCATCACGGCGTTCATCGTCGATGCAACCGCCGCCGGCCTCGACACCTCCGGGCACATCGACGTGATGGCGCCGCACCCGCTCGCCACGCTGCGCTTCCAGGACTGCATCGTGCCGCGCGCGGCGCAGCTCGGCGAACTCAACGGTGGTTTCAAGCTCGCGATGCGCACGCTCGACATCTTCCGTGCCTCCGTTGCAGCGGCGGCATTGGGCATGGGACGCCGCGCACTCGCCGAAGCCATCGCGCATGCGAAAGGCCGGCGCATGTTCGGCCAGACGCTCGCCGATTTCCAGCTCACGCAGGCCAAGCTCGGCGAGATGGCCGCGCTGATCGACAGCGCCGCATTGCTCACCTACCGCGCCGCATGGATGCGCGACGACGCCGAACAGCGCGGCGCCCCCGCGGTGGGCGACGTGTCGGCCGCCGCGGCCATGGCCAAGATGTGCGCCACCGAGAACGCGAGCCGCGTGATCGACATGGCGCTGCAGATGCACGGCGGCCTTGGCGTGAAGGTTGGCACGAAGATTGAAAGTCTCTACCGCGACATCCGCTCGCTGCGCATCTACGAAGGCGCGACGGAGGTTCAGCAACTGATCATCGGCAAATCCGTTTTGCGGGGATAAACATCGTGTCAGCCCAAGTCGACCGCTTCGTTCACGACCGCCTGCCGCCCGCCGAGCAGCTGCCGGTCTTCCGCTACGACCTTCCGGAGCTGCAGCTGCCCGATCAGCTGAATCTGGTCGAGGAGCTCCTGGACAAGGCGCCCGCCAAGGGCTTCGGCGACAAGCCGATGCTGCGTTCGCCCGCCGGCACGCTGACCTATTCGCAGGCCGCTGTCGAGGTCAACCGCATCGCGCAGGTGCTGGTCGAAGACCTCGGCCTCGTGCCCGGCAACCGCGTGCTGCTGCGCGGCGGCAACTCGGTAGCCATGGCGCTGTCGTGGCTCGCGGTGGTCAAGGCCGGCCTGATCGCGGTGGCCACCATGCCGCTGCTGCGCGCCAAGGAACTGGGCGAGATCATCGAGAAGGCGCGCCCCGTGGCGGCGCTGTGCGACGGGCGCCTGCTCGACGAGCTCGTGCTGGCACAGCGGGAGCATCCCGTGCTCGCATCGGTGATCGCGTTCAACAAACCCGCTGCGCCCGATTCGCTGTCGGCACGCGCGGCCGGCAAGAGCGGCGTGTTCACCGCCTGCCCCACGGCGTCGGACGACATCGCCCTGCTTGCGTTCACCTCCGGCACCACGGGCAAGCCGAAGGCACCAGTCACCACGCACCGCGACGTGCTCGCGATGTGCCAAACCTGGCCGCGCCATGTGCTGCAGGCACGCAGCGACGACATCGTGATCGGCTCGCCGCCGCTGGCCTTCACCTTCGGGCTCGGCGGGCTGCTGGTGTTCCCGATGTGGGCCGGCGCCTCGGTGTACTTCGCCGATGCGCCGTTCACGCCCGAAGGCCTCGTGAAGCTCATCAACGAGGTCGGCGCGACCATCTGCTACACGGCCCCCACCTTCTATCGCCAGATGGCGCCGTTCGTGCGGCAGCACGGCGCGCCGAGCCTGCGCATCTGCGTGAGCGCGGGCGAGGCACTGCCCGACGCCACGCGCCAGCTGTGGAAGGAAGCCACCGGCATCGAGATGCTCGACGGCATCGGCGGCACCGAGGTGTTCCACATCTACATCTCGGCCGCCGGCGATCAGGTGCGCCGCGGCGCGGTCGGCAAGGTGGTGCCCGGTTTCACCGCCAGGGTGGTGGATGACCAGGGCAACGAAGTGCCGCGCGGCACGGTCGGCAAGCTGGCGCTGCAGGGTCCCGTGGGCTGCCGCTACCTGGACGACCCGCGCCAGGCCGACTACGTGAAGAACGGCTGGAACTACCCCGGCGATTCCTTCGTGCAGGACGACGACGGCTACTTCTTCTACCAGGCGCGCGCCGACGACATGATCATCACGGCCGGCTACAACGTCGGCGGACCCGAGGTCGAGGATGCGCTCCTCAAGCACCCGGCCGTGGCCGAGTGCGGCGTGATCGGCAAGCCCGACGCCGACCGCGGCATGATCGTGAAGGCCTTCTGCGTGCTCAAGCCCGGCCATGAAGGCAATGCCGCGCTCGTCAAGGCGCTGCAGGACCATGTGAAGGCCACCATCGCGCCCTTCAAATACCCGCGGGAGATCGAGTTCGTGCCGGTGCTGCCGCGCACCGAGACCGGCAAGCTCCAGCGGTTCAAACTGAGACAACTCAACGAGACCACCCCATCATGATGAACAAACTCTTGCAGCCCCCGGGCTGGTTGCCCCCCAAGGGCTATGCGAATGGCGTGGCCGCACGCGGCACCATGGTGTTCGTCGGCGGCCAGATCGGTTGGAATGCGCAGCAGCAGTTCGAGTCGGACGACTTCATCGAGCAATGCGGCCTGGCGCTGCGCAACATCGCCGAAGTGCTGCGCGAAGCCGGCGCCGGCCCCGAGCACATGGTGCGCATGACCTGGTACGTGACCGACCGCGACGAATACAGCCGCCGCCTCGGCGAGCTCGGCCCGGTCTACCGCGACGCAATGGGCCGCAACTTCCCGGCCATGACCTGCGTGCAGGTGGCGGCGCTGGTCGAGCACCGCGCCAAGGTCGAGATCGAGGTCACGGCGGTCATTCCGGTCTGACGGAACACCCGCGGGGAGCCGCCCCGTGCGACGCAAACAAGAATGCCCTCTTCGCGAGGGCATTTTTCATGGGTGCATGGACCTGCCGACCCGAAGATCGGCGGCCAAAGAAAAAGGCCCTTTGAAATTCAAAGGGCCTTTTAAATTGGTTGCGCGAGCAAGATTTGAACTTGCGACCTTTGGGTTATGAGCCCAACGAGCTACCAGGCTGCTCCATCGCGCGGCAAGATGGAATTATACCTTATTCAGCAGCGCCTTGCTCGGCGGCTTCTTCTTTAATTTCAGGACGGTCGACCAGTTCGACCAGTGCCATGGGTGCATTGTCGCCAACGCGGAAACCCATCTTCAGGATGCGGGTGTAGCCGCCCGGACGCGCTGCGAAGCGCGGGCCGAGTTCGCCGAAGAGCTTGACGACGCTGTCGCGGTCGCGCAGGCGGTCGAAGGCCAGGCGCTTGTTGGCAACCGTGGGCTTCTTGGCGAGCGTGATCATCGGTTCGATGACGCGGCGCAGTTCCTTGGCCTTGGGGACCGTGGTCTTGATGACTTCGTGCTCGATGAGCGAATTCATCATGTTCTGCAGCATCGCAAGGCGGTGCGAGCTGGTGCGGTTGAGTTTGCGGAGTCCGTGTCCGTGACGCATGGTGCTTTCCTTTACTTTATTAAACAGGCAGCCGTATCAGGTACTGCCCGGGCACGAGCCCTCATGGGCTCAATTTTCAAAAATCAACGCTTGTCGAGGCCGGCCGGCGGCCAGCTTTCAAGCTTCATACCCAAGGTCAGGCCGCGCGAGGCAAGCACTTCCTTGATTTCGTTGAGCGACTTGCGACCCAGGTTCGGGGTCTTGAGCAACTCGTTCTCGGTGCGCTGGATCAGGTCGCCGATGTAGTAGATGTTTTCGGCCTTCAGGCAGTTGGCCGAACGCACGGTGAGCTCGAGCTCGTCGACAGGGCGCAGCAGGATCGGATCGAATTGCTGTGCGCTGCGCGGTGCCGGCGCATCGAATGCAGCCAGTTCGCCGCCTTCGAGCTGCGCGAACACGGCCAGCTGCTCGACCAGGATTTTAGCCGAGGCGCGCACGGCGTCTTCGGCCGTGATCGCACCGTTGGTTTCGATCTCGACCAGCAGCTTGTCCAGGTCGGTGCGCTGTTCGACACGGGCGCTTTCGACCGTGTAGCTCACGCGCTTGACGGGCGAGAACGAGGCGTCCAGGACGATGCGGCCGATCGACTTGGTCGGCTCGTCGGCATAGCGGCGCATCGTGCCGGGCACGTAGCCGCGGCCCTTTTCGACCTTGATCTGCATGTCGAGCTTGCCGCCTTGCGACAGGTGCGCGATCACGTGGTCGGGGTTGATGATCTCGACGTCGTGCGGGGTCTGGATGTCCGACGCCAGCACCGGGCCTTCGCCGTCCTTGCGCAGGCTCAGCGTGACTTCGTCGCGGTTGTGGAGCTTGAACACCACGCCCTTGAGATTCAGCAGGATGTTGACGACATCTTCCTGCACGCCGTCGATCGACGAGTACTCGTGCAGCACGCCGGCGATCGTGACTTCAGTGGCCGAATAACCGACCATCGACGACAGCAGGACGCGGCGCAGCGCGTTGCCGAGCGTGTGGCCGTAGCCGCGCTCGAAAGGCTCGAGCGTCACCTTGGCCTTGTTGGCGGCAAGTTGCTCGACCTGGATGGTCTTGGGTTTCAGCAGGGTGGTTTGCATGCAGACTTCCTCTCAATACCCCCGGCTCGTTACACCGGTAAGGCTGGTGAAGCACCCGTCGGGAGTGCCTCCCGATGGGAACAAAAAAATCAAAAGCGGACCGCAAAGCGCGGCCCGTTGTCGCCCGCTTAGCGCGAGTACAGTTCGACGATCAGCGATTCGTTGATGTCGGCTGCGAATTCGTCGCGATCGGGCACCTTCTTGAAGGTACCTTCGGCCTTGTCGGCGTTCACTTCGACCCAGGCCGGGATACCGACCTGCTGGGCGAGCTGGAGCGCTTCGGCAATGCGGGTCTGCTTCTTCGACTTGTCGCGAACGGCGATCACGTCGCCGGTCTTCACCAGGTACGACGGGATGTTGACCGACTGGCCATTCACCGTGATCGCCTTGTGCGACACGAGCTGGCGCGCTTCGGCGCGCGTCGAGCCGAAGCCCATGCGGTAGACGACGTTGTCCAGGCGCGATTCGAGGATGAACAGCAGGTTGGCGCCGGTGTTGCCACGGCGGCGGTCGGCTTCTTCGAAGTAGCGGCGGAACTGCTTCTCGAGCACGCCGTACATGCGCTTGACCTTCTGCTTTTCGCGCAGCTGCAGGCCGTAGTCGGAGGTACGCTGACCCGAAGTGCGGCCATGCTGGCCGGGCTTGGAATCGAACTTGGCCTTGTCCTGGATGGAGCGGCGGGCGCTCTTGAGGAACAAGTCGGTGCCTTCACGGCGGGAGAGTTTGGCCTTGGGGCCGAGGTAGCGTGCCACGATTTTTCCTTTGTGTCATCTGCCGCAGTTGCCTGCGGGAGCCATCGGCGAAGACGCGGATGGCGGTGGGCTTAGTAAAAAAACAAATGCGCAGCCGCTCAAAAGCCGGCTGCGCCTTGCGGACTGACGATCAGATGCGGCGACGCTTCTGGGGACGGCAGCCGTTGTGCGGAACGGGCGTCACGTCGGCAATGGAATTGATCCGGATGCCGAGCGCAGCCAGTGCGCGCACCGACGATTCGCGACCGGGGCCGGGGCCCTTGATCTCGACGTCGAGGTTCTTGATGCCTTGTTCGACAGCAGCACGGCCGGCCACTTCGGAAGCCACCTGCGCAGCGAACGGGGTCGACTTGCGCGAGCCCTTGAAGCCCTGGCCACCCGACGAAGCCCACGACAGGGCGTTGCCCTGGCGATCGGTGATCGTGATGATGGTGTTGTTGAACGAGGCATGCACGTGGGCGATGCCGTCCGCAACGTTCTTGCGAACCTTCTTGCGAACGCGCTGTGCGGCGTTGTTTGCAGGTGCTTTAGCCATGCTGGTCTATCCTTATTTCTTCAGGGACTGCGCAGCCTTGCGCGGACCCTTGCGGGTGCGGGCATTGGTGCGCGTGCGCTGGCCGCGCATCGGCAGGCCGCGACGGTGACGGAAGCCGCGATAGCAGCCGATGTCCATCAAACGCTTGATGTTCATCGTCGTCTCGCGACGCAGATCGCCTTCGATGGTGAACAAGGCGATCTGGTCGCGGATCTTTTCGAGATCGGCGTCAGTCAGGTCCTTGATCTTCTTCGAATATTCGATGCCGCTCGCTTCGCAGATCTGACGGGCGCGGGTGCGACCGATGCCGAAGATGGCGGTCAGGCCGATTTCAGCGTGCTTGTGCGGCGGAATGTTGATGCCAGCAATACGTGCCATGTGCGTCCTCTAATACTCTTCAATCAACCCTGGCGCTGCTTGTGGCGCGGGTCGGTGCAAATCACACGCACCACACCTTTACGGCGGATGACCTTGCAATTACGGCAGATGGTTTTGACCGAAGCCGAAACTCTCATTTCATTCTCCTAAAACTGTTTAACGTGGCGGTACACCGCCCACACCCAAATTCTCAATACTGAAACTCACAGCCCTACGATGTCTTGAAGTTGGCCTTCTTCAGCAGCGATTCGTACTGCTGGGACATCATGTAGTTTTGCACCTGGGCCATGAAGTCCATCGTGACGACCACGATGATCAGCAGGGAGGTACCACCGAAGTAGAACGGGACGTTGTACTTCAGGATCAGGAACTCGGGCAGCAGGCAGACGAAGGTGATGTACACCGCGCCAGCCAACGTCAGGCGAACCAGAATCTTGTCGATATAGCGAGCGGTCTGGTCACCCGGACGGATGCCCGGAATGAATGCACCGCTCTTCTTCAGGTTGTCGGCCGTTTCCTTGCTGTTGAACACGAGTGCCGTGTAGAAGAAGCAGAAGAAAACGATCGCGGCAGCGTACAGCAGCACGTAGATCGGCTCGCCCGGACGCAGTGCGCCGGCCACGTCCTTGATCCAGCCGAAACCACCTTCGCCGGTGCTGAACCAGCCGACCACCGTTGCGGGCAGCAGGATGATCGAGGAGGCGAAGATTGGCGGAATCACACCGGCCATGTTCAGCTTCAAGGGCAGGTGCGACGACTGGCCGCCATAGACCTTGTTGCCGACCTGGCGCCGCGCATAGTTCACGAGGATCTTGCGCTGGCCGCGTTCGACGAACACCACGAAGTAGGTGACCAGCACCACGATCGCGATGATGAACAGCGCAATGATCGGGTTCATCGCACCGGTGGTCACCAGCGAAGCCAGGCCGCCGATGGCGTTGGGCAGACCGGCCGCGATACCTGCAAAGATCAGGATCGAGATGCCGTTGCCCAGGCCCCGTTCGGTGATCTGCTCGCCGAGCCACATCAGGAACATCGAACCTGCCGTGAGGCTCACCATGGCGGTCAGGCGGAAGCCGAAACCGGGCGAGATGACCAGGCCGGCCGAAGACTCGAGCGCCACTGCAATGCTGAACGACTGGAACAGGGCCAGGCCGAGCGCGCCATAGCGCGTGTACTGCGTGATCTTGCGGCGGCCGGCCTCGCCTTCCTTCTTCAATTGCTCGAAGGTCGGAAGCACGTAGGTCATCAGCTGCATGATGATCGACGCCGAGATGTACGGCATGATCCCCAACGCGAACACGGTGAAGCGCGACAGCGCCCCGCCCGAGAACATGTTGAACAGGCTCAGGATGCCGCCCTGCTGGCCCTGGAACAACGCCGCCAGCTGGTCCGGGTTGATGCCCGGCACAGGAATGTGCGCGCCGATCCGATAGACCACGAGCGCGAGCAGCAAGAAGACGAGCCGGCGACGCAGGTCGCCGAACTTGCCTGTCTTTGCGATCGTTGCCGCGTTAGTTGCCACGAAGAACTTCTTTCAGTCCAGTGTGATCAGGCGACGCTGCCGCCGGCTGCTTCGATCGCAGCCTTGGCACCAGCGGTTGCACCCACGCCCGTCAGCTTGACGGCCTTGGTGAGTTCACCGGTCTTGACGATCTTGACGACCTTGGCGAGCTGGCCCACGAGGCCGGCTTGCTTGAGCGCCAGGATGTCCACTTCGGCCAGGCCGAGCTGCTCGAGGGCAGTCAGCGTGACTTCGGCGTTGAACTTCAGCAGGTGCGACTTGAAGCCGCGCTTGGGCAGGCGGCGCTGCAGCGGCATTTGACCGCCTTCGAAGCCGACCTTGTGGAAGCCGCCTGCGCGCGACTTCTGACCCTTGTGACCACGGCCTGCGGTCTTGCCGATACCGGAGCCGATACCGCGGCCGACGCGGCGCTTGGCGTGCTTGGCGCCAGCTGCCGGCTTGATGCCATTGAGTTCCATATCAGTCTCTCTTACAGAACTTTGACCAGATAACTGATCTTGTTGATCATGCCGCGCACCGCCGGGGTGTCCTGCAGCTCGCTCACGCTGTTGAGCTTGCGCAGGCCGAGGCCACGCACGGTCGCGCGATGCGATTCCTTGGTGCCAATCGGGCTCTTGACCAATTGCACCTTGAGGGTTTGTTGTTGCGTCGTCATTTGAATGCTTCCTTCAGCCTTGCGAGAGCTTGCGCTCAGGCGAAGATTTCTTCGACGGTCAGGCCGCGCTTGGCAGCCACTTCGGACGCGGTCGTCGAGTTCTTCAACCCGTCGAGCGTGGCGCGAACCATGTTGTAGGGGTTCGACGAACCATGGCTCTTGGCCACGATGTCGGTGATGCCCATGACTTCGAACACGGCGCGCATCGGGCCGCCGGCGATGATGCCGGTACCCTTCGGGGCCGGGATCATGACCACCGAGGCAGCGCCCCAATGGCCCGTCACGCGGTGATGCAGCGTGCCGTTCTTGATCGAGATCTTGGCCAGGTTGCGACGGGCTTCTTCCATCGCCTTCTGCACGGCAGCAGGCACTTCCTTGGACTTGCCCTTGCCCATGCCGACGCGGCCGTCGCCGTCGCCCACGACGGTGAGTGCTGCGAAACCGAGGATACGACCACCCTTCACCACCTTGGTGACGCGGTTGATCGCGATCATCTTCTCGCGCAAACCGTCTTCAGGGCCTTCGTTCTGCGTTCTTGCTTGAATCTTTGCCATTTTGAATCTCGTGTCCGTTTAGAACTGCAGGCCGGCTTCGCGGGCAGCGTCGGCCAGCGCCTTGACGCGGCCGTGGTACGCGAAACCAGCGCGGTCGAAGGCGACCTTCTCGACGCCGGCAGCCTTCGCCTTTTCAGCGATGCGCTTGCCGATGGCCGTTGCAGCGGCGGCATTGCCGCCCTTGCCCGAACCGCCGAGTGCAGCGCGCACTTCGGCTTCGGCCGTCGATGCGGTGGCGATCACCTTGGTGCCGTCGTCGGAGATGACGGTGGCATAGATGTGCAGGTTGGTGCGGTTCACCGTCAGACGGGCCACGCCCTGCGTCGCGATGCGGATGCGGGTCTGGCGCGAGCGGCGAAGACGCTGTGCTTTTTTGGTCAACATCATTTTGCTGCCCCTTACTTCTTCTTGGTCTCTTTGATCACGATCTTCTCGTCCGAATAACGGATGCCCTTGCCCTTGTAGGGCTCAGGCGGACGAACAGCGCGGATCTCAGCGGCGATTTGACCAACGCGCTGACGGTCAGCACCCTTGATCACGATTTCGGTCGGCGTTGCAGTGGCCACCGTGATGCCTTGGGGCATGTCGATGTTGACCGGGTGCGAATAGCCGACTTGCAGGTTCAACTTGTTGTTGGACGCTGCAGCCTTGTAGCCGACGCCGACCAGGTTGAGCTTCTTCTCGAAGCCCTTGGTCACGCCAACCACCATGTTGTTCACCAGCTGGCGGATCGTGCCGCTCATCGCGTTCGCTTCACGCGACTCGTTGGCGGGCTCGAAATTCAGCTTGCCGTCGTTGCTGACGACCTTGACCAGGGGATTGCGTGCAAGGTTGAGCGTGCCGCCCGTGCCCTTGACGCTGATCTGGTCTTCCTTGATCGACACATCCACGCCTGCGGGGATGGTGATCGGCATTTTTCCTACTCGGGACATTTCAGTTACTCCTCGATGTCTCGGTTAGGCGACGTAGCACAGCACTTCGCCACCGACACCGGTAGCGCGCGCCTTGCGGTCGGTCATCACGCCCTTGGGGGTCGTGACGATCGCGACGCCCAGGCCGTTCTGGACTTGCGGAATGGAAGCACTGGCCTTGTAGACGCGCAGGCCGGGACGGCTCACGCGCTCGATGCGCTCGATGACCGGACGGCCAGCGTAGTACTTCAGGGTAATGACGAGTTCGGTCTTGCCGTCTTCGGTCTTGACCTGGAAACCGTCGATATAGCCTTCGTCCTTCAGGACCTGCGAGATCGCGATCTTCACCTTGGAAGACGGGACCGACACAGTGGGCTTCGCCACCATCTGCGCGTTACGGATACGCGTCAGCAGGTCGGCAATGGGATCACTCATGCTCATGTTGTTTGCTCCTGCCTGGCTTACCAGCTGGCCTTGGTGACACCGGGGATGTCGCCATTGAAGGCCAGTTCGCGGATCTTGGCGCGGGCCAGACCGAATTGACGGAAGGTGCCACGGGGGCGACCGGTGATTTCGCAACGGTTGCGCTGGCGCGTGGGGTTCGCGTTGCGCGGAAGCTTCTGCAGGCCCAGGCGGGCAGCAGCGCGCTCTTCGTCGCTCTTCTTCAGGTCGTTGGAGATTGCCTTCAGTTCCGCGTGCTTCGCAGCGTACTTGGCGACCAGCTTGTCGCGCTTGAGTTCGCGTTGGATCAGGGATTGTTTAGCCACGGTGCGCCTCAGTTCTTGAACGGGAAACGGAAACCAGCGAGAAGCGCCTTGGCTTCTTCGTCGGTCTTGGCCGTCGTCGTGATGCTGATGTTGAGACCGCGCAGGGCATCGACCTTGTCGTATTCGATCTCGGGGAAAATGATCTGTTCCTTGACGCCGATGTTGTAGTTGCCACGGCCGTCGAACGCACGGCCGGAAATGCCGCGGAAGTCGCGAACACGCGGCAGCGCGATGGTCACGAAACGGTCCAGGAACTCATACATCTGCACGCCACGCAGCGTGACCATGCAGCCGATCGGCTGGTTTTCGCGGATCTTGAAACCGGCGATGGCCTTCTTCGACTTGGTGACCACGGGCTTCTGGCCGGCGATCTTGGTCAGGTCGGCAACTGCGTTGTCCAGGACCTTCTTGTCGGCGACAGCTTCACCCACGCCCATGTTGAGCGTGATCTTGGTGAGACGGGGGACCTGCATCGGCGACTTGTAGCCGAACTTTTCCGTCAGGTCTTTCGCGATCTTTTCGCGATAGTGTTGTTGGAGACGTGCCATGTGAGTACCTCTTAGGCGAACTTGATTTCGTCGCCGCTGGACTTGAAGACGCGAACAGCCACGCGCTTGCCGTCAGCACCCTGGGTGATCTTGATGCCCACGCGATCGGCCTTGCCGGTCGCGGCATTGAAGATCGCCACGTTGGATTGGTGGATGGGCATGGTCTTCTCGACGATGCCGCCGGTCGTACCCTTGAGGGGGTTCGGCTTGGCGTGCTTCTTGACGATGTTCACGCCCTCGACGACGAGGTGCGAATCATCCTTGCGCAGCGAGACGGTGCCGCGCTTGCCTTTGTCGCGCCCGGCCAACACGATGACCTGGTCGCCTTTGCGAATCTTGTTCATGGCGTTGTTGTCCTTAGAGAACTTCGGGGGCCAGCGACACGATCTTCATGAACTTTTCGGTGCGCAGCTCGCGCGTCACCGGTCCGAAGATGCGGGTGCCGATCGGCTCCAGCTTGGCGTTGAGCAACACGGCTGCGTTGCCATCGAATTTGACGAGCGAACCGTCGGCGCGACGGATGCCCTTGGCGGTGCGGACCACCACTGCGCTGTAGATCTCGCCCTTTTTGACGCGACCACGCGGAGCGGCTTCCTTGATGCTCACCTTGATGACGTCGCCCACGCTGGCATAACGCCGCTTGGAGCCACCGAGCACCTTGATACACAGGACGGACTTCGCGCCTGTGTTGTCGGCCACTTCGAGCCGGGATTCAGTTTGGATCATTGCTAGTAGTTCCCAACTTGTACCGATGCGCCTCCGGGAGGGAAACGCTGCGGTCAGTCTTGGGCCCGTCGTCCGCACCTCGAACCACTCGAGGCACTTCCGCTTTGGGCTGAAAGCTTCGCCTTTTGAAGCGAAGCCTGCGATTGTTGCACGCAGGCCAAGGCATGTCAACTGCCTTCTGAGATCGAATCGAACTGGAACTAGACTCGGCGGCGTGCGCACCTTCGATCCAGGCCCCATATCGCCCATGCGCCGCCGGCTGCTGGCGGGCGCGGGCGCCATGGCGGCGGGGCTCGCAGGGCTGGGATTGGCCGGCTGCCGCAGTCCGGCCATTCCGCCGGCGGGGTCACAACGGCTGCGCCGCCTTGCCGAGGCGCACTGGCCGTACCGGCTGAATATACAGGGCACGACCGCCGGCGGCCTCTCGGGCATCGACTACGACGCAGAAAGAAGTGAGTACCTGCTGCTCAGCGACGATCGGTCAGACCTCGATCCTGCGCGTTTCTATGTGGCGCAATGGGCGCCTCCCTGGGCGCTGCCACCCGAACCGAAAGGTGTCGTGCAGCTGCAACGCCCGGGCGGCGGTCCCTGGCCTGCGCGGCGCCGCGCCGAGCCCGGCACCCCGGTTCCGGACCCCGAATCGCTGCGCCTGCGCCCAGGCGCCGGAACCCTGCTCTGGACGAGCGAAGGCGATGTGGGCCGGGGATTCGGCCCGGCCTTGTACGAGTCGGCGCGCGACGGCCGCCTGCTGCGCGAGTTCGCGCTGCCGGCCATGTTCAACCCCGATCCGGCCCGGCGCCGGGGCCCGCGCGACAACCTGCGCCTCGAGGGCCTGGCGCTGGCGCCCGACGGCCGCCACGCCTGGCTTGGCATGGAAAACGCGCTGATCCAGGACGGCCCGGTTCCCACCACGAAGGCGCCGGGCGGTCCCTGCCGGCTGACCCGGATCGACCTGGAGACCGGCCAGGCCACGCGCCAGATCGCCTATGTGCCCGATGCGATCCCGCTGCGGCCGCTCATTCCCGGCAGCCATGCGGACAACGGCATCAGCGAGATCCTGATGCTCGACGCCGACCGCATGCTGGTGCTGGAACGCGCCTATGCCACCGGCGCCGGAAACTCGCTGCGCCTGTACGAGATCGATACCCGCAACGCCACCGACGTGCTGGCCATCGACGCGCTCGCCGCGGACAACCACCGCGCCGCGCCGAAGACCCTGGTCGCTGACTTCGCCTGGCTCGGCCTTTCGCGCCTCGACAACACCGAGGGCATGTGCTGGGGACCGCCGCTTTCGGACGGCAAGCGCATGCTGGTGGTCGTGAGCGACGACAATTTCAACCCGCTGCAGACAACCCAGTTTGCGGCATTCGAATACACCGACCGACCATGACCATCGCCGTCACCTTCCTGCCCCGCACCGCACCGCCGCCGCTGCCTCCGATCGCCTTCATCGGCGGCGGCAACATGGCCAGTGCCATCATCGGCGGCCTCATCAAGCAGGGTACGCCCGCCGGCAGCTTCGAGGTGGTCGAGCCCTTCGAGGAGGCCCGCACCAAGCTCGCGCAATCCTTCGGCATTGCCGCTCACGCCGAGGCCGGCGACGCCCTTTCGCGCTGCTCGGTGGTGGTGTGGGCGGTCAAGCCGCAGACTTTCGCGGACGCGGCGGTCCCGGTGCGCGCATTCGCGGCCAACGCACTGCACCTGAGCGTGGCGGCCGGCATTCCGTCGGGCAGCATCGCGCGCTGGCTCGGCAGCGAACGCGTGGTGCGCGCCATGCCCAACACGCCGGCGCTGGTGGGCCAGGGCATGACCGGCCTTTTTGCGCGGGCCGCGGTGGAGGCCGCCGACCGCTCCCTGGTCGGGCAGCTGCTGGCGCCGACCGGCGAGCTGCTCTGGGTCGACGACGAAGCCGCGCTCGATGCGGTGACGGCCATGTCGGGCTCCGGCCCGGCCTACGTCTTCTATTTCATCGAAGCGATGACCGAAGCCGGCGTCGAGATGGGCCTGCCGCTCGAGCAGGCCCAGCGGCTGGCCATCGGCACCTTCACCGGCGCTTCGGCACTTGCGCACAGCGCCACCGAGCCGCCGTCGGTGCTGCGCGAACGCGTGACCTCCAAGGGCGGCACCACCCACGCGGCAATCAGCGCGCTCGAGGGCGCCGACGTCAAGGCGAAGTTCAAGGCCGCCATCCGTGCGGCGCAGAAGCGCGCCGCCGAGCTGGGCGACGAATTCGGCCGCGCCTGAGCCTCGTCAGGCCGCCAGTGCGCGCGGCCCGAGGAAGACCAGCCACTCGGCCGCCAGCGTGACGGTGCCGTCCTCGAGCTCCAGCAGCACCGCCTCCTTCAGCAGGAAGCTCTCTCCGGGCTTGGGCGTCGCCTCGAGAATGCGCACACGCGCCCGGAAGCGCGCGCCGACGGGCATCGGCCTGACGAAGCGCAAGCGGTCGAATCCATAGTTCAGCGCGTGGTTCGCATCGAAGGGCAGCAGCGTCCGCATGGCCTCGCCGGTCAGCCGGATCAGGTGCGACACCTGGAAGAAGCCCGGCACGATCGTTCCGCCGTAGTTCGCCTCGCGGACGGCGCGCTCCGGATCGAGGTGGATCCATTCGCCCTCGCCGTCGCCCGAGAGCGCCGCGTACCGGTCGACCATCTCCTGCGTGATGAGGTGCCATCCGGACAGGCCTTCCTGGCCGATCTTCTGCGTCAGGCGATCGAGCATGTGCGTCCTGTCTTTCTAGCTAGCGAAGGGCGTAGCCGGCCGCGATGCCGGCAAACACGGTGAAGCCGAGCCAGTGGTTCAGCCGGAAGGCCTTGAAGCAGCCGTCGCGCGTGCGCTCGCGGATCAGCCGCCAGTGCCAGGCGGCCTGTCCCGCGGCCACGGCGATCCCCGCGAAGAACGGGGCCCCCAGCGACCGGCTCGCGCCGGCCCAGGTCCAGACCGCCAGGAAGACCGCGTAGCTCAGCATCACCGCCGCCACGTCGAAGCGGCCGAAGGTGATGGCCGAGGTCTTCATGCCGATCTTGAGGTCGTCGTCGCGGTCGACCATCGCGTACTCGGTGTCGTAGGCCAGCACCCAGAACAGGTTGCCGGCCAGCAGCCAGGCGGCGAACACGGGCACGCTGGCTTGCACCGCCGCAAAAGCCATCGGGATGCCGAAGCTGAAGGCGATGCCGAGCACCGCCTGCGGGACCGACACGAAGCGCTTGGCGAAGGGATAGGCCAGCGTGATGGCCAGCGCCGCGAACGACCACAGGATGGTGAGCCGGTTGGTCGTGAGCACCAGCCCGAAAGCCAGGAGTGCCAGCACCGCGCCCAGCGCGAGCGCCTCCCTGACCGAGACCGCGCCGCTGGTCACCGGCCGCTGGGCGGTCCGCTTCACGTGGCGGTCGAAGTCGCGGTCGGCCACGTCGTTGACGCAGCAGCCTGCGCTGCGCATCAGGATGGTGCCCAGCACGAACACGGCCAGCAGGTGCCAGCCCGGCCAGCCTTCGGCCGCGAACCAGAGCGCGCCCAGCGTGGGCCACAGCAGCAGCAGCCAGCCGGCGGGGCGGTTCCAGCGGATCAGGTCGAGATAGAGCGCAAAACGGCGGGCAAGCATGCGGCGGGCAAAAAAAGAGCGGCCATTGTGCCGCTCCTGGGTTCGCGGGCTCGGAGGGTCAGTCCTCGAGCAGCGAACGCAGCATCCATGCGGTCTGGTCGTGCACGGTGCAGCGCGCGGTCAGCATGTCGGCCGTCGGGTCGTCGCCGGCTTCCTCGGCCACGGGGATGAATTCGCGTGCGATGCGCGACACGGTTTCGTGGCCCTTGACCAGGATGCGCACCATCTCCATCGCCTTGGGCGGGGTCTGGGGCACGTCGGGCACGGTGGCGATCTTGCTGAACTCGGCGTAGGAGCCCGGTGCGTAGTGGCCCAGCGCGCGGATGCGCTCGGCAATGATGTCGGTGGCGCCCCAGAGCTCTGTGTACTGGCCCATGAACATCGCATGCAGCGAGTTGAAGTGCGGCCCCGTCACGTTCCAGTGGAAGTTGTGGGTCGTGAGGTAGAGCGTGTAGGTGTCGGCCAGCACGCGGCTCAGGCCCTCGGCAATCGCGGCGCGGTCCTGGCGCTCGATGCCGATGTTGATGAGGGGCGCATTGCGGCTGCCCGATTCCTGCGCCACCACGGCGGCGCCCTTCTTGGGCACCTTGCCGGACGACGATGCTTTCTTCGATGCTTTGGCCATGGCTGGAAATTCTTTCTTCAGGTTTTGCGGAACACGCCGTTATTCTGAAAGCCGACCCGCGGCTTCGCAACAGCGCCACTCTATCCCGGCGATCAACGAATTCGAACGGCCGCCGCGTAGGCCAAATTCTCGTCTTTGCCTCTACGACAGCCGCTTGACGCCCGGCAGCTCGCAGGCATAGATCGCGTTGCGCAAGGCCGCGATTGCCTCGTAGCGCGTGAAGGTGCGGCGCCAGGCCAGCACCACGCGCCGCGTCGGCGGATCGCGGTCCTGCGCGTCGCGCACCGGCAGGTAGCGCACCATCTGCTCGGGCTCCTTGCGTCCCTTGACCTTGGGCTTGAGGGCTTCGGCCGGCACCGACAGGCGCGGCACCAGCGTCACGCCCATGCCCGATGCCACCATGTGCTTGATGGTCTCGAGCGACGAGCCCTCGAAGCTCTTGCGGATGCCCTCGGCGTTGCTCGAGAAGCGCGCGAACTCGGGGCAGACCTCGAGCACGTGGTCGCGAAAGCAGTGGCCGGTGCCCAGCAGCAGCATGGTCTCGTTCTGCAGCTCTTCCGAAGTGACCGATTCGCGGTCGGCGAACTTGTGCTTCGTGGGCAGCGCCGCCATGAAGGGCTCGTCGTACAGCGGCGCCATGGCCAGGCCGGTGTCGGGGAAGGGCTCGGCCATGATCGCGCAGTCGATCTCGCCGGCACGCAGCATCTCGAGCAGCTTGGCGGTGAAGTTCTCCTGCAGCACCAGCGGCATCTGCGGCGTGCGCGCAATCACCTGGCGCACCAGGTCGGGCAGCAGGTAGGGCCCGATGGTGTAGATCACGCCGAGGTTCAGCGGGCCGGCCAGCGGGTCTTTTCCGCGCTTGGCGATTTCCTTGATGCTGGCGGCCTGGTCGAGCACGCTCTGCGCCTGCTGCACGATCTGCTCGCCGAGCGGCGTGACGGTGACTTCGCCGGCACTGCGCTCGAAGAGCTTGACCTCGAGTTCGTCCTCGAGCTTCTTGATGGCCACCGAGAGGGTGGGTTGGGAGACGTAGCAGGCCTCGGCCGCCTTGCCGAAGTGCCGTTCGCGGGCCACTGCGACGATGTATTTGAGTTCGGTGAGAGTCATAGCTTGCTTCAATTATGCGCAAGCGTCCGTGACCGAGCGTTCTCTGGGGTCGGCCTGCGGATAATGGTGGCCCCATCGACACCGGTGCAGCCATGACCTTGTCCACCTATCTGCTGTTCCTGCCGGCCTGCTTCGCCATCAACATGGCTTTCGGCCCCAACAACCTGCTGTCGGTCACCAACGGCGCGCGCCACGGCGTTTCGCCGGCGGTCATCGCGGCCGGCGGGCGCCTCGCGGCCTTCGCCATCATGATCGCCATCGCGGGCCTGGGCATGGGCGCGGTGCTGGTCGCGTCGGAGCTGGCCTTCGACGTCATCAAGTACATCGGCGCCGCCTACCTTGTGTGGATCGGCGTCCGCCTGCTGCGCGCCCCGGCGCCGGCGGCCGAAGCGCAGGCAGCGGACGCGGCCGCGCCGCCCTCGATGCGCGCGCTGGTGCGCCAGGAGTTCACCGTGGCGGCGGGCAATCCCAAGGCGATCCTGGTGTTCACGGCCTTCTTTCCGCAGTTCGTGGTGCCGGGGGCCTATGCCACCAGCTACCTGCTGCTGGGCACCACCTTCCTGCTGCTCGAAGTGGTTGCGATCGCGCTCTACGCGATGCTCGGCGCCCGCATGCGCCGGCTCGCCAACGGCAGCCGCGCGATGCGCTGGTTCAACAAGGTGAGCGGCAGCATGATGGTCGGCTTCGGGCTGCTGCTGGCCTTCACGCGCCGCCCCGCCGCCTGAGCGAGGCCTTCAGGCCTTCAGGTACTCGGCCTTGGTGCCGAGCCAGCGGTCGATGTGGCGCTGGGCCAGGTCGGGGTGCTTGTCGAGCATCAGCGGCGCGAGTTCGCGCGCCCAGTCGAGCAGCATCGTGTCGGTGCTGAGGTCGGCAAAGCGCAGCAGCGGCGCGCCCGACTGGCGCGCACCCAGGAATTCGCCGGGGCCGCGGATCTCGAGGTCGCGCCGCGCGATCTCGAAACCATCGCTGGTTTCGGCCATGGCCTTGAGCCGGGCGCGGGCCGCTTCGCCGACACGGCCGCTGTCGCCCGGCGCGTAGAGCAGCACGCAGGCCGAGGCCGCGGCGCCGCGGCCCACGCGGCCGCGCAGCTGGTGCAGCTGCGAGAGCCCGAAGCGCTCGGCATGCTCGATCACCATCAGCGAGGCGTTCGGCACGTCCACGCCCACCTCGATCACCGTGGTGCTCACCAGCACCTGGATCTCGTTGGCCGTGAAGGCGGCCATCACCGCCTGCTTCTCGGCCGTGGGCATGCGCGAATGCAGCAGCCCGACGTTGACGGCCGCGCCGAGCGCATCGGCGAGCTCGTCGCGCGTCTCGGTGGCGTTGCGCAGGTCGACCGCTTCGCTCTCCTCGATCAGCGGGCAGACCCAGTAGACCTGCCGGCCCTGCGCGATCTGCGCCTGGATGCGGTCGATCACCTCCTCGCGCCGGTGGTCGGCCACCAGCTTGGTGACGATGGGCGTGCGGCCCGGCGGCAGCTCGTCGAGCGTGGAAACGTCCAGGTCGGCGTAGTAGCTCATCGCCAGCGTGCGCGGGATCGGGGTGGCGCTCATCATCAGCAGGTGCGGCTCGAGATGGCCCACGGCCTTGCCGCGCAGCGCGAGCCGCTGCGCCACGCCGAAGCGGTGCTGCTCGTCGATGATCGCCAATGCGAGGTTCTTGAAGCGCACCTTCTCCGAAATGACGGCATGGGTGCCGATGACCAGCGCCGCCTCGCCGCTCTCGACCGCGGCCGACATTGCGTCGCGCTCCTTCTTCTTCTGGCTGCCGGTGAGCCAGGCCACGCGCAGGCCGCGCTCGGCCAGCAGTGGATCGAGCCAGCCGACCAGCTTGCCGAAGTGCTGGGCCGCGAGGATCTCGGTCGGCGCCATCAGCGCGCACTGGAAGCCCGCATCGATGCAGCGCGCCGCCGCGAGCGCCGCCACCACGGTCTTGCCCGAGCCCACGTCACCCTGCAGCAGCCGGTGCATCGGGATCTCGCGGCCGAGGTCGCGCGTGATTTCCTCGCCCACGCGCTGCTGCGCGCCGGTCAGGCCGAAGGGCAGCACCGCGAGCAGTTGCGCATGCAGCGAGCTCGCCTGCGGCTCGGCCGAGGAAGGCAGCATCGGCGCCCGCTGCGCCGCGCGCTCCAGCCGCGCCTGCAATTGCGAGAGCTGCTGCGCGAGCAGCTCTTCCGCCTTGATGCGCTGCCATGCCGGATGGCTGTGGTCTTCCAGCGTGGCCATGGCCACATCGGGTGTCGGGTAGTGCAGGAAGGTCAGCGAACTGCGCAGGTCCCAGGCGCCGCGCCATCCGATCTGCACGGGGATCGTCTCGTCGAGCACCGCGCGAGCCAGGCCCGAGCGCACCTCGCGCCGGAGCACCGGCTGCGGCAGCCCGGCAATGGTCGAGTAGACCGGCGTCAGTGCCTGCGGCAATGCCGTGCCGGCCGCCTTGACGGTGGGATGCATCATCTGCCGCCCGACGAAGCCGCCGCGCATCTCGCCCCGCACGCGCACGCGCGCGCCGACGGCCAGCTGCTTCTGCTGCGAGGGGTAGAAATTGAAGAAGCGCAGCTGGCAGGTGTCGCTGCCGTCGTCGATGGTGGCGATCAGCTGCCGGCGCGGGCGGAACACCACCTCGCATTCGGTCACCACGCCCTCGACCTGCGCCATGTCGCCGTCGCGCGTGTCGGCCAGGCGCACGATGCGCGTCTCGTCTTCGTAGCGCATCGGCAGGTAGAGCGCGAAGTCGATGTCGCGCACCAGGCCGAGCTTGCGCAGCGCGCGCTGCACGGCGCTCAGCCCGGCCCCGGGCGCGGCCGGAGCGGCAGCGGGCGGGCTTGTGGTCTTTTCGGGCGGCACGGACTTCGCGGAAGCGGGCATGGGACAATTCTGCCCGGCTCCGGCCACGTCTCGCTCATCTTCCACGCCTCCTTGGCACGGGCCCGTCCGGCCCTCAAGCACCATGCGCGCCTTCACGCTTTCCGATTTCGATTTCGACTTGCCGCCCGAGCTGGTGGCACAACACCCGGCCTCCGAACGCACCGCCTCCCGTCTGCTCGACGGCACCGGCAGCACCCCGGCCGACCGCATCTTCAAGAGCCTGCCCTCGCTGCTGCGCGCGGGCGACCTGCTGGTCTTCAACGACACGCGCGTGGTCAAGGCGCGCCTGTTCGGCGAGAAGCCGACCGGCGGCAAGCTCGAACTGCTGGTCGAGCGCGTGCTGCAGGGGCAAGAAGTGGTGGCGCACATGAAGGTCAGCAAGAAGCCGCCCGTGGGCACGATGCTGCAGATGGTCGGCGGCTTTCGCGCCACGCTGCTGGGCCGCTGGCCGGAGGAAGACGGCGCGCTGTTCCGCTTCGCTTTCGAGAGCGATGCCGGCGAGGACCCGTACGCATTGATGGCCCGCTGCGGCCACGTGCCGCTGCCGCCCTACATCACGCACAGCGATTCGGCCGACGACGAGCGTCGCTACCAGACCGTGTTCGCGCGCGTGCCCGGCGCCGTGGCTGCGCCGACCGCCGCACTGCATTTCGACGAGGCGCTGCTGGCCGAACTCGAAGCGCGGGGCGTGCAGCGCGCCAGCGTCACGCTGCACGTGGGCGCCGGCACCTTCCAGCCGGTCAAGACCGAGAACATTGCAGAGCACACGATGCACGCCGAGCGCTACGAAGTGCCCGAGGCCACACAGCGCGCGATTGCCGAGTGCAAGGCGCGCGGCGGCCGCGTGGTCGCGGTCGGCACCACCACCGTGCGCACGCTCGAATCGTGGGCCAAGAGCGGCGAGGCCGCGGGCGACACGCGCATCTTCATCACGCCGGGCTTCGTGTTCGAGCATGTCGACCTGCTGGTCACCAACTTCCACTTGCCCAAGAGCACGCTGATGATGCTGGTCTCGGCCTTTGCGGGCTATGAACGCGTGATGGCGCTCTATGCCCACGCCATCGCGCAGCACTACCGCTTCTTCAGCTACGGCGACGCCATGCTGCTGGCGCGCGCTGCTCCCGCATGAAACCCCTCAACACCATCCGCTCCTCGCTGGCCGCGATCGCATTCGGATGCGCGCTGCTGCTGCCCGTGGCCGTCCAAGCACGCGGCTACACGCCGCAGGGTCTGTGCGGCGGCTATGCGCGGCTGGACATCGGCAGCCCCGCGGGCACCTGCGTCGCGCTGCTGGCCGACGAGGCCCAGGGCCTGCGTGCGCCCCGGCGCATCCTCGAGGTGGCGCCGGGCCGCTACTGGGTCGTCGACATGGGCTCGTGGGAGCCGCGCCGCGGCCGCCTGCTCGAGATGGTGCTGCCCACCGAGGGCCCGGCGCCGCGGCGCGCGCGCTTCAGCGTGCTGGCCGAGCAGCTCGACCGGCCGCTCGGCCTTGCCGCCGGACCCGACGGCAGGATCTACATCGGCGAGTCGGGCATGATCTGGCGCACACCCATCCCTTCTTCGCCCGGCGGCGCGCTGCAGCGCGAAACGGTGATCGACGGCTTGCCGGGCGACGGCACGCATCCGCTCAAGGAACTGGCCTTCGGCCCGGACGGACGGCTCTACGTCAACGTCGGCTCCGACTCCGATGCCTGCCGCGATGCCTCGTCGAAGCAATACCCGCTGCCCTGCCCCGACCTGGCCGGACCGAAGCCGCGCGCCGCGGTGTACGAGGCCGTGCTCGCCGGGCCGGACCACAAGCTGCAGAGCTTCAAGCCCTTTGCCACCGGCCTGCGCAACTCGGTCGCCTTGACCGTGCTGCCGGACGGCCCCGCCAAGGGCACCGTGCTGCAGGGCGAGAACTCCATCGACTACGAAGACGTGGGCCAGCCGCCCGAAGAGCTGAACCGGCTGCAGGCCGGGCGCGACTACGGCTGGCCCTATTGCGTGGGCAACCGCCAGCCCGCGCGCGGCTACGAGAACCGGCAGGGCTGCAAGGCCACCGAGGCGCCGCTGATGCTCTGGCCCGCGCACGCCGCGCCGCTGCAGATGATCACCGGGCCCGCGGGCAGCCGCTTCGCGGGCCAGCTGCTGGTTGCCTGGCGCGGCCACCAGCCGCCCGGCCACCGCGTGGTGGGCTACAAGCTCGATGCGCGCGGCCTGCCGTCGGGCAAGCCGATCGAATGGCTCGCCGGCTGGAGCCCCAAGGCGGGCGTGCGGCCCATGGGCCGGCCCACCGGCATCACCGTCGACCGGCAGGGCCGCCTGCTCGCCGTCGAAGACTTCAACCGTACCATCCTGATGCTGCTGCCGGACACCGGCGCCGCCCCCCAGAAATGACCGACACCACGTCCTCCCTGCCGCGCCTGAAGTTCGAACTTCTCAAGACCGATCCCGCGAGCCACGCGCGCCGCGGCACGCTCACGCTCAACCATGGCGTGGTGCAGACGCCGATCTTCATGCCCGTGGGCACCTACGGCACCGTCAAGGGCGTGATGCCGCGCAGCCTCGAGGAAATGGGCGCGCAGATCATCCTGGGCAACACCTTCCACCTGTGGATGCGCCCCGGCCTCGACGTGATGGCCAGCTTCGGCGGGCTGCATTCGTTCGAGAAATGGAACAAGCCCATCCTCACCGACTCGGGCGGCTTCCAGGTCTGGTCGCTGGGCGCGATGCGCAAGATCAGCGAGGAAGGCGTGAAGTTCGCCTCGCCCGTCAACGGCGACAAGCTGTTCCTCACGCCCGAGGTCTCGATGCAGATCCAGACTATCCTCAACAGCGACATCGTGATGCAGTTCGACGAGTGCACGCCCTACGACACCAAGGGCCACATCACGACCGAGGCCGAGGCGCGCATCTCGATGGAGCTGAGCCTGCGCTGGGCCAAGCGCTGCCAGCACGAGTTCGCGCGGCTCCAGAATCCGAACGCGCTGTTCGGCATCGTGCAGGGCGGCATGTTCGAGAACCTGCGCGAGGAATCGCTCGCGGCGCTGGTGGAGATGGACTTTCCGGGCTACGCCATCGGCGGCGTGAGCGTGGGCGAGCCCAAGGAAGAGATGCTGCACATCATGGGCCACACGCCGCACCGGCTGCCCGCGAACAAGCCGCGCTACCTGATGGGCGTGGGCACGCCCGAAGACCTGGTGCAGGGCGTGGCCGACGGCGTCGACATGTTCGACTGCGTGATGCCGACCCGCAATGCGCGCAACGGCACGCTGTTCACGCGCTTCGGCGACTTGAAGATGCGCAATGCGCGCCACAAGAGCGATCCGCAGCCCATCGACCCGAGCTGCACCTGCCATGCCTGCGCGGGCACCTCGGGCGTGAGCTGGAACGACGGCGGGCGCGAGGGCTTCAGCCGTGCCTACCTGCACCACCTCGACCGCTGCGCCGAGATGCTCGGGCCGATGCTCGCCACCATCCACAACCTGCACTACTACCTGAACCTGATGCGCGAGATCCGCGAATCGCTCGAGGCGGGCACCTTCGCGGAATTCCGCGCGCGCTTCAAGTCGGAGCGCGCGCGCGGCATCTGAGGCGCAGGGCTACTTCGGCGGCTGTATGGCGAGCGGCGTGGCGTAGGGCTCGATGCGCAGCAGCTCGTTCCTGAACACCACGATCTGCCTGAGCGGCGCCTGCACCAGCGTGCCGCCCGCGTCCTTGTGCGAGGCGTACTGCCACAGCGTGAGCTGGCCCTTGGCCGCGAGCTGAGCGGCCAGCCGCTCCACGGCCGGGCTGGAGCCCGGGCCCAGCTGCGCCGCATCGGCGCCCACGATCACCTCGTCGCGCGGCGAGACCACCTTGAAGAGCTGCATGGAGGCCGCCGCCTGGGCGCGCACCGGGCGCACCGCCAGCGCGGCGGGAAGAAGCGCGAACCCAAGAAGGGTGCGGCGGGGAAGCGTGTTCGTCGTCATGGAGAAGAAGCGTAGCCACGCACGGCCGCGCCGGCCATTCGCCGTAAGCCATACGCCGGCCGGCGGCCCCTCGCGCGGCAGGGGCACGCCCATCCGGTACGCTTGCCGCCCGTGTCCATCGCCGTTGCTGCACTCACATGACCACCGACGCCTCACCACTTTCGTCCTACACCGCCCGCTATCCCTCGCTGGCCGGCCGCACCGTCTTCATCTCCGGCGGTGCGAGCGGCATCGGCGAGGCGCTGGTGCGGGCCTTCCATGCGCAGGGCGCGAAGGTCGGCTTCTGCGATCTCGACACGGCCGCCGGTACCGCGCTCGCGGCGCAGCTGCAGGGCGACACGCCCGCGCTGTTCCGCGAATGCGACGTGACCGACACGGCGGCGCTCGCGGCCACCATTGCCGCGGTGCGCGCGCAATTCGGCCCGATCGGCGTGCTGCTCAACAATGCCGCCAACGACCGGCGCCACGAGATGGCCGAGGTCACCAGCGAAGACTTCGACCGCCTCGTGGCCGTCAACTTCAAGCACCAGTTCTTTGCCGCGCAGGCCGTCGCCGACGACATGCGCGCGCTGGGCGGCGGCTCGATCATCAACTTCGGCTCGATCAGCTGGATGATCAAGGGCCGCGGCTACCCGGTCTACCAGGCCTGCAAGGCGGCCGCGCGCGGCCTCACGCGCTCGCTGGCGCGCGACCTGGGCAAAGAGAACATCCGCGTCAATTCGATCGTGCCGGGCTGGGTGATGACCGAGCGGCAGATCAAGCTGTGGGTCAAGCCCGAATCGGCCGCGGAGATCGATGCGGCGCAATGCCTGCCGGGGCGCGTGATGGCGGAAGACATCGCCGCGATGGCGCTGTTCCTGGCGGCCGACGATTCGAAGATGTGCACCGCGCAGGACTACGTGGTGGATGCCGGCTGGACATAAATAGGCTCGCCCCCAGTCTTCGCGCACTTCGTGTCGCTACGCCTTCCCCCTACCGGGGGCAACACCAGCGGCCCGGCAAAGCCGGTTCCGCGGTGTTCCTGGAAATTCCTTTTTCGGCAGAAGCCGCCTTTATTTAGTCGCGCAGTTCGGCTGGCAGCGTGCCGCCATTGGCGGCGATGCGAGTCATCACCTGCTTGTGCAGGCCGATGTTCCATTCGGCCGAACCCGGTTCGCCGTTGCTGTAGAGAATTTCGCTGGCCAGTTCCTTGCGCGCGGCGAGGCTGCTGTCCAGGCCCAGCAACTTGAGCAGGTCGACGATCGAGGTGCGCCAGTTCAGGCCGGCGGCACCAGGCATCGCGTCCAGGACGGCGGGCACGTCGCCCAGTGGGATCGCAGGCGGCGGTGCAACAGCGGCCGGCGCGCCGGGTGCAGCCGCCGGCGGTGCGGCGACGACTTCAGCGGCGTTGGCCGACGGAAAAATCTTGGAAAAAATCTTGCCGAAAATGCTCATGGGTGTGCTCCGTCAATGTGAATGGGAAAACCCGCGGCACGGCGTTGCGTGACGCAGCCCGGGGTTGTAGCACGACCGTGCGGCGCTTTCGCTACGTGGCCGGCTGAACCGGTGCGCCCGGCGTGACCGATTGCGCAGTGCCGGTCACAGGTGTGTGCGGCGCCTGCGTTGCGGCCGCGGAGGTGCCGCAGGCATGGCAGAACTTCGAGAACGCGCTCTTGCGCGTTTCGCACTGGCCGCAGTGGTCGAACAGGCCGATGCCGCAGTGCGGGCAGAAGTCGATCTCGCCGTTCTTCAGGTCCACCGGGCGCTCGCAGCCGGGGCACACGCCCTTGCCGAGCCGCGCAAGCGCGACGTCGTAGCTGAGCTCCTCGCGCCGCACCTGGTCGGGCTGCTGCTCGGCGAGCTTCTGGCGCGCGAGGTAGGCGTTGAGCGCCACGATCGCATAGCGCCCCACGAGCACCGTGACCAGAATGCCCACCACGTAGCGCACATAGCCGCCGTAGCTCGGCAGGTACGGCACCAGCTCGACGAAGAAGGCGAACAGCGCAAAGAAGATGAAGCCCCAGACAAAGGGCCAGTAGGTGCTCTTGCGCTTCTTTGCGAACAGCCAGCCCGCCACGACCAGCAGCGGCAGCGTGAGCGCCAAGCGGTAGGCGAACACGCGCAGTTCGACACGGCGGTACTCGGCGCCGAGCTTTTCCCGCGCATCGCGCTCCAGCAGCGACAGCGCCTCCCGGGCGCGCTGCTCGGCCTGGCGCGCGTCGAGCACGACCTGCTGCTGCGCATTCACCAGGCGCTGGACCTCGTCTTCCTTCTGCTTGAAGGCATCGAGCTGCTTGGTGCGTGCGATCAGCTCCGTGTCCTGGTCGGGCTGCGCGGTGGCGCGCCGAGTGGCGATCCAGTTGCCGAAGGTCTCGCGCGCGTTGGCGCTGGCCTGCCGCGCGGCGCTCTGCTGCAGGCGGACCTGCTCCAGCTGCCGCGTCGCCTGCAGCTCGGCGGCCTCCGATGCCTTGATCGTGCTGCGCAGCGGCTCGGCCGCGGGGCGGTCGATGAAGTCGTCGAGCTCGAGCGCCCGCTCGACCCGCGGCAGGTCGTCCACGACGGCGCCGCCGAGCCCGATCAGGAAGCTCGCGAACGCCAGCGCCACGAGCCAGAGCCCGCGGCGAAACCATTTTTCGGACAGACGCAGTGACTTGCTCATTTCATTCTTTCGGTAGGAGAGAGAGATTTCTTATGGCAGCTTGAACGCCACCGGCGCCGCGCCGAGCCCCGCGCGCGGCATCCATGCGAACACCGAGTCGACCGTCACTGTCTCGATGCGGTCCGAGAACCGCTTCTCGTTCGGATGGTCGTCGAAGGCCACGTTGGCCGAGCCCACGCGGCCGCCCAGCCGCGTGAGCGGGCCGAGCCTGAGCATGGTCGGCTCGTAGCCCTTGAACTGCATCCATGCCTGCGCCTGCGCGCGGCTGTTGATGGTGGCGGGCTCCATCGCCGCGGCCAGCGTCTCGATGGCCCACTGGTTCGACTGCTGGTACTTCTGCCCCCAGGCGTAGCTCACGATGCTGTAGGGCGCGATGTTCAGCCGCACGATGCGCGCAGGCGGCTCGCGGAGCGCGGCCAGCAGCTGCGCCTGCACGGCGGGCGTGGGCACGACCCAGGCGGCTTCGTAGCGCCACAGGTCGTCGAGGAAGAACTCGCCAAGCCCCTGCCGGTAGACCGCGGCCACGGCGCTGCCGCACTGGTTGAGCTTGTGCACCACGCGCCATGGACCCTCGTCGGTCTTGTAGGCGATGCCCAGGTGCGAATAGCGCAGGCCGTACTTGCCCAGGTCCTGCCCGGCGCGCGCCAGCAGCACCGCGCGCGCGCCGCTGGCATCGAGCTGCTGCGAGCTGCGCTCGGCCATCTGCATGCCCTTGACGATCAGTTCGGCGGTCGGCCTGGCCTGCTCGCAGGAGCGGCCGGCCTGCGCCTGCAGCGGCAGCGCCACAGCGAGCGCGAGCAGGAGCGCAGGAAAGACCGCGCGCTTCACGACAGCCTCTCGTTGTGCAGCAGCGCGCGGCCGATGGCATTGGGCACGAAGGCCAGCACCTCGCCCGCGGCCGACAGCACGACGCCGCTGCCGATCACGCTGACCAGGACGCCCGTGCCCACCGCCGCCGACACGCCGTTGGCCGCGCGTCCCATTACCTTGACGCTGGCACGCGCGCCGTCCGAGGCACGCTCCAGCAGGTAGACGGTGCCATCGGCCGAGGCCTCGACCGCCACCACCGTGAGCATCGAGCCGCCCACCGAGAGTGCGGCGGGCAGCGCGACCACGGCCGTGGCGGAGGCACCCACCGCGGAGGCAGCGCCCACGACCGAGGCCACCGGCAGCAGCGAGAGCGCGGCCGAAGCCTCGCTCTGCGCCTGGGCATGGAAGGGCAGCGCGGCGCCCGCGAAAGCGGTGCAGGCGGCAACCAGAAGCGCAGCAACGGATTTTTTCATGGCGGTCTTTCGTGGATGGATGATGAAGAAGAAGGCGGCGCTCATTCGGCCGAGCCGGCGGCAGCGGCTTCCTGGCGGGCGGCGCGGCGGCCCTGCAGGCGCGCCTCGATCAGGTCGGCTTCGTGGCGGTCGCGCAGCGTCTTGGCCAGCGTGAAGGCCGAGCTGATGAGGAACAGCCAGCTCACACCGAGGAAGGCCTTGTAGGCGTCGTTGATCTCCATGCGGACCAGGCCCCAGCCGGTCAGGCTCATCGCGGTGAAGAAGCTGCCCCAGACCACCAGGCGCCACATCGGCACGTCGCGGCTCGCTGCCGTGCCGCCGGCGCCTGCCTGCTGGCTGTCGCGCACGAACTTGGCCAGCATGAAGGCGGTGCTCAGGCAGAACACATAGCCCATCACCATGAACGCGCGGTCCAGCGCCCCGCCCGGCAGCCAGCTCAGGCCGGTGGCGCACAGGAACACGGCGGCCGCGAACGAAGCCCAGACCTGGAACTGCCAGGCCCGCGTGTCGCGCTGGATCGAAACGGTGGTGGAAGGGAAGGTTTGCATGCGTGCCTCGCGGCGTAGTGAAGGTGAGCGAATGATGGTTCGCTCCCGCACCGCGGGGCTCGAATGCTTCGACCAGTTCCGGTTTGAGCCGCTACTGGTATCTCGAAAAGATACTTCTCGGCGCCTCAGGCGGCCAGCAAACCGCTCACGCGCTGCTGCAGCGCCTCGGGCCGCACCTCGACCGGCGGCACGGCATGGCCGACGTTGAGCCCCACGCGGCTGAAGAAGCCGCGGCGGAAGGGCTTGGCCATGGCCACGTTCTCGCCGCCGCGCAGCTCGATGCGGCTGAAGTACGAGCCCCAGAGGTTGGTCAGCGCCATCGGGATCACCGGCGGCTCGATGCCTTCGGCGCGCGCGCTTTCGATGATCTTCATCACGCCGCCCTTGAAGGGCTGCAGCTGGCCGTCGCGCGTGATCGCGCCCTCGGGAAAGATGGCCAGCAGGTCGCCTTCGCGCAGCACGCCCAGCGCCCTGGCAAAGGCCGCTTCGTAGGCCGCCGGGTCTTCCTTCTGCGGCGCGATCGGAATCGCCTTGGCCAGCTTGAACAGCCAGCCGAGCACCGGCACCTTGAAGATCCGGTGGTCCATGATGAAGCGGATCGGGCGCGGGCTCGCGGCCATCAGCAAGATGGCGTCGATGAAGCTCACGTGGTTGCACACCAGCACCGCGGCGCCTTCGGTGAGAATGTGCTCGTCGCCCTTGATCTCGAAGCGGTAGACGAAGTGCGACAGCATCCACGCGATGAAGCGCAGCAAATACTCGGGCACCAGCATGAAGATGTAGAACGCCACCAGCGCGTTGGCAATGCCCGTGAACAGGAAGATCTGCGGAATCGTGAAGCCGGCGCCGAGCAAGGCACCCGCGATGACCGAGCTGCCGATCATGAACAGCGCATTGAGGATGTTGTTGGCCGCGATGATGCGTGCGCGGTGCGTGGGCTGGCTGCGCAGCTGGATCAGCGCGTACATCGGCACGCTGTAGAGCCCCGCGAAGAGCGACAGCAGCGCCAGGTCGGCCATCACGCGCCAGTGCGCGGCCTGGCCCATGAAGGCGCCCAGCCCCATGCCGGCGGACGGCGGCAGCGCGCGCGACGCAAAGTACAGGTCGATGGCGAACACGCTCATGCCGATCGCGCCCAGCGGCACCAGGCCGATCTCCACCTGCCGCCGGCTCAGCGTCTCGCACAGCAGCGAGCCCGCGCCGATGCCCACCGAGAACACCACCAGCAGCAGCGAGGCCACCTGCTCGTCGCCGTGCAGCACTTCCTTCGCGAAGCTGGGGAACTGGCTCAGGAACACCGCGCCGAAGAACCACATCCACGAGATGCCCAGGAGCGAGCGGAACACCACGATGTTGCCGTGCGCGAGCTTGAGGTTGCGCCAGGTCTCGCTGAACGGGTTCCAGTTGATCACCAGGCCCGGGTCGGTGGCGGGCGCCCGCGGAATGGCCTGCGCCACACCGCGCCCCACCAGCGCCAGCAGCACGCAGGCCACTGCCACCGTGGTGTGGCCGACCTGCGGCAGCGCCACCAGCAGCCCGCCCGCCACCTGCCCGAGCAGGATGGCGACGAAGGTGCCCATCTCGACCATGCCGTTGCCGCCCGTGAGCTCGCGCGCGTCGAGCACCTGCGGCAGGTAGGCGAACTTGACCGGCCCGAACAGCGTGGAATGCAGGCCCATGAGGAACACGCAGCCCAGCAGCACCACCGCATCGGCGCGCACGAAGCCCCAGGCCGCGAGCAGCATGATCGCGATCTCGAGGTTCTTGACGAAGCGGATCATCTTCGTCTTGTCGAACTTGTCGGTGAGCTGCCCCGCCGTGGCCGAGAACAGCAGGAACGGCAGTATGAACAGCGCGCCGATGGCCAGGCCCGCCATGGCCGGCGGCATCCAGCTCAGCTGGAGCTGGTAGGTCACCATCACGGTGAAGGCGAACTTGAAGAGGTTGTCGTTCGCCGCGCCCGCGAACTGGGTCCAGAAGAATGGCGCGAAGCGCCGCTGCCTGAGAAGCGCGAACTGGTTGGCGTGGGCGTTCGCCTCGGGGGGCGCGGTGGCGGCAGTGGCAGCAGCAGCGGCGGGGGTTGTCATTCGGAACATCTCCTCTTGTTATCTACACACTGTCCCCGCTTCTTCGTGGAACACCGCGGAACCGGCTCTGCCGGGCCGCAGGTGTTGCCCCCGGTAGGGGGTTGGCGCAGCGACACGAAGTGCGCGAAGACTGGGGGCGAGCCTAGGTCATCCTCATGCCGTCATTGCGGCTGCGTCGGGATTGTGCCGCAGCAGGGTCGCGCGCCAGTTCATGTCGAGCTTGCGCAGCGCCGCCAGCACCGGCAGGCCCGCCAGCGATGCGGTCAGGTGCTTGAGGGTGTGGCCCGAAACCACCTGCTGCGTCGCCTCGTAGATCGCGTGGTCCGCCAGTTCGAAGACCTTGGCCAGCGCATAGAAGCAGATCACCCAGCCCAGCTTGAGCCCGACCGCGCCGCGCATCGGCGTGGCCAGCGCGAGCGTGAGCACCAGCGCCATGCCGCCGAACTGCACGATCGCCCAGGGCAGCACGTTGCCGCTTTCCTGGAACACCTCGGCCGACAGCAGCCCGGCCATCAGCACCAACCAGGCGGCCGGCCAGCCAGCGCGCTGGCTCACGCGCTCGCAGACCGCGATGCCGATCAGCCCCGCAAAAGCCACCGCCATGCCGGCGCGGTCGGCCGCGAGCCGGGCGCCGTCGGGCATCAGGTGGAAGAAGGCCGATCCCGCGGCCGTGGCAACCAGCCCCGCGAAGAAAAGCCAGGCGCAGTCGAGCGTGTTGTCCGGCGGGTCGTTGGCCGGCGGTGCCAGCGGGAACTGCGCCAGCGCCTCCTGGTGGGCCCGGTCGATCCGGTTGAGCCGGTACAGGCCCCAGAAGCCGATCAGCAGGAAGGGCAGGTTGCTCAGCACGTCCATCGCGTTGGGCAGGCCATGCCAGCTGCGGTCGTCGGCAAACACCGAGGCGATGGCCACCTCGGCCGCCGGCAGCGCGGGTCCGAACAGGGCCACCAGCGCGAGCAGCGCGAAGGTGAAGAGCAGTCCGCGTTCGCGGCGGCTGAGGGTGGGCAAAGGCATGGCGGTCCTCGGTGGTGGATGGCAGGAGCCGCGGAATTTAGTTGCCAGTCGCTCCACAGGCATCGAGAATCGATACGAGGCACTAATTCACACCTTTCGGTATCTTTTTCTAATACCTTCTTCCGCAACGCCACCCTCATGAGCACCACCGTCGACCTCGTCCAAGCCCTCAAGAACGAACTCAAGAGCGCCCGCATGACCTACGCCGACCTGGCGCGCTCGCTCGACATGGCCGAATCCAGCGTGAAGCGCATGCTGGCCAAGAGCGACATGCCGCTGTCGCGGGTCGACGCGATCTGCCGCGCGCTCAAGATCGACTTCGCCGAACTGGCGCGCCGCGTGGCCGACGCCCAGCCGCTCCTGAAGGAGCTCACGCACGAGCAGGAAAAGGCGGTGGTCAAGGACAAGAAGCTGCTGCTGGTGGCCATCAGCGTGCTGAGCCAGTGGACGCTGGAGCAGATCGTGGCGGCCTACCGGATCAGCGAGGCCGAGTGCATCGGCTGCCTGGCGCAACTGGACCGCATCGGCATCATCGAGCTGCGCCCGCTGAACCGCTACCGGCTGAAGCTGGCCAAGACCTTCCGCTGGCGGCCGCACGGCCCGGTGATGGAGTTCTTCCGCGAGAACGTGGTGCTCGACTACTACGCGGGCGGCTTCGACGGCCCGGCCGAGGGGCTGCTGCTGGTGCACGGGCAGATCAGCCGCTCGCTCGCGCCCGCGTTCCTCGAACGCCTGCAGCGCGTGGCGCAGGACTTTGCGCAGCAGCACCAGACCGACCAGAAGCTGGCCGCGAAGGACCGCGAGGGCTACACCTTGCTGCTGGGCATGCGCAACTGGGAGTTCGAGGCGTTTACCAGGCTGCGCCGCGCCTGATTGGCTCTCCCCCAGGCTTCGCGCACTTCGTGTCGCTTCTCCACCCCCCTCGCAGGGGGCAACACCAGCGGCCCGGCAAAGCCGGTTCCGCGGTGTTCCACGAAAAAGCCCATCAGGCCTTGGCCGCTTCCAGCGCGTCGCGCGTGCTGCGTGCGGCGTTCTTTGCCGCCTCGGCAAAGTCGTCGCCCGAGGAGGCGTAGATGATGGCGCGCGACGAGTTCACGATGATCGGCGCATCGGGGCGCCAGCCCGCGCGCACCGTGGCCACCGCATCGCCGCCCTGGGCGCCGACGCCGGGGATCAGCAGCGGTACCGTCGGTGCGAGTTCGCGCACGCGCTCGATCTCGGCCGGATAGGTCGCGCCCACCACGAGGCCGAGCTGGCCGTTGAGGTTCCACGGGCCCTGCGCCAGCCGGGCGACGTGCTCGTAGAGGAAGGGCTGACCCTCGATGCCCGCCAGGCGCTGGCCCTGCAGGTCGGAGCCGCCGGGGTTGCTGGTGCGGCAGAGCAGGAAGGCGCCCTTGCCCTGGTGCTTGAGGTAGGGCGCCACCGAGTCGAAGCCCATGAAGGGCGACAGGGTCACGGCGTCGGCGCCGTAGCGCTCGAAGGCCTCGATGGCGTACTGCTCGGCCGTGGAACCGATGTCGCCGCGCTTGGCGTCCAGGATCACGGGCACGCCGGGCGCGTTGCGGCGCATGTGCTCCATCAGTTGTTCGAGCTGGGCTTCGGCGCGATGGGCCGCGAAATAGGCGATCTGCGGCTTGAAGGCGATGACCAGGCCGGCCGTCGCGTCGACGATGCGCGCGCAGAAGTCATAGATGCGGCTGGCGTCGCCCTTGAGCTGCCCCGGGAACTTGGCTGGCTCCGGATCGAGCCCCACGCAGAGCAACGAACCGTTTGTTTGCTGTGCGGTGGCCAGCTTGTCGAGGAAAGTCATGGGGTCCGATTTTAAGGACCCGTCCGCCGGCCCCTAGTTCGACGGTGTTTGCTGCTCGGCCGCCAGGCAGAGATCGGCCCAGGCGCGGGCCTTGTCGGCCGGGTTCCGCAGCAGGTAGGCCGGGTGGTAGGTGGCCACCACCGGCACGCCGCTGGCCGAGGGCAGCGGCACCGCGCGGCCGCGCAGCTTGCCGAGCGGATCGGCGCTTTGCATCAGGCTCTGGGCGGCCAGCGGGCCCATGGCAAGCACCAGGCTCGGCGCCAGCGCGGCCGCATGTTCCGCGAACGCCTCGTCCATCGGACGCGGGCTGCCGGGCTGGCCGGCGCCCACGCCGCGGTGCGTGCGCATCAGGTGCACCGGCGTTTTGCCGTCGTGCAGCTTGAGGGCGCGCAGCATGTTGTCGAGCAGCTTGCCGGCATCGCCCGCAAAGGGCTCGCCGTGGCGGCCGTCGGCTTCGGGCGGCATGTCGGCCACCACCAGCCAGCCGCCTTGCGCCGCTTCGGCGGCGGCCTCGGCGTAGAGGCGGCGGGGCGCGTCGACCAGCACGGCGGCGCCCTGTGCGAGCAGCGCGGGCGCGGTGGGGCGCGCCGCCGGGGCCGGTGCTGCAGCGGGCCTTGCGGCCGGCGCCTCGGCCACGGAGGGCGCGCGCTCGCGGACGGCGGGCGTCGGCGCGGCCACCGCAGCCGCTTCCAGGGCCGCGGGCGCCGCTTCGGCAGCTTCAGGCATCGGCCACCAGACCTTCACGCCCATCTCGTCGAGCATCGCGCGCCGGCGGGCGTCGAGCTTCAGTGTCTGTACCGCGTTCATCGCAAGGCTCCCCAGGCAGAGCCTGATTCGTTCAATCGCAGGCTCATGACCACCGCGTCCTCGCGCTTGCCTTCATGCGCCGGGTAGTAGCCCTTGCGCACGCCCACGCTGCGGAATCCCTGGCGCATGTAGATGTCGAGCGCGCGCCGGTTGCTCTGGCGCACCTCGAGCCAGAGCCACTGGGCGCCCTGCGCGCGCGACCAGCCGGTCAGCGCCTCGAGCATCAGCGGCGCCCAGCCCTGGCGCTGGAAGGCCGGCGCCACGGTGATGTTGAGCAGGTGCACTTCGTCCACGCCCTTCATGGCGACGAAGTAGCCGATCAGCGTCTCGCCGAGGCTGGTGAGCGGCGTGCCCAGGTCGGGCCGCGAAACCGGGGCCAGCAGGCATTGGCAGTGGTAGCCGACCGCCATCGAATCGATGAAGTTGGCCCGCGTCCACGGATGGCTGTAGGCCGTCTGCTCGACCGCGCAGACGGCATCGAGCCGCTCGACGGTGAGCGGCTCGAGGCGGGCTTCGACGGGCTGGAGGACGGCGCTCATGACTGGTTGGCAACAGGTGGAACCGCCAGTGCGGCCGCTTTGATGGCGGCGCGCTCATCGGTGGTTTGCGCCACTTTATCGCGAACATAGAGCGGCCAGGCATGTGCCGCATCCACCGTGCGCCCCGCGGCCAGCAGCGCGGGCGCCAGCCGCAGCATGGCGGTGGCCGTGGGCAGCACTTCGTGGCGCGCCGCGGCCGGGGCCAGTCGCGGGCCGTAGGCGGCAAAGGCGTTGCCGGCAAGGGACCAGCCGGCGGGCACTTCGAGCGCCTCGGGCGCGAGCAGCAGCGGCTCGCTGTCCGCGCCGCCCAGCGCCCCGCCGCCATCGAAGTCGTAGCGCGCGGCATAGAGCTGGTCCATGCGCGCGTCGAGCACCGCCACCACCTGGCGTGCGCCGAAGGCATGGCGCGCCTCCTCGGCCACGGCCAGCAGCGTGTCGACCGGCAGCAGCGGCACGCCGGCGCCGAAGGCCAGGCCCTGCGCCACCGAGCAGGCGGTGCGCAGGCCCGTGAAGGAGCCCGGCCCGCGGCCGAAGGCGATGGCGTCGAGCGCGGCCAGTTCGAGCCCAGCCTCGGCCAGCAGTTGCAGGATGAGCGGGATCAGCGTGCTCGACGCCTGCGCGCCGCCGGCCCCGCTGTGCGTGAACAGGCGCTCGCCGTGGCGCACCGCCACCGACAGGTGCTCGGTGCTGGTGTCGAAAGCCAGGAGCCTAGGCATCGCGGCACCCCGTGGCGGTGGCCGGCATGGCGGGCCGCGCAGCCGCGCGCCCGCCGGCCGATGTTTTCTGCACGCCGAACAAGATGCCGGCCGTCACCAGCAGCAGGCCGGCGATCAGGTTCCAGTAAAGCGGCTCGTCGAGCCAGATCACCGCGCCGAAGGCCGAGAGGCCGGGCACCAGGGCCGTGATCATGGTGCTGCGCACCGGCCCGAAATATTGAATCATCTTCGTGAAGGTGATGCCCGAGACGACGACCGAGCCGACGCCCTGGAACAGCATCTGGAACGCCACCTCGCCCCAGGGCGCGGTGCCGATGCGGCTCACGACCGCGCCGCCCGCCACCAGCAGGCCGTAGACCGGAACATAGGCCAGCAGCGCGAACACGGTGATGGCGATGGTCGCGCGCACGGCGTCCAGCCCGTGGCGGCGCGCCACCACGCTGTAGCAGGCCCAGCAGAAGGCCGCGGCCATGAAGAGCAGGTCGCCCTTCCAGACCTCGCCGCCCTCGAAGGCATGCAGCAGGCTGCGCCCGCCGACGACCAGGTCGCCGGCCACGATCAGCGCGAGCCCGAAGGCGCGGCCCGGCGTGATGCGGTCGCGCAGCACCAGCGCGGCCAGCAGCGTGGTCCACAGCGGCAGGCTGCCGGGCATCAGCACCGAGGCATGGCCCGCGGGCGCGAAGAAGAAGCCGCTGTAGGCCAGCAGGGCATAGGCCACGCCGCCGAAGATGCCGGCGCCGGCCGTGAGGCGCAGCGACAGCGGCGAAAGCCCGAACAGCGACGACGCGCTGCCGTCCTTTTGCCGCTGGCCCTTCATGACCATCCAGGCGCCCCAGGGCACCAGCACCAGGCTCGCGCCGCAGATGCGCGCCAGCGCCAGATCGAGCGGGGTGAGCGAGCGTGCGGCCGAGGCCCGCGCGATCACGATGAAGGCGGTCCAGACCAGCACGGTGACCACGGCCGCGCCGATGCCGATCGTGCGGGGCGAGAAACGGGGCAGGGCGGGCATCCCCCGATTATCCAGGGCAGGCCGCGGCCGCGCCGGCCAGGGGCGAATGGATCGAATCGGCGGCGGACCGGCGCGCTCAGCCGCCGTCGCTGCGCAGGATGGCGAGCCCGGCCTTGCGCAGCGGTGCCAGCGCGGCGGCCGGCGCTTCCGGCGACACCAGCAGGCTGGTCGCGGCCGAAACGGGGTGGATGACCCAGGCCGAGGCCGCGCCGATCTTTTCCGACGAGGCCAGCACCACCGTCTCGGCCGCGGCGGCCATGAGTGCGCGCTTGATCGCGGCCTCCTCGACGTCGCCGGTGGTCAGGCCCGCCTCGGCATGTACCCCCGTCACGCCCAGGAAGCAGGTGTCGGCGTGGACGCGCGAGATGGCGTCCATGGCCGCGGCGCCCACCGCCACCATCGAATGCCTGAACAGGCGCCCGCCGATCAGCACCACCTCGATGCCGGCATGGCCCGCCAACTCGACCGCCACCGACGGGCTGTGCGTGACCACGGTGGCGCGCAGGCTGGCCGGCAGGTGCCGCGCCATCTGCACGGCCGTGGTGCCGCCGTCGATGAAGACCACCTGCCCCGGCCGCACCAGCCGTGCCGCGGCGCGGCCGATCGCCACCTTCTCCGCGGTTGCGAGCTGCAGCCGGCCCGCGAAGTCGGCTTCGGCCCTGGCGACCGGCAGCGCGCCGCCGTGCACACGCTGCAGCAGCCCCTCGGCGGCCAGCTCGCGCAGGTCGCGGCGGATGGTGTCTTCCGACAGCGCCAGCTCCTCGCTGAGCGACTTGGCCACGACGTTGCCGTCGCGCTGCAGGACCGAGAGGATGTGTTGCTTGCGCTGGCGGGTGAGCATCGGGCGATGGTAGCGGGCAGGACCGTGGATTGCACGAATTTTCTTGTTTCTGCACGAATTTACGCATAAGCTGCGCGCCATGACGACCCTCCACGACCGCGTCCGGGTGCACGAAGTCACCCTGCTTTCCGACAACTGGTACACGCTCAAGACCACTGCCTTCGACTGGCGGCGCAACGACGGCCAGTGGCAGCGCATGCACCGCGAGACCTACGACCGCGGCAACGGCGCCACGCTGCTGCCCTGCAACCTCGCGCAGCGCACGGTGCTGCTGACGCGGCAGTTCCGCTATCCGGCCTTCGTCAACGGGCACGGCGACCTGCTGATCGAGGCGGCCGCCGGCCTGCTCGACAACGCGGCGCCTGAGGAACGCATCCGTGCCGAGGTGGAAGAAGAACTGGGCTATCGCCTGGGCGCGGTGCAGAAGGTGCTCGAAGCCTTCATGAGCCCGGGTTCGGTGACCGAGAAGCTGCACTTCTTCATCGCCGAATACGAGCCGTCGATGCGCATCGGCAACGGCGGCGGCCTGGCCGAGGAGGGCGAGGACATCGAGGTGCTCGAGCTCGGCATCGACGAAGCGCTGGCCATGGTGGCCGACGGGCGCATTGCCGACGCCAAGACCGTGATGCTGCTGTATCACGCGCAACTGCATGTTTTTCCGCCGAGATAATCGGCACGATGCGTCTTCGTCGTCTCCCCTTCTTCCTGCGCACCGCCTGCGCGCTTTCCTTCGCCGCCCTGTCCATTCCGGGCGCGCTTGCACAGCAGGTCTTTCCAGGCGAAGTGGAGGCCGCCCTCGCGCGCGCCAAGGTGCCTCGCGATTCGGTGACGATGCTGGTGGCCGATGCCGAAGGCCTGCGCCCGCCGCGCCTGGCCTGGCGCACGCAGGTGCCGGTGAACCCGGCATCGATCATGAAGCTGGTCACCACCTACGCCGCGCTCGACCTGCTCGGGCCGGCCTACAGCTGGAGCACGCCGGTCTACATCGACGGCACGGTGAGCAACGGCGTGCTCAACGGCAACCTCTACATCAAGGGCCAGGGCGATCCCAAGCTGGTGCTGGAGCGCGCCTGGCTGCTGCTGCGGCGCGTGCAGGGCCTGGGCATCACCAGCGTGAGCGGCGACATCGTGCTGGACCGCAGCGCCTTCGACGCCGCGATCGAGAACGACCCGGCCGCCTTCGACGGCGAGCCGCTGCGGCCCTACAACGCCTCGCCCGAGGCGCTGCTGGTCAACTTCAAGTCGGTCAACATGGTCTTCACGCCCGAACGCGGCGGCCAGCAGGCGCGCGTGAGCTACGAGCCGCCGCTCGCCAGCGTGTCGATGCAGCCCACGGTGGCGCTCGCGCCCGGCGAATGCGGTGACTGGCGCGCGGCGATCAAGCCCGACTTCAGCGACCCGAACCGCATCCGCTTCCTGGGCGCCCTGCCGGCCTCCTGCGGCGAGAAAAGCTGGGCCGTGGCCTATGCCGATCCGCGCACCTACGGCCTGCGCGCCATCGGCGGCATGTGGGCCGAGATGGGCGGCCGGGTCGGCGGCCAGATGCGCGACGGCCGCGTGCCGGCCGGGCTCAGGCCGGTGTTCGAGTTCGGCTCGCCGCCGCTGGCGGAAGTGGTGCGCGACATCAACAAGTACAGCAACAACGTGATGGCGCAGCAGCTGTTCCTCACGCTCGGGCTCACGCAGAAGAACCGCGGCAGCTTCGAGGCTTCGCGCAGTGCGCTGGGCCAGTGGTGGCGCGAGCGCATCGGCACCGGCGAGGCGCCGCCGGTGTTCGACAACGGCTCGGGCCTGTCGCGCGACGAGCGCATCAGCGCCGCGGCGCTCGGCCGCATGCTGCAGGTGGCCTGGCGCTCGCCGCTGATGCCGGAGCTGGTGTCCTCGCTGCCCGCCATGGGGGTGGACGGCACGCTCAGGAAGCGCACGCTGCGCTCGGGCGGCGCGGCCCACCTGAAGACCGGCTCGCTGCGCGATGCGGCCGGCGTGGCCGGCTATGTGCACGGCGCAAGCGGCCGCCGCTACGTGCTGGTGGCGATTGCCAATGGCGAGAACGCCGGCGCCGCGCGCGCCGCGTTCGACGCGCTGGTCGACTGGGCGTCGCAGGACAACTGAGGGCCTTCGGCCGCTTGGCAGCGGCCGTGTACTGAAAACTTCTCTAGGTAGACGCGCCGCTTGCGCGCGGCCGTGGCGCTGCACAGAATCGGACGCCCGTTCGATTCGACAACATCAGGAGCCACGCCTTGAAAAAGCCGCAACGACAATTCCCCACTCCGCTGCACAAGGTTGCGGCTCTGGCCGGCGCCACGCTGCTGCTGGCGGCCTGCGGCGGTGGTGGAGGGGGCGGCGGCATCGGCATCGGCTTTCCACCGCCAACCAGCGACACCGGCCGCGGCTCGGTCGTCACGGACCCGCCCGAGCAGACCGCCAAGCTCTCGGCCGACCAGCTTCGCACCAACCTCCAGGCGACCGACCAGGGCAAGGCCCTGCTGCAGGTGGCGGGCACGCCCAGGTGCGGGGTCGCGGTGCGCTACCTCGAATACCGCACCATCGGCGGCAAGAACGAGGCCACCAACGCCACCGCCGCGATCATGCTGCCCTCCGGTACCGACGTGGCCTGCAACGGGCCGCATCCCGTGGTGCTCTATGCGCACGGCACCACGGCCGCGCGCAACTACAACCTCGCCAAATGGACCGACTCCACCCAGCCGGCCGCCGGCGAGGGCCTGACGATCGCCGCCATGTTCGCGGCGCAGGGCTACATCGTGGTGGCGCCCAACTATGCGGGCTACGACAAGTCGACGCTGGCCTACCACCCGTACCTCGACGGCGACCAGCAGGGCAAGGACATGGTGGACGCGCTCACCGCGGCGCGCAAGACCTTCACGGGCATCGACGCCGCGGACGCGGGCTCGCTTCTGATCACCGGCTACTCGCAGGGCGGCTACGTGGCGCTGGCGGCGCACCGCGAGATGCAGGCCACGGGCCGGGCGGTGACGGCGTCGGCGCCGCTCTCCGCGCCATCGGCCATCGGCCTGCTGGCGGACTACACCTTCATGGGCTGGCCGGCGCTCGGCAGCACGCTGTTCGTGCCGCTGCTCTCGGCCAGCTGGCAGCAGCAGTTCGGCGATGTCTACGGCAGCACCGGCGACATCTACGAGTCGCAGTACGCCACCGGCATCGACACCCTGCTGCCGAGCCTCACGCCCATCACCACGCTGTATGCCAACGGCAAGCTGCCGCAGCTCGCGCTGTTTCCCGCGGGTGCGACGCCGGGCCCGGTGAGCCCGGAGCTGTCGATCTTCTACGGCGCCAACAACCTCATCCGCCAGAGCTACCTGACGCAGGCGGCCGGCGACATCCAGGCGAACCCCTGCCCCGGCAATGCGCTGCCCGCCACGGCGGCCTCGCTGAGCACCACCTCGCCGCTCGACTGCAGGCCGGCCGTGGGCTTTCGCAAGGCGGCGCGCGCCAACGACCTGCGCACCTGGCTGCCGACGCGGCCGGTGCTCATGTGCGGCGGCGCCAACGATCCGACCGTGAACTTCCTGAGCACCCGCGCCACCGCCGGCTACTTCCGCGCCCGCGGCATGCCTGCCGCCGCGCTGACGGTGGTCGACCTGGAGGATTCCGGCACCACCGACTCGTACTCCGCCGCGCGCGCCGGCTTCGCGCAGGCCAAGAGCACCCTCGCGCAGAACACCCCCGGCAGCGACGCCGACAAGCGGCAGGCCGTCACCCTGGCCTACCACGGCAGCCTGGTGCCGCCGTTCTGCCTGGCTTCGGCGCGCGGCTTCTTCCAGGGCGTACTGGCCGCCGGCGGCTAGCAGCGAAGACCGGGGTCAGCCCATGGACGCGCGATGCAGGCGGTCGCGCACGCCTTCCCATTCGGGCGTGTCGGGCGGCGTCTCGACCCAGATCAGCTTGACACCCTCGGCATCGAACTCGCGCAGCACCGCGAACAGCTGGTGCGCGCTGGCCGCCGCGTCGTCCGGCATGCGCCGCTGCAGCACGCGCTGGGAGTGGCTGCGCACCTCGGCGCGCGTCCACACGGCGATGTGGGCCGCGCCCGGGCCGAGCACGTCGAGGCCGGCCTGGATGGCCTTGGCGTCCATCAGCCGCAGCTTGGCGTTCGGCGCATAGTGCGCTTCCAGCGTGCCGGAGGCGCGCGGATCGGGCGTCTCGAGCACCTCGCGGTTGCTCAGGCGCTCGCCCGCGGCGGCCTCGATCTGCGCGCGCGTGATCAGGCCCGGGCGCAGCAGCACGGGCGCGCCGCGGCTGCAGTCGACGATGGTCGACTCGATGCCGACCTCGCAGGCGCCGCCGTCGATCACCGTCAGCGCATCGCCGAACTCGTCATGCACATGCTGCGCGGTGGTGGGGCTCACGCGGCCGAAGCGGTTGGCGCTCGGGCCCGCGAGGCCCGGCACGCCCTGCTCGGCGCAGGCCTCGAGCAGGGCCTGCGCGACCGGATGCGAGGGGCAGCGCAGGCCGATGGTGTCCTGCCCGCCGGCGGCCGCGGCCGCCACGCCGGGCTGGCGCGTGACGATCAGCGTCAGCGGGCCGGGCCAGAAGGCCTGCACCAGCTTCTGGGCGAACGGCGGCAGCGGCTGCGCAAAGCGCGACAGCGCCTCGGTGCCCTTGATGCCGGCCGCCACGTGGACGATCAGCGGATGGTCGGCCGGCCGGCCCTTGGCCTTGAAGATGCCGGCCACCGCCATGTCGCTGGTGGCATCGGCGCCCAGGCCGTAGACGGTTTCGGTCGGGAACGCGACCAGCCCGCCCGCGCGCAGCACACGCACGGCCTCGGCAATGGCTTCGGGGGATTGGCCGTCGAGGATCATGCGAAGTCGGCCGCCGACAGCGCCGGCAGGCCGAGCACGGTGGCGGCCTGGGAGGCCGTGGCGCGCACATTTTCGAGGGTGGCGCCGGTGAGCGTCAGGTGGCCCATCTTGCGGCCGCGGCGCGGTTCGATCTTGCCGTAGAGGTGCAGGTGCACGCCGGGCAGCGCGAGCACGTCGCTCCAGCGCGGGGCCACCGGCTTGTCGCCGCCCGCGGTGAACCACAGGTCGCCCAGCAGGTTCAGCATGACCGCCGGGCTGTGCTGGCGCGGCGCGGCCAGCGGCAGGCCCGCGAGGGTGCGCACCTGCAGCTCGAACTGCGAGACGTCGCAGGCTTCCATGGTGTAGTGGCCGCTGTTGTGCGGCCGGGGCGCCATTTCGTTCACCACCAGCGAGCCGTCGGCCAGCGCGAAGAACTCCACGCACAGCACGCCCACGTAGTCCAGCCCGGTCGCAATGCTCCTGGCCGAGTTGATGGCCGCCTGGGCCACGGTCTTGGGCATGTTCTGCGCGTGCACCTCGGTCACGGCCAGAATGCCATCGCGGTGCAGGTTGCGCTGGGGCGGAAAGTGCACCAGCTGCCCGTCGCGGCCGCGCGCGACGATCACCGAGCATTCGAATTCGAGCGGCAGCAGCTTTTCGAGCACGCAGGGCACGCAGCCCGCGGCCTGCCAGGCGTCGACCAGTTCGGCGCGCGTGGACACGCGCTGCTGGCCCTTGCCGTCGTAGCCCAGGCGCGCGGTCTTGAGGATGCCCGGCAGCAGCGCATCCTCCACCGCGGCGAGCTGGGCCGCGGTCTCGATGACTGCATAGGGTGCGCAGGCCACGCCGCAGCGCGTGAAATGGGCCTTTTCGGCGATGCGGTCCTGCGCGATGGCGATGGCGCCCGCGTCGGGGGCCACGGGCCGGGCCACCGACAGCTTCTCCAGCGAGGGCGCCGGCACGTTCTCGAACTCGGTGGTGACCGCATCGGCCAGGCCCGCGAGCCGCGCGAGGCCGTCGACGTCGGCATAGTCGGTGTGGATGTGGTGGTGGCTCACGCGGCCGGCGGGGCTGTCGGCGTCAGGGTCGAGCACGGCCGTGAAATAGCCCATGCGCTGGGCGGCGTGGGCGAACATGCGGCCCAGCTGGCCGCCGCCGAGCACGCCGAGCGTGGCGCCCGGAAGAATGGGAAGGCCGTTGCCGTTGTGGTTCACAGCGCACCCCCGCCCTGCGGCGAGAACGGCGACACGGCGGCGGCATCGGCGGCCGGCGGCGGCAGCGCCATGGCCTCGGCCGCGGCGGTCTGCGCGGCGCGGAAGGCATCGAGCCGGGTGCGCAGCGCCGGGTCGTTCACCGCCAGCATCGCCACCGCGAACAGCGCCGCATTGGCCGCCCCCGCATTGCCGATGGCAAAGGTGGCCACCGGCACGCCCTTGGGCATCTGCACGATGCTGTAGAGCGAATCGACGCCCTGCAGGTGGCGGCTGGCCACCGGCACGCCGAGCACCGGCACCGTGGTCTTGGCGGCCAGCATGCCCGGCAGGTGGGCGGCGCCGCCCGCACCCGCGATGATCGCGGCCAGCCCGCGCCCGGCGGCGCTTTCGGCATAGGCGAAGAGTGCATCGGGCATCCGGTGGGCCGAGACCACCTTCGCTTCGTGCTGGATCCCGAATTGCTGGAGAATCTCGACCGCGTTGCGCATCGTCTCCCAATCGGAGTTCGAGCCCATCACTACACCGACCTGAATGGTTTCGTTCATGGTTCCAATTTTACGTTTCACCCCCAGTTGTTCCCGATGATCGACATCACTCTCGAAAATTTTCAGGCTGAACTGATCGAAGGCTCGGTCGCCACGCCGGTGCTGCTCGACATCTGGGCCGAATGGTGCGGACCGTGCAAGCAGCTCGGCCCGGTGCTCGAAAAGCTCGAAACCGAGTACGCCGGGCGCTTCACGCTGGCCAAGCTGGACGCCGACAAGGTGCCCCAGATCTCCTCGCAGCTGTCCGAAATGTTCGGCGTGCGCAGCATCCCGTTCTGCGTGATGTTCAAGGACGGCCAGCCGGTGGACGGCTTCGTCGGCGCCATTCCCGCCGACAAGATCCGCGAATTCCTCGACAAGCACGTGCCCGCCGCCGAGCAGGTCGAAGCCGCCTCCCAGGAGGCCGCGGCCCAGGAAGCGCTGGCCGAAGGCGACACCGAGGGCGCCCTCGAGCGGCTGCAGCACGCCGTGGCCACCGACCCGGCCAATGACGATGCGCGCTTCGACTACGTCAAGCTGCTGCTGCAGATGGGCCGCATCGACGATGCCAAGGTGGCGTTCGCGCCGGTGATCGCCAGGACCACGCTGGTGCGCCGCTTCGATTCGCTGCAGCGCTGGATGGACGCGATCGATTTTGCGGCGCCGGCCTCGGGTGCCGCGCCCGCCATCGCCGAGTTCGACGCGAAGATCGCCGCCGGCAAGCGCGACTTCGACGCCCGCTTCGGCCGCGCCCGCCTGCTGATGGCCGGGCAGCGCTGGACCGACGCCATGGACGAGCTGCTCGAGATCCTGATGCGCGACAAGGCCTGGAACGAGGAGCTCGCGCGCAAGACCTACATCGCGATCCTCGACCTGATCGAGCCGCCCAAGGTGAAGGTGGCGGACGGGCAGATTCCGCCGGACGATCCGGTGGTGGCCACCTACCGCCGCCGGCTCAGCAGCGTCGTGCTGAGCTGAGCCGGGCAAGCGCGGCCGATTGCGGCAGGCGCACGCATCTTGGCGAGCCGGGGCGGCCTCGCATACGATGGCGGCGATTCAACTTGTTGCAATTGAGAAGAAGGACACCCCGGCCATGCGCTTTCCCGCCCGCCACCGCGCCCGCATCGCGCTTTCCGTTTTCGCGACCGCACTGATGGCCGCCGCCCTGGCCGGCTGCGGCAGCGGCATCAGCCTCGACGAGCCGATCGAGGGGCCGGTCTGGCGCCTGGTGCAACTGGGCGACGAGCCCGTGGCGTCCGGCGGCGAAGCGCAGATCCAGTTCGACCGCAGCAGCGGGCGCGTCAGCGGAACGGGCGGCTGCAACCGCGTGTCGGGGTCGTTCACGCGCAGCGGCATCACGCTGCGCATCGGCCAGCTGGCCTCGACCCGCATGGCCTGCGCGGATCCGGTGCGCGGCGCCAACGAGGCGCAATTCATCTCGGCGCTGCAGACCACCGCAACTTATCGCCTCGCCGGCCCGGGACGGCTCGCGCTGCTCGACGCGAGCGGGCGCACGGTGGCCACGCTGAATTCGGCGAGCCGCTGAAGCGGCGCGCCCTTTTTCCTCAGCCCGTGAGCCGCTCGAGCGCTTCGCGGTATTTGGCCGCGGTCTTTTCGATGACCTCGGCCGGCAGGCGCGGCGCCGGCGGGGTCTTGTCCCAGGGCTTGCCGTTGATCTTGGTGGCTTCGAGCCAGTCGCGCACGAACTGCTTGTCGTAGCTCGGCGGATTGGCGCCCGCGGCCAGCGCGGCCTGGTAGCCCTCGACCGGCCAGTAGCGCGAGCTGTCGGGCGTGAGCACCTCGTCCATCAGCACCAGCGTGCCGGCCTCGTCCAGGCCGAACTCGAACTTGGTGTCGGCAATGATCATTCCCTTGCCCAGCGCGATCTGCGCGGCGGTTTCGTAGATCTCCAGGCTGGTCTCGCGGATCTGCTGCGCCAGCTTGGGGCCGACGATCTCGACCACGCGGTCGTAGCTGATGTTTTCGTCGTGCTCGCCGGCCGCGGCCTTGGCGGCGGGCGTGAAGATCGGGCGCGGCAGCTTGCTGGCGTTGGTGAGCCCTTCGGGCAGCGGCACGCCGCAGACCGAACGGCTTTCCTGGTATTCCTTCCAGCCGCTGCCGGCCAGGTAGCCGCGCACCACGGCCTCGACCGGGATCGGCGTCAGGCGCTTGACCAGCATCGAGCGGCCGGTGACCTGCGGCACTTCTTCGGGCGTGACCACGCTCTCGGGCGCTTCGCCCGTCAGGTGGTTGGGGCACAGCTGGCCGAGGCGGTCGAACCACCACAGCGCCATCTGCGTGAGGATCTCGCCCTTGCCCGGGATCGGCTCGCCCATGATCACGTCGAAGGCGCTGAGCCGGTCGCTCGCGACCATCAGGATGCGGTCTTCGCCGACGGCGTAGTTGTCTCGCACCTTGCCGCGCGCAAGCAGGGGCAGGCTCTGGATGGAAGAGGTGTGGACGGTGGTCATGGAACGGTGCTGCTGTGCGGAAACGGGTGACGGGGGAAAACGGATTGTGCGCGCAGAAAAAAGCCACCGCGAACGGTGGCCTGCGATTCGCGGAAAAAGTTTGTCTTCAGACCACTTCTTGCGCGAGTTCGCCCTTGGCGTACTTGGCGGCGACCACCTGCAGCGTGTCGCCCTTGATCTTGGCGCCCTGGCCTTCACAGCCGAACTCGATGTAGCGCTGCTTGCAGATCAGCCTGGCGGCTTCGCGCGCGGGCTTGAGCCATTCGCGGGCGTCGAACTTCTCGGGGTTCTCGGCCAGGAACTTGCGCACCGCACCGGTCATGGCCAGGCGGATGTCGGTGTCGATGTTGATCTTGCGCACGCCGTGCTTGATGGCTTCCTGGATTTCCTTCACGGGCACGCCGTAGGTTTCCTTCATGTTGCCGCCGTACTGGCGAATGATGGCCAGCAGCTCCTGCGGCACGCTCGACGAGCCGTGCATCACCAGGTGGGTGTTGGGAATGCGGCGGTGGATTTCCTTGATGCGGTCGATCGCCAGGATGTCGCCGGTGGGCTCGCGCGTGAACTTGTAGGCGCCGTGGCTGGTGCCGATGGCAATGGCCAGCGCGTCGATCTGGGTGCGCTTGACGAAGTCGGCGGCCTGCTCGGGATCGGTGAGCAGCTGCTCGCGCGTCATGGTGTCGTCGGTGCCGTGGCCGTCTTCCTTGTCGCCCTTCATGGTTTCGAGCGAGCCGAGGCAGCCGAGCTCGCCTTCGACGGTCACGCCCAGGCGGTGGGCCATGTCCGACACCTTCTTGGTGACGTCCACGTTGTAGTCGTAGCTGGCGATGGTCTTGCCGTCGGCCTCGAGCGAGCCGTCCATCATCACCGAGCTGAAGCCCAGGTCGATGGCGCCCTTGCAGACGTCCGGGTTCTGGCCGTGGTCCTGGTGCATGACCAGCGGGATGTTCGGGTACTGCTCGATCGCGGCCTGGATCAGGTGCTTGATGAAGGCTTCGCCGGCGTATTTGCGGGCACCGGCGCTGGCCTGCAGGATGACGGGCGCGCCGGTTTCCTTGGCGGCCTCCATCACGGCCTGGACCTGTTCGAGGTTGTTGACGTTGAAGGCCGGAATGCCGTAGCCGTTGGCGGCTGCGTGGTCCAGCAGTTCGCGCATCGAGACGAGTGCCATGGGAAATACCTCGCGGAAATAGGGGAAAAAGAAGGCGGAAAGTCGAGAGAAAACTGCCCCAATTCTATCGAGCCCCCTTGTGGGACGGCACTGACACGCGGCGCGGGCGCTCCTAGATGGGCAGCTGCGTGGTCGACAGCACCTGCTTGAGCACCACGAAGGTCCGGATCTGCCGCACGCCCGGCAGGTACAGCAGCTGCTCGGCATGCAGGCGGTTGAAGCTGTCGTTGTCGCGCGTTCGCACGAGCATGAAGTAGTCGAACTCGCCCGTCACCACGTGGCATTCGAGGCAGCCCGAGACCTTTTGCGCGGCCTTCTCGAAATCGGCGAAGGAATCGGGCGTGGAGCGGTCGAGCACCACGCCGATCATCACCAGCATGCCGAGCTCCAGCGCCTGGGCGTCGAGCAGCGCCACGATGCCCTTGACGAGCCCCGCGGCCTTGAGCCGCTCCACGCGGCGCAGGCAGGCCGGCGCGCTCAGGTTGACCTTGGCGGCCAGCGCCACGTTGGACACCGAGGCATCGCGCTGCAGGGCGCGCAGGATCGCGCGATCGGTGCGGTCGAGCTCCGCCGCCGCTTCGGCCGCCTGCGCCGGCGTGGTACGCAACTTTGTTGTGCTCATTGGGGTATTGGCAAATCAAAAATCTCTGATTTCCCGATCTTGTCTTTTTTTGCGCCGCAATTCCACCAAAGTTTGCAAGCACGTTTCGGCGGCTTCTTCCTACGATCGATGGCATCCCTTTCCTGGAGCAGCACCGATGAACCTGAAGAAATTCCCGCGCCACGCGCTCACCTTCGGCCCCACGCCGATCCATCCGCTCAAGCGCCTGAGCGCCCACCTGGGCGGCGAGGTCGAGCTCTACGCCAAGCGCGAGGACTGCAACAGCGGCCTGGCCTTCGGCGGCAACAAGACGCGCAAGCTCGAATACCTGATTCCCGAGGCGCTCGAGGGCGGCTACGACACGCTGGTGTCGATCGGCGGCATCCAGTCGAACCAGACGCGCCAAGTGGCGGCGGTGGCCGCGCACCTGGGCCTGAAGTGCGTGCTGGTGCAGGAGAACTGGGTCAACTATTCCGATGCGGTGTACGACCGCGTCGGCAACATCGAGATGTCCCGCATCATGGGCGCCGACGTGCGGCTGGACAGCGCGGGCTTCGACATCGGCATCCGCAAGAGCTGGGAAGAAGCCATGGCCGACGTGCGCAAGGCCGGCGGCAAGCCCTTTCCGATTCCGGCCGGCTGCTCGGAGCATCCGCGCGGCGGCCTGGGCTTCGTCGGCTTTGCCGAGGAAGTGCGGCAGCAGGAGGCCGAGCTGGGCTTCAAGTTCGACTACATCGTGACCTGCTCGGTCACGGGCAGCACGCAGGCCGGCATGGTGGTGGGTTTCGCGGCCGACGGCCGGGCCGACCGCGTGATCGGCATCGACGCCTCGGCCAAGCCCGAGCAGACCTTCGCGCAGATCGTGCGCATTGCCAAGGGCACGGCCGAGCTGGTCGAGCTGGGCCGCGACATCACCGACAAGGACGTGGTGCTCGACCGCCGCTTCGGCGGCCCCGAATACGGCCTGCCCAACGAAGGCACGCTGGAATCGATCCGCCTCTGCGCGCGCCTGGAAGGCATGCTGACCGACCCCGTGTACGAGGGCAAGTCGATGCACGGGATGATCGAGAAGGTGCGCCTGGGCGAATTCCCGGCCGGCTCGAAGGTGCTCTATGCGCACCTGGGCGGCGTGCCCGCGCTGAACGCCTACAGCTTTCTGTTCCGCAACGGCTGAGCGAACTCAGCTGGCGCGGCAGATCTTGAGCATGTTGGTGCCGCCGGGGGCGCCCATCGGCTCGCCGCAGGTGATGGCGTAGACGTCGCCGGTCTGCACGATGCCGCGCTTCTTCAGGTGGGCCTCGGCCTGCTCGAGCGCGGTGTCGCGGTCGCTCTCCGAATCCATCAACAGCGGGCGCACGTTGCGGTAGAGCGCCATGCGGCGCTGCGTGGCCAGGCGCGAGGTCAGTGCGTACATCGGGATGTGCGCGCGGTGGCGGCTCATCCACAGCGGCGTGGAGCCCGACTCGGTGAGCGCGACGATGGCCTTGGCGCCCAGGTGGTGGGCCGTGAACAGCGCGCCCATGGCAATCGACTGGTCGATGCGGCTGTAGGTCTTGCCGCTGAAGTCGGCGTCCAGCGTCTTGTCCTCGGCCGCCTCGGCAGCTTCGCAGATGCGGCTCATCTCCTGCACGGTCTCGAGCGGATAGCGGCCCGAGGCGGTTTCGGCCGAGAGCATCACGGCGTCGGTGCCGTCGAGCACGGCGTTGGCCACGTCGCTCACCTCGGCGCGCGTCGGCACCGGGTTGGTGATCATCGACTCCATCATCTGGGTCGCGGTGATCACCACCTTGTCCATGTCGCGCGCCATGCGGATCATTTTTTTCTGCAGCGCCGGCACGGCGGCATTGCCCACCTCCACGGCGAGGTCGCCGCGCGCCACCATGATGCCGTCGCTCGCGCGCAGGATCTCTTCCAGCTTGGGAATGGCCTCGGCGCGCTCGATCTTGGCGATGAGGCCCGGCTTGTGGCCGTACTCGGCCGCGGCCACGTTGCACAGCTGGCGCGCCATTTCCATGTCGGTGGCGTTCTTGGGAAAGCTCACGGCCACGTAGTCGGCCTGGAAGCTCATCGCGGTCTTGATGTCTTCCATGTCCTTGGCCGTCAACGCGGGGGCGGTGAGGCCGCCGCCCTGCTTGTTGATGCCCTTGTTGTTGGAGAGCTCGCCGCCGAGCTTGACGGTGGTGTGCACCGCCTCGCCGCGAACCGCGTCGACCGTGAGCACGATGAGGCCGTCGTTCAGCAGCAGCCGGTCGCCGGGGCGCACGTCGCGCGGCAGGTCCTTGTAGTCGAGGCCCACAGCCTCGGCGTCGCCGGGCTCGGTGCGCGAGGCGTCGAGCACGAACTTGGCGCCCGGCTCGAGCCAGACCTTGCCCTGCGCGAACTTGCCGACGCGGATCTTGGGGCCCTGCAGGTCGGCCATGATCGCCACCTCGCGGCCCGTCTTGCGTGCGGCCTCGCGCACCATGGCGGCGCGGTCGATGTGGTCCTGCGCGGTGCCATGGCTGAAATTGAGCCGCACCACGCTGACCTTGTTCAGGATCATCTGCTCCAGCAGCTCGGGCGTGTTGGACGCCGGGCCGAGCGTGGCGACGATCTTGGTGGCGTGGCGGGGAAGGCGATCCGTGATCATTGAGCTTGTCTCCATTTTGTATCCGCTACTGTATACACTTTGTGCGACAACAGGAAGCGGGCACCGCGGCGCGGGCGCGAAAAATCAGCCCGCGGCACGCTTGGCAAGGATTTCGAAAGCGGGAAGCGTCTTGCCCTCGAGCACTTCGAGGAAGGCGCCGCCGCCGGTCGAGATGTAGCCGACCTGCTTCTCGATGCCGTACTTGGCAATGGCCGCGAGCGTGTCGCCGCCGCCGGCAATCGAGAAGGCGCTGCTCTCGGCAATGGCCTGGGCGATGGCCTTGGTGCCGCCCGCGAAGGCGTCGAACTCGAACACGCCCACCGGGCCGTTCCAGACGATGGTGCCGGCCTTGCGCAATTGCGCGGCCAGGATCGCGGCGGTCTTGGGGCCGATGTCCAGGATCAGGTCGTCGTCGGCCACGGAGTCCGCGTCCTTGACGGTGGCGGGCGCATCGGCCGCGAAGGTCTTGGCCGTGACCACGTCCACCGGGATCGGCACGTCGGCGCCGCGCGCGCGCATGGCTTCGATCACCGCCTTGGCCTGGTTGACCAGGTCGGGCTCGGCCAGCGACTTGCCGATCGAAAGGCCGGCCGCGAGCATGAAGGTGTTGGCGATGCCGCCGCCGACGATCAGCTGGTCGACGTTGGCCGACAGGCTCTTCAAGATGGTGAGCTTGGTGCTGACCTTGGAGCCCGCCACGATGGCCACCAGCGGCCGCTTGGGCTGGGCCAGCGCCTTGGTGATGGCGTCGATCTCGGCCGCGAGCAGCGGACCGGCCGCCGCCACCTTGGCGAACTGCGCAATGCCGTAGGTGGTGGCTTCGGCGCGGTGGGCGGTGCCGAAGGCGTCGTTCACGTAGATGTCGGTGAGCGCGGCAAGCTTGCGGGCCAGGCCTTCGTCGTTCTTCTTCTCGCCCTTGTTGACGCGGCAGTTCTCGAGCAGCACGACCTGGCCGGGCTTCACGTCGACGCCGTCGACCCAGTTGGCGACCAGCGGCACTTCGCGGCCGAGCAGCTCGCCCAGGCGCTTGGCGACGGGGGCGAGCGAGTCCTCGGGCTTGAATTCGCCTTCGGTCGGGCGGCCCAGGTGCGAGGTCACCATCACGGCGGCGCCGGCGTCGAGCGCCAGCTGGATGCAGGGCACCGAGGCGCGGATGCGCGTGTCTTCGGTGATGTTGCCGGCATCGTCCTGCGGCACGTTGAGGTCGGCACGAATGAAGACGCGCTGGCCGGCGGCCTTGCCCTGCGCGCAGAGGTCGGTGAATCGAATGACGTTCATGGATCTGGAGAAGGTGGTGGAAGACAGGTCGCCTTCCATTGTAGGTTTGGCCCCGGCGCCGCTCTATGCGCCTCGTGCGGCCCGCCGATGCTTTTCATCCGGCCCTGGGCTGCGTCCGGGCATGGCGCTCGAGGATCTCGACAAAGCTCGCGGCAGCCGGCGAGAGGGTGCGCCGCGCCGCGCTGTAGATGCACACCTCGCGGTGGAAGTCGGGCGATTCGAGCCGCACCATCTGCAGGCCGTGGGCGCGCACCAGCGGCGCCGAATAGGTCGGGCACACCGTGAGCCCGAGCCCCGAGGCCACCATGCCGAGCGCGGTGGTCATGTACGACACCTCCTGGGTGCCCGGGCGCAGCATGAGCTCGCGCTCGGCCGGCGCCAGCTCGGGCAGCACGCGCTGGCGGAAGTCGCGCGTGGGCGCGATGAAGGTGTAGGGGCCGAGTTCATGCCAGCGCACCTTGCGGCGCTTCGCAAAGGCGTGGCCGGGCGGGCAGATCAGCCAGTGCCGGTCGCGAAAGAGGGTGCGGCGCTCGACGGCGCCGTCGACCGCCACGTCCTGCCCCACCGCAAGCTCCACGTCACCGGCCGTCACGCCGGCCAGCAGGTGCTCGGGCAGCGTGTCGGCCAGGCGCACATCGACGTCGGGGAACGCCTCGCGGTAGAGCGCGATCACGCGCGGCATCAGCGTGCAGGCCATGAGCTGCGGCGCTGCAAGCCGCAACAGCCCTTTCTTCTTGTCACGCAAATCCGTGACGCCGGCCACCGCGCCCGCAAGGTCGCCCAGCAGCCGGTGCACCGAGGGCAGGAACTCGCGCCCGGCCTCGGACAACTGCACGCGCCGCGTGTGGCGGTCGAGCAGCTGCACGCCCATCTCGCGCTCGAGCTCGCGCACCAGCACGCTGAGCGCCGACTGCGTGAGGTGCAGCTGCTGCGCGGCCGCGGTGAAGCTGCCGGTCTCGGCCACGGCCGCGAAGGCGCGCAATTGGCGCAGGGTCAGATTCATATGTTTATTTCATCAATCGATGAATTAATTTCGATTGCATCATAAGACGCGGCATTGCCCAATCGCGGCTCACCGGAGACCACAAAGCCATGCCGACGACCGCCCCCGCGGCCCCGCCAGTTCGCGGGCTGCACCATTTCGCCTGGCGCTGCCGCGACAGCGAGGAAACCCGCCGCTTCTACGAAGACCTGCTGGGCCTGCCGCTTGCGCACGTCATCAAGAGCGACCACGTACCGAGCACGGGCGAGTACTGCCCTTACGTGCACATCTTCTTTCGCATGCGCGACGGTTCGTACATCGCCTTCTTCGACCTGGGCGACGACATCGCCGCGCTGCCCTCGCCCAACACGCCGGCGTGGGTCAACCACATCGCGCTGCGGGTCGATTCCGTGGCCGACCTGCTCGCCGCCAAGGCACGGCTCGAGGGCGCCGGCGTCGAGGTGCTGGGCGTGACCGACCACCACATCATCGAATCGATCTACTTCTTCGATCCCAACGGCCTTCGCGTCGAGCTCACCACGCCGACGGTGCCGCAGGCCGAGATGGAGGCGCATGCACTGCGCGCCCGCGCAGACCTCGATGCGTGGACCGCGCGCAAGGCCGGGCTGCGCGCAGCGAAGGACGCGTCGCATGCCTGAGCTGCAACTCGCCGTCATCGACGTGAAGCCCGGCGCGGCCATGGAGAGCCAGTCGGGCCTGCAGATGCTGCGCCCACGCATCTACGGCGCCTTCCGCGCGCCGCCGGGCCCGAAAAGAATCGCGGCCATCGTGATGCATCCGACCAGCAACTTCATGGGCCACTACCTGATCGGCCCGCTGGCCGAGCGCGGCATCTGCTGCATGGGGCTGAACTCGCGCTACGTGGGCAACGACACGGTGCTGCTGATGGAGCGTGCGATCCAGGACCTGGGCGCCGGCGTGCAGTACCTGCGCGCGGCCGGCTACGAGAAGGTGTTCCTGGTCGGCAACTCCGGCGGCGCGGCGCTCTCGGCCTTCTACCAGGCGCAGGCCGAGAAGCTCACCGCCACCCACCTGCCCGACGGCGACCCCACGCACCTGCACCCGGCCGACCTGCCGCCCGTGGACGGCATTGCGCTGTGCGCCGCGCACCTGGGCCGCACGCGGCTGATGCGCGACTGGATCGACCCCTCGGTCACCGACGAGCACGACCCGCTCTCGGTGGACCCCGAGCTCGACATGTACGACCCGCGCCACCGCATGCCCTACGACCGCGGCTTTCTCGCGCGCTTCAGCGCGGCGCAGCAGGCGCGGCTCGATCGCATCGAGCAGTGGTGCGTCGACCGCCTCGCGCTGCTGCGCGGCACCCCGGGCGCACCGCGCGACCAGACCTTCATCGTCTACCGCACGCATGCCGATCCGCGCTGCGTGGATCTGTCGCTCGATGCCAACGACCGCCTGCCGGGCAGCGTGTGGGGCGATGCGCGCCAGGTCAACTACTCGGCCAATGCGATGGGCCGCACCACTTCGCTCACGGCCTTCCTCTCGCAATGGTCTTCGCGCTCGCAGGCCGACGGGCCAACGAATCTCGCGCGCACCGCGGTGCCGAAGCTGCTGCTGACCTACACCGGCGACCAGTCGACCTTCCCGAGCACGCGCGATGCGTGGATGGCCGCGGGCGGCGCGCGCATCCGCAATGTCGACATCGTGGGCGGCAACCACTACCTCGCGGGCCAGCCCGAGCTGATTCCCAAGGCGGCCGATGCCATCGCCGAATTCGCCCACGCGCTGTAGAGGAGCCATGGAAAGCTTTGCATTTGCACCGGCCTACGAGCTGCCGGTCTGGCCGTTCACGCCACCGCCCGAACTGGGCCGTACGGAGATCGTCCGCCACCCGATCGTGATCGTCGGCGCCGGCCCCTCGGGCCTCACGCTGGCCTGCGACCTCGCGCAGCGCGGCGTGCGCGCGGTGCTGCTCGACGAGGACGACACCGTCGGCGTGCGCGGCGCGTCCTCGCGCGGCATCTGCTATGCGCAGAAGAGCCTCGAGATCTTCGAGCGCCTGGGCATCTGCGAGCGCATCGCGGCCAAGGGCATCACCTGGTCGCTCGGGCGCACCTTCTCGGGCGAGCAGGAGGTCTACAGCTTCAACCTGCAGGCGGAGAGCGTCTCGAGGCAGCCACCCTTCATCAACCTGCAGCAGTTCTACATCGAGTGGTTCCTGGTCGAGCGCATCCTCGAACTCGGCCTCACCGACGTGCGCTGGAAGAGCCGCGTGACGCGCATCGAGCCCCTGAGCGATGGCGTGCGCATCGACATTGAAACGCCCGCCGGCCGCTACACGATCGAAGCCGACCGCCTGATCGATGCGACCGGCGCCAACAGCCCGATCCGCACGCAGCTCGGCATCGACGCGCATGCCTCGCGCAGCACCGACCGCTGGTGCATCAGCGACGTGCGCTTCAAGAAGCCGCTGCCCACCGAGCGCTGGACCTGGGTCGACGCGCCCTTCAACGAGGGCCGCGGCGTCTGGCAGCACCTGATGGCCGACGGCGTCTGGCGTATCGACTACCAGATGCCCGAGGACTGCGACACCGCCCACATCAGCCGGCCCGAAGTGGCGGGCGCGCGGCTGCGCGAGCAGCTCGGGCCGGGCGTGGAGTTCGAGTTCGTCTGGATCGGCCCGTACGGCTACCGCGACCACCTGCTCGACAGTTTCCGCCACGGCCGCGTGTTCTTCATCGGCGATGCCGCGCACGTGGTGAGCCCCTTCGGCGCGCGCGGCGGCAACAGCGGCATCCAGGATGCGGCCAACCTCGGCTGGAAGCTGGCGCTGGTCGTGCAAGGCCAAGCGAACGATGCGCTGCTCGACAGCTACGACGCCGAACGGCGGCCGGCCGCGAAGGAGAACCTGAAGGTCACGAGCCGCTCGGCGCGCTTTCTTGCGCCGCGCTCGCCGGCCGAGCACACGCTGCGCCGCGCGGTGGTGGCGCTGGCCGCGCGCCATCCGTTCGCGCGTGCGCTGGTCAACACCGGCCGCATGTCGGTCGCCAACGACTATCCGCCCGCGCCGCAGCTGCCGGAAGGCGCACGCACGGTGCAGAACCTGCCGCTGCGCTGGGCCGATGGCCGCGAGACCACGCTGATGCAGCTGCTGGCCGAGGGCACGCAGTGCCTGGGCCTGTGGCTGGCACCCACACGCGCCGCGGCCGCCGCGGCGATGGATGCCACGGCGGCGCTGCCGCTGCGCCTGCTCGCGATCGGCGGCGACAGCGGGCTGCCGGCGCTGCAGGCCGACGAGACGCTCGTGCGCCACCTCGGCCTGCGCGACGCGGGCAGCTTCGTGCTCGTGCGGCCCGATGCCTACCGCGCCGCGACGCTGCCGCGCGCCACGCCCGATGCCATCGCCGCCGCGCTGCGCACCGCGCTCGCCCTCGACCACCACGCCCCATGATGATCACCGAGCCCCGCATCCCCGACCCTGACGGCTTCTACGCCGCGCTGCTCGCCGCGCACGAGGGCCTCGGCGAAGCGCAGAGCGCCGACCTCAACGCCCGCCTCGTGCTGCTGCTGGCCAACCAGTGCGGCGACCAAGCCGTGCTGCTCGCCTGCATCCACGCCGCGGCCGAAGACCCCACGACAACTCCGGAAACCCCATGACCGCCAACGTCTCCTTTGCCTCGGCGTCCGACACGCGCGAGCAGAAGCCGCAGCTGCGCGAACTCGCACCCAACGTGTACGGCTACATCAGCGACTTCGATCCCAACTGCGGCTTCGTCGTCGGTGACGAGCAGGTGGTGCTGATCGACACGCGCCCCACACCGCGCATGGCGCGCGACTTTCTCGCAGCCATCCGCACGGTGACCGACAAACCGATCAAGACCATCGTGCTCACGCACTACCACGCGGTGCGCGTGATGGGCGCGAGCGCTTTCGGCGAGGTCGAGGCCATCATCGCGAGCAACGGCACGCTGGACTGGATCCGCACGCGCGGCCAGGCCGATTTCGATTCCGAGGTCGGCCGCTTCCCGCGCCTCTTCGCGGGCGTGGAAGAGATCCCGGGCCTGACCTTCCCGACGCAGAGCTTCGAGCGCGAGATGAGCCTGTGGCTCGGCCCTGGCCGCAGCCAAGGCCGCGAGCTTCGCCTGATGGCGCTGGGCCGCGGCCATTCGAGCGGCGACACGGTCGCGTGGCTGCCCGACTGCGGCGTGCTGTTCTCGGGCGACGTGGTCGAGAACCACTGCGGCGTCTACGCCGGCGACGCCTACATCGGCGACTGGTCCGGCACGCTCGATGCGGTGCGCGCGCTGAAGCCGCGCGTGCTGGTGCCGGGCCGCGGCGCCGTGCTGCAGGGCGAGGCCGAATGCGCCGAGGCCATCGGACTCACCCAGGCCTTTCTCCAGGCCTTGCTCGACAGCGTGAAGGCCGGCATGGCCGCGGGCGAAACGCTCAAGGGCTGCTTCGCACGCGCCGAAGCGGCCATGGCGCCGCGCTTCGGCAGCTGGCCCGTGTTCCAGCACGTGCTGCCCTTCGACGTCTCGCGCGCCTACGACGAACTGCGCGGCATCGAACACCCCGTGGTGTGGACCGCGGAGCGCGACCGCGAACTGTGGCAGACGCTGCGCGGCGAATGAGCTGAACAGATTCCAAGACAAGCAATGGAGACAAGAAACGATGAAGCGACTGATTCCCCTCATGGCCGCGGCCCTCGCGCTGGCGAGCCCTTTCGCATCGGCGCAGCAGCCTGCCGCCTACCCGAGCCAGCCCGTCAAATGGATCGTGCCCTACGTGGCCGGCGGCGGCACCGACAACCTCGCGCGCTCGCTGGCCGAGGCGATGCAGCCGTCGCTCGGGCAGCCGCTCATCATCGACAACCGGCCCGGCGCCTCGACCAACATCGGCGTCTCGGTGCTGATGCAGGCCAGGCCCGACGGCTACACCATCATGCAGGCCGAGAACGCGGCGCTGCTCTTCAACGAGCACATGTTCGCCAAGCTGCCCTACAAGCCCGCGAGCGACTTCACCTACATCGGCGCCATCGGCCGCTTTCCGGTAGCGCTGGTGGTGCACCCGGACTTTCCCGCGAAGAACGTGGCCGAGTTCGTGCGCTACGTGAAGGCCAACCCGGAGAAGGCGAGCTATGCCTCGCCCGGCAATGGCTCGCCGCACCACATGGCGATGGAGCTCTTCAAGCAGAAGGCCGGCCTGACGATCACGCACGTGCCCTACAAGGGCGCCGCGCCCGCCATGACCGACCTGATGGGCGGCCAGGTGCCCACGATGATGCTCGACCTGGCCTCGGGCCTGCCGATCATCAAGGCTGGCAAGGTGCGGGTGCTGGCCATCGCGCTGCCGCAGCGCGCGAGCGCACTGCCCGAGGTGCCCACCTTCGTCGAGGCCGGCTTCAGCGACGTCAACGCCTATGCCTTCCACGGCCTGATCGGCCCGGCCGGCATGCCGCCCGAGGCGGTGGCGCGCATCAACGGCGAACTGCACAAGGCGATGAAGGCGCCCAAGGTGGCGAAGCTGTTCTCGGAGTTCGGCTTCGAGGCGCTGCCGGGCACGCCGCAGGATTTCTACAAGCTCTCGCGTGCCGAGAGCGAGCGCTGGGGCAGGATCATCCAGGCCGCCGGCGTGAAGCTGGACTGAAAAGAAGCACGGCCTACCAGCCCAGGCCCAGGTGCAGCGGCAAGTACACCGCCATGCCCGCGAGCATCGTGCCGAGCACGCCGCGCCGCCAGTAGTAGTAAGCGGCGCCGACCACGGCCGCATACAGGCGGGCGTCGTGCAGCGTGGTGATCAGGTGGCCCTGGGTCATCACGATCTCGGGCGCGATCACGCCGGCCAGCGCGGCGGCCGGTGCGTAATGCAGCGCACGGTGCGCCCACTCGGGCAGGCCCCAGGGCCGGTCGAGGATGAAGAAGAAGCAGCGCGTGAGCACCGTGACCGCGGCCAGCCCGACGATCACGCCCATCGTCCACAGGTCGGTGCCCTTCACTTGTCGTCCTCCGCGTCGGGGTCGAGCCCGAACCGCTTCTCGAGCCAGAAGCACAGCAGCACCGCGGCGCCGATGGCCACCACGATGTTGAGCTTGAGCGGCAGGGCATAGGCGGCCACCGCGGTGGCGCTCGCGACCAGCGCGGCCAGCACGCGCAGCCGGGTGGTGGCCATCGAGCAGACGATTGCCACCAGGCTCAGCACGCCGGCAAAGCCCAGGCCCCAGCTCTGCGGAATGAAGTTGGCCAGCGCAATGCCCAGAAGGCTCATGCCCATCCAGGAGCACCAGGTCACGAAGTAGTTGCCCGTGAGGTAGGCCTCCTGCGACTGCTGCTCGGCAGCGGTGGCCGGCGGCGCGGCGTACTGCCGAGTGAAGAGCGCATAGCTCAGGTCGGCCGTGAGGTAGCCGTGCGTCATGCGGCGCCAGCGCGGCATGTGCATGAGGTAGGGCCGCAGGTGCAGGCTGAAGACCACGAAGCGCAGGTTGACGCAAAAGCCCGTGGCCAGGATCACCCAGGCCGGCGCGCCCGCGAACAGCAGCGGAATGGCCGCGAGCTGGGAGCTGCCGGCGTAGACCAGCAGCGTCATGGCCACCGACTCCAGCACGCTCATGTCCGACTTGACCATGGCCACGCCGGTCATGAGGCCCCAGGCGCCGATGCCCAGCGCGGCCGAGGACATGTCGCGGATGCCGGCGCGGAATTCGGGGCGGCGGCGAATGGCTGCGGAAAGGAACATCAGCCGAACCGCTGCCCGGGCTTCAGGTCGAAGCCGCGCAGGAAGTCGGCCACGGCCAGGCGCTTGCCGCCGGGCCGCTGCAGTTCGGTGGCCATCACCACCGAGCCGGCCGCCGCCACCGCCACGCCGGCGTCGCTCACGGCCAGCAGGGTGCCCGGCGCGGCCGAAACCTCGGCCGGCGGCGCCGCATGCGCGGCCCAGAGCTTGATGGTCTCGCCATCGAGCACGCTGTTGGCGCCCGGGAACGGGTCGAAGGCCCGGATGCGCCGCACGATCGCGTCGGCCGGCTGGTTCCAGTCGATCTGGGCTTCGTGCTTCTCGACCTTGCTGGCGTAGGTGACGCCTTCGGCCGGCTGCGGCGTGCGCGCGAGGCGGCCGATGTCGGCCAGCGCCTGGACGATCAGGCGGCCGCCCAGCTCGGCCAGCCGGTCGTGCAGCCGCGCGGTGGTGTCGCTGCCGATGTCGACGGCTTCGCGCAGCAGCATGTCGCCGGTGTCCAGGCCGGCGTCCATCTGCATGATGGTGATGCCGGTCTGCGCGTCGCCGGCCTCGATGGCGCGATGGATCGGCGCCGCGCCGCGCCAGCGCGGCAGCAGGCTGGCGTGGATGTTGAGGCATCCGTGCACCGGCAGGTCGAGCACCCATTGCGGCAGGATGAGGCCGTAGGCCGCCACCACCATCACGTCGGGCCGGGCCGCCAGCAGGGCCTCGCGCGCGGCCACGGCGTCTTGCGGGTACTTGCCGTCCAGCCGCAGGCTGCGCGGCTGCGCCACCGGCCAGCCGTGGGCAACGGCGCATTGCTTGACGGGCGAGGCCTGCAGCTTCATGCCGCGGCCCGCGGGCCGGTCGGGCTGGCTCAGCACCAGCGCGATCTCATGGCCGGCGGCGGCAATGGCTTCGAGCGCGGCGCGCGCGAACTCGGGCGTGCCCGCAAAAACGACTTTCAGCGGGGTCAATCGCGGATCCGATCGAGTTCGAGGTCGTCCCCCGTGTGATAGCGGCGGACCACGCCGGTGGGGTCGATGTAGATATAGAGCATGCGGCGCTCGTTCACGGCCTTGTAGCGCCAGCTCCAGACCACGCCGTCGAAGGAGCTGACGCGGCTGGTTTCATAGGGCCGGCCGTAGAAGGCGAGCACATCGTTCTGGCGCCACTGGCCGACCTTGATGTCGTGGCCGAAGCGCGCCTCGCTGAGCACCTGGGTCACGGAGACGACCTTGCCGGAGGCGTCGACGTCGATGTCGACCACCTCGAAGCCCGCCGGCATGCGCGAATACTGCAGGCGCTCGCCGCCGCCATTGAGCGGATAGCGGCCCGTGGGCGCACCCAGGCGCTGCAGGGTTTCGGCGGCGGTGGTGCCGGGGGCAATGCGCGTGGGTTCGCTGGCGCAGCCCGCGAGCATGAGCCCTGCTGCGGCAAGGCCGAGCGCCCAGGGCCGCAGGGAAGCTGTCACGCCCGGCCCTCTTTGGCCTCTTCGCGCTGCTGCTTGAGCAGCTTGCTCTTGATGCGGTTGCGCTTGAGCGGCGACAGGTATTCGACGAACACCTTGCCCAGCAGGTGGTCGAGCTCGTGCTGGATGCACACGGCCAGGAGGCCTTCGGCCTCGATGGTGCGCAGCTCGCCGTTCTCGTCCAGCGCCTGGACCTTGACCGAGGTGGAACGCATGACGCCGTCGTAGATGCCCGGCACCGAAAGGCAGCCCTCTTCGTTCAACACCTTTTCGTCGCTTGCCCAGATAATTTCGGGATTGATGAGCACCAGCGGCTCGTTGCGCTCCTCGGACACGTCGATGACGACCAGCCGCTCGTGCACGTCGACCTGGGTCGCGGCCAGGCCGATGCCGCTGGCGTCGTACATGGTCTCGAGCATGTCGGCCACCAGGGCCTTGATGCGCGCGTCGACGCCCTGCACGGGCTTGGCAACCGTGTGCAGGCGCTTGTCCGGGTAACTCAGAATGATTCGTTTGGCCATGAAACAGGGAGAAAGTTGTGGCTATTTTCGCCAATTCCGCGACGCGGCGACTCCGGATCGCCTGAAAACGTTGCCCTCCCAAGGGCTTCGGGCGCAGAATTCGTAGCAAATTGTGAGATTCGTATGTGCGCCGATACGCGGCGCGCTCACCCATCCAGACATGAAAAAGCTCCGAATCACTGTCCGCCAGCGCCCGCATCTTCTCGCCACGTTGGCTGCCCTTGCGGTGATCACCGGCGGCACGACGGCGGCCTGGGCACAGAACTACCCCATCACGCCACAGCAGCGCGCCACCGCCCAGCAAACCGCCCAGACCGGCGTTCCGCTGAGCGAACTGGCGCCCAATGCGCCCGACGAATACACGGTCAAGCCCGGCGACACGCTCTGGGCGATCTCGCGCCTGTACCTGCTGCGTCCCTGGCGCTGGCCGGAACTGTGGGGCATGAACATCAGCGAGATCGCGAACCCGCACCGCATCTACCCCGGCCAGGTCCTCTACCTGGACAAGACCGGCGGCCGCGCACGCCTGACCATGCGCCGCGGCGCGGGCGGCAGCGCCGATGGCGGCACCATCAAGCTGTCGCCGCGCACGCGCTTCGACTCGCTGGCCGGCATGGCCCTGCCCACGCTCAACCCGAGCATCATCGAGCCCTTCCTGAGCGAGCCGATCGTGGTCGATGCCGACACGCTGCAGGCCGCGCCGCGCATCGTTGCCGGCAACGACAGCCGCGTCCTGCTGTCGCGCGGCGACCGCGCCTATGCGCGCGGCAATGCCGAGACGCCGCTGCTCGAAACGCCGGGCCCGCTGAAGAATTTCCGCGTGTTCCGCAGCGCCACGCCTCTCAAGGACCCGGGAACCGGTGAAATCCTCGGCTACGAGGCGCAGTACCTGGGCAAGGCGCAGCTCCAGCGCGGCGAATCGACCACGGTCGAAACCACCGACGACAAGGACGTCATCACCGTGGTGCCGGCCAGCGTCGACATCATCGCGGCGCGCGAGGAAATCCGCGCCGGCGACCGCCTGCTGCCCGAGCCACCGCGCCAGCTGCTGAGCTATGTGCCGCGCGCGCCCTCCTCGCAGGTCGAGGGCCGCATCATCTCGGTCTATGGCAACGCGGTGCAGTTCGCGGCCCAGAACCAGGTGGTGGCCATCAACAAGGGCACCCGCGACGGCATCGACAGCGGCCACGTGCTGGCCATCCTGAAGAACGGCGAGACCATTCTCGACCGCACCGGCGCGCGCAAGGAAACCATCAAGCTGCCGAACGAACGCATCGGCCTCTTGATGGTGTTCCGGCCCTTCGAAAAGGTTTCGTACGCACTGGTGCTCGAGATCACCGACACTCCGAAGGCGGGCGACTTCCTCGTCAATCCCTGACACTTTTTCCGCTTTCTTCTTTCTCCGCTTCATTTGGACCGAGCAGAACTCGCAGGCTGGCTGCGGCTTTCACTGACGCCGGGCATCGGCGATGGCGCCGCGCGCCGGCTGCTGGCGGCTTTCGGCCTGCCCGAGAAAGTCTTTGCGCAGACCGGCGAGGCGCTGCGCCAGGTGGTGTCGGCGGCGCAGGCCGACGCGCTGCACCAACCGCCGCCGGGCTTGCAGGCCCAAGTCGACCAGACCTGGCAGTGGCTGCAGCCCGGCCACGATGACGGTGCCGCGCGCCGCCTGGTCACGCTGGGCGATGCCGCCTACCCCGCCTCGCTGCTCGAGATGGCCGACCCGCCGCTGATGCTCTACGTGCTCGGCGCCGCGGACTTCGACCTGACCCAACTCGGCCACAGCATTGCGGTGGTCGGCAGCCGCAATCCCACGCCGCAGGGCGCCGCCAACGCCCGCGCCTTTGCGCGCGCGCTGGGCGACGCGGGCCTGCCGGTGGTGTCGGGCCTCGCGCTCGGCGTCGATGGCGCCGCGCACCAGGGCGCACTCGATGCGGCCGGCGACATGCCGCGGCTGGCCACGGTGGCCGTGGTGGGCACCGGCCTGGACCGCGTCTATCCGGCGCGGCACCGCGACCTCGCGCACCGCATCACGCTGCAGGGCCTGATCGTGAGCGAGCTGCCGCTCGGCACGCCGCCGCTCACGCAGAACTTTCCCAAGCGCAACCGCCTCATCGCCGGCCTGGCGCGCGGCACGCTGGTGGTCGAGGCCGCGCTCGCCTCGGGCTCGCTGATCACCGCGCGGCTCACCTCGGAGCAGGGCAAGGAAGTGTTCGCCATTCCGGGCTCGATCCATTCGCCGCAGTCGCGCGGCTGCCATGCGCTGATCCGCCAGGGCGCGAAGCTGGTCGAATCGGTCAACGACATCCTCGAGGAGCTGCCGTCTTTTCTGCACGCGGGCAGCGCGGCGGCACCGGCGGCCGTGAACGGCGATGCCGGCGCCGTGTCCGCCGCGCGCGAAGAACCCTTGCTGGACGCGCTCGGTTTCGATCCCGTGAGCCTGGACGCGCTGGGCGCGCGCACCGGCTGGAGCGCCGCCGCGCTGCAGGCCAGGCTGCTCGAACTCGAGCTCGACGGCCACGTCGCGCGGCTGCCCGGCGGCCTGTTCCAGAGAGCGGCCATCGGCTGACGCCCGGGCCCGCGCCCGCTTTTTCGTGAAACACCGCGAAGTGACACGAGGTGCATGAAGCCCTGGGGGCGAGCCATCGTTTCCTCGGCTATATTGGGCCCATGTTCGAAGTGCTCGTGTTTGTCTACGAAAACTATTGGCGCGGCGATGCCTGCCCCGAACCCCAGCAATTGGGCCGCAAGCTCAGCGCCCACGGCTTCGAGCCCGAAGAAATCCGCGATGCGCTGCACTGGCTCGACGGCCTGAGCCTTGCCACCCAGGGCCTGCAGTTCGAACGAAGTCCCGGCGACGACACCGTGGCCACGGTCACGCTGCGCGGCGCGCCCGAAGCGGCCCTGCCCCAGTCGGACAACGCCATGCGGGTCTACTCGCAGGCCGAGCAGGAGCATCTGGGCGCCGACTGCCTGGGCTTCATCCGCTTTCTCGAATCGTCGAACGTGCTGTCCTGCGGCCTGCGCGAGATCGTCATCGAGCGCGCCATGGCGGCGCCGGGCGATCCGGTCGCGCTCGACGAGCTCAAGATCATCGTGCTGATGGTGCACTGGAGCACCGGGATCGAGCCCGATGCGCTGGTGCTCGACGAACTCTGCGAAAGCCGCGAAGGCCGCGTCGCGCACTAGCCGGCTAGTTCAGCAGGCGCTCCGGATTCGCATCGAGCTTGGCCAGCGCCTCGCGCGTGGCGCGCACCGTGAGCGTTTCTTCCTCGGCGGGCACCAGCAGGCCGGCCTGCAGGTAGTTGGCCAGCCGGCCGACCTGGATCAGGAAGCTGCGGCCGTCGGCCGAGGCGAACAGGTGCAGTTGCTTGCGGTCGCTGCGCCAGACGAACTGCACCTGGCTCACGCGGTCGTTGTGGTCGAGCATGAACCAGTTGCCCACCTCCAGCTCGTGGGCCCAGGCCAGCATGTCTTCGGCCGGTACGCCGCCCACGGTGTCGGCCACGACCTCGATCGAGGCTGCATCCACGCCCAGCAGCAGTTCGATGCTGGTCGCATCGAGCGGCAGGCTGGAGGCGCCGCCGTCGTCGGTGACGAAATCTTCCAGGTGCGCGAGGCGCTCGGCCATCGCCTCGATCTTGGCCGCGGGAATGGCCTCGGTCTTCGACAGGAAGGCATCGGACAAGGTGGCGCCGATGGCCTTGATGTGGGCTTCCTGCGGCTCGTCGATGATGCCCAGCAGGTTCATGCCCAGGCGCAGGCGCTGCAGCAGCTGCGGCAGGTCCTGGATCACGCGGGCGCGGTCGGCGCGGTTGGGCTTGGCGCTCGCCGCCCACACCAGCTCGGAGGCCACGCGCTTGAGCATCACCGTCTGCTCGCCCTGGGCGCCGTAGCGCAGCGCGGCAATCGCCAGCACCTCGGCCCAGACCTTGAAGAGGAACTCGCGGATCTCCTCGCGCACCGGCATGTCGTTGAGCATCTTGCGCAGCTCGATGGTGTACTGGATCGCCATCGTTTCCTTCTGCTCGACTTGCTGCGCCACGCTCATGACGCGCTGGGTGGCGTCGCTTTGCGTGAGATAGCGGTTCAGGAAGGCCACGAACTCGTCGAACACCAGCTTGAAGACGCGCTGGCCGGTTTCGGGATACTGCTCGATCACCTGCACCACGCGGCGGATCTCGCCCTCGAGCGCACTGCCCGAGATGGCCGCGGCATCGAAGCCCATCACGCAGGAGCCCATGCGGTCGATCAGCATGCGCGCCGGGTGCTGCAGCGTGCCGAAGAACTCGGGCTCGGCAATGGCCACGCGCAGCACCGGCATCTGCAGGCGCGCAAACCACACGCGCGCCGAGAAGGGAATGCGCTCCTCGGCAAGGATGGCCTGGAACATGAGCGCGACGATCTCGACCGTGGCCTTGTCGGCGGTGGTGGGCGCCTTTTTCTTGAGTTCCGCGCTGCGCCGCCGAAGGTCGACCGAGGCCTGCTGGATGAGGGTGGCCTGCTCCGCGGCGCCCGGCGCCGAGCCCTGCATGTACTGCGTGGCGGCGGCCCGGTAGGCGGCTTCGGCCTCGGCGATCATGCCGGCGAAGGTCTGGGAGACGGCACGCGGGGCAGCCGCACCGGTCGCGCCGGACCCCGCGACGGCCGCATGGCCGTCCATTCCCGTGGTCGTCATCGAAGCCGAAGGCGAGGCCGGCGTTTCCGCGCCGATGCGCGCGGCGACAAAGCGCTTGAGGCTCAGCAGCGCCGTCTGCGCACGCTGGCGCGCGGCCAGCAGCGGCGAGCCGCCCGTGGTGAAGGCCGGCGCGGACGGCGCGAACGCCCCCCGTGCCTGCGGGGATGTATCGGCACCGCCCTGGCGCTGCACGGCCCCTGCTGGCCGCATGGCGCCGCCGGCATGGGGCGAGGCCGGCATCGTGGCCGGCCCGGTGGCGCCGCCGCCGGTGGTGCTGCTGCCGGTGCGGCGCACGAAACTCTTGAGATCGATTTCGGGCATCACGCCCTGCGAAACCAGGAAGGCGTTGGCGTCTTCGTAGGCCTTGACGACCACGCCGACCAGCTGCTGCTGCACGGTGTCCTGCACGCGGGCCCAGAGCGCGCGGCTCAGGCCGGCCGCCAGCCACTGGTCCACCAGCAGCCGGGCCAGGGTTTCGGGCCTGAGCACGTCGTGGGCGTCGAGTTCTGCGGTGCCTTCCAGGAACTGGATGCGCAGCCGCAGGTCGCTGAGTTCGAAGCTGGCCTTGTCGTGGATCAGCTGCGCCAGGCGCGACGACAGGATGCTGCTCTCCATGGCATCGTCGCCGATGAGTTCGAGCCGCAGCTTCGCGGCCGGCGCGGCGGGCACCGCACCTGCTGGCGCGTCTACCGACTTGCGCCAGCCCGCCTGCGCGAGCGACACCCATTGCGAGGCCTGGCCCTGGAACGCCACGAAGTCGTCGCGGCTCTCCTGCATGGCGCGCGCACTGCCGATTTCCGAGGCCTGCTGCGTCAGGCGATCCCGTATCGCCTGCGCCAGCGGGACGATGACGCCCTCGGTGGCGCGAACGAAGCGCTCGCGCGTCTCGCGTGCGAGCTGCAGGGAGGAAGCGGACCGCGCGGTGCTCATTGAAGGATCAGGAAGGCCAACGGGACTCTATTTTTCGGCGAAAGCCGAGAGCTTGCATCGGCAAGCGCCACCGCACAAGTGTGCATCACCTGCGGCATGGCGGCGGGCTTTGCGCGGCGCGTCCCGTTGATCCGGCGCAATCAGACCACGGCGCCGGCGTTCGGGTCGTCCTCGGAGCCGCCGTCGCGCTTGGCCGGGCCGCCCTTGATCAGGTCTTCGCGCTTGATGCCCAGCCACATGGCAATGGCCGCCGCCACGAAGCAGGACGAGTAGATGCCAAAGCAGATGCCAATGGTCAGCGCCAGCGCAAAGTAATGCAGCGTCGGGCCGCCGAAGAAGAACATCGAGAGCACCACCAGCTGCGTCGAGCCGTGCGTGATGATGGTGCGGCTGATGGTCGAGGTGATCGCGTTGTCGATGATCTCGACGGTGTTCATCTTGCGGTAGCGCCGGAAGTTCTCGCGCACCCGGTCGAAGATCACGACCGATTCGTTGACCGAGTAGCCCAGCACCGCCAGCACCGCCGCCAGCACCGCGAGCGAGAACTCCCACTGGAAGAAGGCGAAGAAGCCCAGGATGATGACCACGTCGTGCAGGTTGGCGAGCACGGTGGCAAGCGCAAACTTCCATTCGAAGCGGATCGCCAGGTAGATCATGATGCCCACCACCACCATGCCGAGTGCCTTGAGCCCGTTGGTGGTGAGCTCCTCGCCGACCTGCGGGCCGACCACCTCGATGCCGCGCTGCGTGGCCGAGGGATCGACCGACTTGAGCGCCTGCATGACCTGCGCGCTCTGCTGGTCGGAGCTCATGCCCTTTTGCGCCGGCAGGCGGATCTGCACGTCGCGCGAGGTGCCGTAGCTCTGCACCTGCACGTCGGGGTAGCCGAGCTTGCCGATGGCCTCGCGCACCTTGCCGATGTCGGCGGACTGCTGGTAGGCCACCTCCATCACGGTGCCGCCCGTGAACTCCACCGACAGGTGCAGCCCGCGGTGCAGCAGGAAGAACACCGCCAGCGCGAAGGTGACGAAGGAGACGATGTTCAGCACCAGCGCGTGGCGCATGAACGGGATGGTCTTGTGGATGCGGAAGAATTCCATGGCGCTTGTCCTTGACCTTTACTTGCCTTCAGCCACGGCGGTGCCGTCGGTCTTGGGGCGCCAGACCGTGCCGATCGACACCGTCTTGAGCTTCTTCTTCTGGCCGTACCAGAAGTTCACGAGGCCGCGCGAGAAGAACACGGCGGAGAACATCGAGGTGACGATGCCGATGCAGTGCACCACCGCGAAGCCGCGCACCGGGCCCGAGCCGAAGGCCAGCAGCGCGATGCCCGCGATCAGCGTGGTCACGTTGGAGTCGAGGATCGTGCCCCAGGCGCGGTCGTAGCCGGCGTGGATGGCCGCCTGCGGCGAGGCGCCGTTGCGCAGCTCCTCGCGCACGCGCTCGTTGATCAGCACGTTGGAGTCGATGGCCACGCCGATGGCCAGCGCCATGGCCGCGATGCCGGGCAGCGTGAGCGTGGCCTGCAGCATCGAGAGAATGGCCACCAGCAGCATCAGGTTGACGGCCAGCGCGATCGACGAGAACAGGCCGAACAGCGCGTAGTAGGCGCACATGAACACCATGATGGCCAGGAAGCCATACATCACGCTCTTGAAGCCCTTCTCGATGTTGTCGGCGCCCAGGCTCGGGCCGATGGTGCGTTCCTGGATGATCTCCATCGGCGCGGCCAGCGAGCCGGCGCGCAGCAGCAGCGCGAGGTCGGCGGCCTCGGCCACGGTCATCGAGCCGGAAATCTGGAAGCGGTTGCCGAGCTCGCCGTTGATCGACGGGGCCGTGAGCACTTCGCCCTTGCCCTTCTCGAAGATCAGCATGGCCATGCGCTTCTTGTAGTTCTCGCGGCTCACGTCGCGCATGATGCGGCCGCCCTTGGCGTCCATGGTCAGGTCGACCTTGGGCTGGTTGCTCTGCTGGTCGAAGCCGGGCTGCGCGTCGGTGAGGTTCTCGCCGGTGACCAGCACCTGCTTCTTCACGATCACGGGGCGGCCGTTGCGCTCGAGGAATTTCTCGGAGCCGAAGGGCACCGGCCCGCCGCTCAGTTCGGCCGCGCGGCCTTCGGCGCTTTCGTCGACCAGGCGCATCTCGAGCGTCGCGGTGCGTCCCAGGATGTCCTTGGCCTTGGCCGTGTCCTGCACGCCGGGCAGCTGCACCACGATGCGGTCCAGGCCCTGCTGCTGGATCACCGGCTCGGCCACGCCGAGTTCGTTGATCCGGTTGTGCAGCGTGGTGATGTTCTGCTTGAGCGCCGCGTCCTGGAGCCGGCGCGCGGCTTCGGGCTTGATGGTGGCCACCAGGCGCCAGTTGCTGCCGTCCTGGCTGTCGGTGGTGGCGAGGTCCTGGAACTGGTCCTGGATCAGGCGCTTGGCCGCTTCCAGCGCGGCCGCGTCGCGGAACGAGACCTCGATGGCCTGGCCGTTGCGGTTCACCGAGGTGCCGCGGATGCCCTTGTCGCGGAAGGTGGTGCGCAGGTCGCTCGCGAAGGATTCGGCCTTCTTGTCGATGGCGCCCTTCATGTCGACCTGCAGCAGGAAGTCGACGCCGCCGCGCAGGTCCAGGCCCAGGTACATCGGGAATGCATGCAGCGCCGTGAGCCAGGCCGGCGAGCGCGAGACCAGGTTCAGCGCCACCACGTAGGGCGGATCGGCCGGATCGGGCACCAGCGTGCGCTGCAGCGTGTCGCGCGCCTTGAGCTGCTCGTCGGGCGTGGCGAAGCGCGCGCGCAGCGAGCCGCCCTCGAGCGTGAGCAGGTCGGGCGCGAGCCCGGCCGCCTTGAGCGCCTCCTCGACCCGGCTCTGGGTGGCCGCGTCGACCTTGACGGTGGACTTGGCCGCGGACACCTGCACGGCAGGCGCCTCGCCGAAGAAGTTCGGCAGGGAATAGATCAACCCCACAAGCAGCACGATCACGATGATCGCGTACTTCCAGACCGGATAACGGTTCATGAGCGGGCGCTTTTCACAAACTTATTAAAGATGGGACACAGGCGTGACTTGAGGCCATGCGCCGCAAAGCGCAAGGCCGAGCCGCGCGTTGATTGCTGGGCTTACTGCTTGACGGCGCCCTTGGGCAGGACCTGGACCACAGCGCTGCGCTGGATCTTGATCTCCACGCCATTGGCGATTTCGAGGCCGAGGTACTGGTCGCCGAGCGAGGTGATCTTGCCGAGCACGCCGCCGGCCGTGGCCACTTCGTCGCCCTTGGCCAGCGCCTCGATCATGGCGCGCGCTTCCTTCTGGCGCTTCATTTGCGGGCGGATCATCACGAAATACAGCACCACGAACATCAGCACCAGGGGCAGCATGCTGCCCAGCGAGGACAGCATGTCGCCGCCGCCGGAAGCTGCGGGTGCGGTTTGGGCGAAAGCAGAGGAAATGAACAAGAGAGTCTCCAGCAGAGAGAAGAGAGGAATGTCAGAAGCGCGGATCGGGCCCGCGGTTCCGCGGCCCCGTGGAAAAGGCCGCGAGTCAGAGCTTGAGGCGGCGTCGGCCGCGCGCAGCAGCGGGCATTGTATTCGTGGCAATGCCCCGCTCCGCGCGCTTATCCGGCGCGCGGGGCAGGGCTTTCCATGGGCTGCGGCTGCGTGTCTCTTGCTAGCTTTTCAGGAGCAAGCGCGCGATGCGGCCGGCGGTGCCAGGCCGGCCTCCGGAAAAATCACGCGGCGGCGCGCTGCGCCTCTTGCGGGTTGCGCCACTTGGCGAGCAGCTCGCTCCAGCGGGTGCGGGCCGCGGCGAGGTTGCGCTCCTTCACATGGCCGTAGCCGCGGATCTGCTCGGGCAGGCTTGCGATCTCCAGCGCCAGCGCATGGTTCTCGGCGCGAAGGCCAGCAATCACTTCCTCGATGCTCGCGCGGTACTCGCCGATCAGCGCGCGCTCGGTCCTGCGCTCCTCGGTGCGGCCGAAGACGTCCAGCGCCGTGCCGCGCAGGCCCTTGAGCCGGGCCAGCAGCCGGAAGCCGGAGAGCATCCAGGGGCCGAACTTCTGCTTCTGCAGCTGGCCCTTGGCGTTCTTCCTGGCGATGATGGGCGGCGCGAGGTGGTAGTTGAGCTTGAAGTCCTTGCCCACCTCGCCCTCGAACATGCCCTCGACCCGCGCGAGGAAGCTGCGGTCGGTGTGCAGCCGCGCCACCTCGTACTCGTCCTTGTAGGCCATGAGCTTGAACAGGTAGCGCGCCACCGTTTCGGCCAGCGCGCTCTTGCCGAGCGCCGATTCGGCCTGCCGGACCTTGTCCACGAACTGCCGGTATTCCTCGGCATAGGCCGCGTTCTGGTAGCCCGCGAGGAATTCGACGCGGCGCGCCACCAGGCTTTCGACGGTTTCGCGCTTCTTGAACTCGATCACCTGGCCCGGGCGCAGGCGCTTTTGCAGCTCGTCCGGGCGGACGGCCGCCTGGCGGCCCCAGGCGAAGGCGGCCTTGTTGTTCTCGACCGCCACCGCGTTGAGTTCGATGGCGCGCAGCAGCGACTCGAGCGCCAGCGGGATCCAGCCCTTTTGCCAGGCAAAGCCCAGCAGCATCGGGTTGGCATAGAGGCTGTCGCCCATCAGCGTGGTGGCCGCGGCATCGGCGTCGAAGGTGCCGAGCGCATCGGCGCCGATGGCGCGCGCGATCTGGCTGGCGCAGTCGTCCTGCGGGTTCACCCAGTTGGCGTTGCGCACGAAGGCGGCGGTGGGCGTGCTGTGCGTGTTGAGCGCCACGTGCGTGCGCCCCTCGCGCATACGCGCCAGGGTTTCGGCGTTGACGGCCACCAGCGGATCGGCCGCCAGAATGAGGTCGGCCGCGGCGGTGCCCACGCGCGTGGTGCGGATCGCGTCCTGCGACTGGCCGATCAGCGCATGGCTCCAGGTGGCGCCACCCTTTTGCGCGAGGCCGGCCGCGTCCTGCGTGACGATGCCCTTGCCCTCGATGTGCGCCGCCATGCCCAGCAGCTGGCCGATGGTGATGACGCCCGTGCCGCCGACGCCGGCCACCACGATGCCCCACACTTGGTCCTGCGCCAGCACCGGCACGGCCGGATCGGGCAGCGGACCGAGCGCGAGCGGCGAATCGGCCTTGTCCCTGGCCTTCTTCTTGAGCTGGCCGCCCTCGACCGTGACGAAGCTCGGGCAGAAGCCCTTCAGGCAGCTCATGTCCTTGTTGCAGCTGCTCTGGTTGATGGCGCGCTTGCGGCCGAACTCGGTTTCCAGCGGCTCGACCGACAGGCAGTTGCTCTGCACGCTGCAGTCGCCGCAGCCCTCGCAGACCAGCTCGTTGATGACCACGCGCTTGGCCGGATCGACGGCCGTGCCCCGCTTGCGGCGGCGGCGCTTCTCGGTGGCGCAGGTCTGGTCGTAGATGATGGCCGTGGTGCCGGCGATCTCGCGGAACTCGCGCTGGACCTCGTCGAGCAGGTCGCGGTGCTTGACCGCCACGTGGTCGCCCGGGATGTTCACGCCCTCGTATTTCTCGGGCTCGTCGGTCACGATGACGACCTTCTTGGCGCCCTCGGCATGCAGGCTCTCGGCAATCTGCAGCACCGAGTGGCCCTCGGGCCGCTCGCCGACCTGCTGGCCGCCGGTCATGGCGACGGCGTCGTTGTAGAGGATCTTGTAGGTGATGTTCACGCCGGCGGCGATGCTCTGGCGGATGGCGAGCAGGCCGCTGTGGAAGTAGGTGCCGTCGCCCAGGTTCGCGAAGATGTGCTGGTCGGTGGTGAAGGGCTGCTGGCCGACCCACGGCACGCCCTCGCCGCCCATCTGCGTGAAGCCGATGGTGGAGCGGTCCATCCAGGTGGCCATGAAGTGGCAGCCGATGCCGCCCATCGCGCGCGAGCCCTCGGGCACCACGGTGCTGGTGTTGTGCGGGCAGCCCGAGCAGAACCAGGGCTGGCGGTCGGCGCCCTGCACGCCGCCCACCTTGAGCACTTCCATCGAGCGCTCCTTGGCCTCGAGGATGGCCATCTGGGCGTCGATGCGCGCGCGCATGTCGGCGCCGGCCTGCTCCAGGATGCCGAGCTTGCGCAGGCGCTGCGCAATCGCCTTGGCGATCAGTGCCGGGTTCAGGTCGGCATTGGCGCGCAGCAGCGTGTTGGCCGTGGGGTTGGGCATGGCCCATTCGCCGCCGGAGAAGTCGCCGTCGAGCTCGTTGAACTTGCCGAGCACGGTGGGGCGCACGTCGGCGCGCCAGTTGTAGAGCTCTTCCTTCAGCTGGTATTCGATGACCTGGCGCTTTTCTTCGACCACCAGGATCTCCTGCAGCCCGGTGGCGAAGTCGCGCGTGAGCTGCGCCTCCAGCGGCCACACCACGCCCACCTTGTGCAGCCGGATGCCCAGCTGGCGGCAGGTGGCGTCGTCCAGGCCCAGGTCGATCAGGGCCTGGCGGGTGTCGTTGTAGGCCTTGCCGCTGGCCATGATGCCGAAGCGGTCGTTCGGGCCCTCGATCACGTTGTGGTTCAGGCGGTTGGCGCGGATGTAGGCGAGCGCGGCATACCACTTGTAGTGCATGAGCCGCGCTTCCTGCTCGAGCGCGTGGTCGGGCCAACGGATGTGCAGGCCGCCGGGCGGCATCTGGAAATCGGTGGGAATGACGATCTCGACGCGGTCCGGGTCGATCATCGCCGTGGCGCTCGACTCGACGATTTCCTGGATCGTCTTCATGCCCGACCAGATGCCCGAGAAGCGGCTCATCGCAAAGGCGTGGATGCCCAGGTCCAGGATTTCCTGCACGTTGGCCGGAAAGAACACCGGCGTGCCGCAGGCCTTGAAGATGTGGTCGCTCTGGTGCGCGGCCGTGCTGCTCTTGGAGATGTGGTCGTCGCCCGCGACCGCGATCACGCCGCCCCATTCGGTGGTGCCTGCCATGTTGGCGTGCTTGAAGACGTCGGAGCAGCGGTCCACGCCCGGGCCCTTGCCATACCAGATGCCGAAGACGCCGTCGAACCGGTTGGTGCCCGCGGGCGAGAAGCCCAGCTGCTGGGTGCCCCAGAGCGCGGTGGCGGCGAGCTCTTCGTTCACGCCGGGCTGGAAGACGATGTTCTGTTCCTTCAGGAACTTGCTGGCCTTCCATAGCGCCTGGTCGTAGCCGCCGAGCGGGGAGCCGCGATAGCCGCTGATGAAGCCCGCGGTGTTCTTGCCGGCCTGCTTGTCGCGCAGGCGCTGCAGCATCGGCAGCTTGACCAGCGCCTGGACGCCACTCATGAAGGCACGGCCGTAGTCGAGGCTGTATTTGTCGTCGAGCGTGACGGTTTCCAGCGCGCGGCGAATGTGCTCGGGCAGCGGTGCGTTCATGTTTGTCTGTCTCCGTGTGGCAGGGCCTTTTGGGCCTGGCTGATGGGTGTGGGTCTGTGCCCGGGTAGGGCGCGAGCCCATGGTCACGCAAAGTGTATGCCGGGGTGCGCGACAGGTGTTTGCGTTCTGTGCCCCAAAAAACCAGCTTCCAGGAAGAATCTTGCTTAATATCGCCCTCCATGGAAAGCATTGACAAGTTCGACCTCGCAATCCTGCAAGAACTGCAGGCCGACGGCCGCCTCACCAACGCCGAGCTTGCGCAGCGCGTGGGGCTCTCGGCCGCGCCCTGCTGGCGCCGCGTGCGCGCGCTGGAGGAGGTCGGCTTCATCAAGGGCTACCACGCCGAGATCGACCGCCACAAGATAGGGCTGGGCGTGCTCGCTTTCGTGCGCGTGGACACCGAGCGCGTCACCAACGATGCAACGCTGAAACTGGAGGATGCGATCCGCAAGCTGCCCGAGGTGGTGGCCTGCCACTACATCAGCGGCACCGGCACCTTCGAGCTGCAGGTGGTGGCGCAGGACCTGGACAGCTTCTCGGCCTTCGCGCGCCAGCACCTCATGAACCTGCCGAACGTGAAGGACCTGCACACCAGCTTCTCGCTGGGCGAGGTGAAGGCCAGCAGCGCCTGGCCGCTCGGGCACCTGGCACCCTAGAATTCCCGCCCACTCCACAGACACATCCCGCCGTCCGGCGGAACAAAGAGGAAGAGGTCCCCGCATGAACTCCATCCGCCGCGCCCTGGCGCTCGGCCTTGCCGCCGCCACGCTCGCCTTTGGCGCCCAGGCCCAGAACCGCGAACTCACCGTGGCCTCCAGCGCCACCTACGCGCCCTTCGCCTTCGAGAACAAGGACAAGCAGATCGTCGGCTTCGACATCGACATCATCAACGCCATTGCCAGGCAGCAGGGCCTGAAGATCAAGGTGGTGAACACGCCGTTCACCGGCATCTTCGGCGCGCTCAACAACGGCGACGTCGACCTCGTGATCTCGGGCGTGACCATCAACGAGAAGCGCAAGCAGAGCTACGACTTCACGCCGCCCTACTTCGCGGCGCGCCAGCTGATCGCGCTGCCCAAGGGCAGCACGGTGGCCTCGCTGAAGGACCTGGCCGGCAAGAAGATTGCCGTGGTGAGCGCCTCCACGGCCGACGACATCGCCTCGCGCGAGTTCGGCAAGACCAGCCCCAACATCCGCCGCTTCGAGAGCACGCCGCTCATCATTTCCGAGCTGGCCGGCGGCGGCGTCGATGCCGCCATGGGCGACAACGGCGTGATCGCCTACCGCGTGGCGCAGAACCCCGAGCTCAAGACGCTCGACGACAAGTCCTTCCCCGAGGAAGGCTTCGGCATCGTCGTGAAGAAGGGCGACAAGGCGCTGCTCGACAAGCTCACGGCCGGCCTGGCCGCGATCCGCGCGGACGGCAGCTACGCCGCCATCTACAAGAAGTGGTTCAACAAGGACCCGAACGCCCGATGAGCGCGCACTGCACGACCGCGCGAAAGCCCTAGATGGAGCAGCCGATCCTCTTGTTCGGATGGTTCCGCTGGGACATCCTGGTCGAATACAGGGACCTGTTCTGGCAGGGCGCCTGGATGACGCTGCGCATGACGGTGGTCTGCGTGCTGCTGGGTTCGAGCTGGGGCCTGTGCCTGGCGCTCGCGCGGCTCGCCCGGCCGCGCCATGCGCCCTGGAGCTGGATGGCGCGCTTCTTCCTGCGCTGGCCGGCCACGGTGTACGTGAGCTTCTTCCGCGGCACGCCTTTGTTCGTGCAGATCCTGCTGATCCACTTTGCGGTGATGCCGGTGTTCATCCATCCGGCGACCGGCCTCCTGATCAGCGGCGACCTGGCGCGCGAGCTCAAGCAGGAGCACGGCGCGCTGATCTCCGGCGTGGTGGCGCTCACGCTCAATTCGGCGGCCTACATCTCGGAGGTGTTCCGCGCCGGCATCCAGTCGATCTCGCGCGGGCAGTTCGATGCCGGCCGCTCGATCGGCTTCACGCCGCTGCAGGTGATGCGCTACGTGGTGCTGCCGCAGGCCTTCAGGCGCATGCTGCCGCCTCTCGGCAACAACGCGATCGCGCTGCTGAAAGACACCTCGCTGGTCTCGGCCATCGGCCTGGCCGAGCTGGCCTATGCGGCGCGCACGGTGGCCGGTGCCTATGCGCGCTACTGGGAGCCGTACCTCGCGATCTCGGTGGTGTACTGGGTGATGACGCTCGTGCTCACGACGATGCTGCGGCGGCTCGAACACCGCCTGGCACGCAGCGACAGGGGATAGGCACAATCGGGCGACATGCCGCCGATTTCGCCCGAAGAAACACCCATTCCCCCCGCCCGGCCGCAGCCGCCGAAGTTCGCGGCGCTCGAGCCGCTCAAGCTGCCCGTGTTCCGCATGCTGTGGAGCACCTGGCTCATCGCCAACATCTGCATGTGGATGAACGACGTGGCGGCGGCATGGATGATGACCTCGCTGACCACCTCGCCGATCTGGGTGGCGCTGGTGCAGTCGGCCTCCACCTTGCCGGTGTTCCTGCTGGGCCTGCCCAGCGGCGCGCTGGCCGACATCCTGGACCGCCGGCGCTGGCTGGTGGCCACGCAGTTCTGGCTCGCGGGCACGGCCATCGTGCTGTGCGCGGCCATCGCCATGGACCTGATGACCGCGCCGCTCTTGCTGGCGCTCACCTTTGCCAACGGCATCGGGCTGGCGCTGCGCTGGCCGGTGTTCTCGGCCATCGTGCCCGAGCTGGTGCCGCGGCCGCAATTGCCGGCGGCGCTGGGCCTGAACGGCATTGCGATGAACGCCTCGCGCATCATCGGCCCGCTCACGGCCGGCATGCTGATCGCCAGCGCGGGCAGCGTCTGGGTGTTTGCGCTCAACGCGGTGCTGTCGGTGGCCTCGGGCTTCGTGGTGCTGCGCTGGCGGCGCGAGCACACGCCCAATCCGCTGGGCCGCGAGAAGCTCATCAGCGCGATGCGCGTGGGCGTGCAGTTCGTCTGGCAGTCGCAGCGCATGCGCGCGGTGCTCTCGCGCATCACGATCTTCTTCTTCCACTCCACCGCGCTGCTCGCGCTGCTGCCGCTCTTGGCACGCAACCTCAAGGGCGGCGGCGCGGCCACCTTCACGCTGCTGCTGGCCGCCATGGGCGCGGGCGCGATCATCGCGGTGCTGTTCCTGCCGCGGCTGCGCCAGGCGCTCGGGCGCGACCAGCTGGTGCTGCGCGGCACGGTGCTGCAGTCGCTCGCCACCGCGGTGATGGCCTTCGCACCCAACGCCTGGGTGGCGGTGCCCGCGATGTTCTTCGGCGGCATGGCCTGGATCACGGTGGCCAACTCGCTCTCGGTGTCGGCGCAGCTCGCGCTGCCCGACTGGGTGCGCGCGCGCGGCATGTCGACCTACCAGATGGCGATCATGGGCGCGAGCGCGATCGGCGCGGCGCTCTGGGGCCAGGTGGCCACCGTCACCGACCTGCGCTCCAGCCTCGAGGTCGCCGCCGTGAGCGGCACCCTGCTGATGCTGGCGGCGCTGCGCTGGGTCACCGACGTCTCGGGCGAGGAAGCCGACATGAGCCCGGCGCGGGCCGGCTGGGCCGCGGGCCCGCCGGCGGAAACGCCGGAAGAAAACGGCCGCGTGGTCATCACCATCGAATACATGATCGACCCCGCGCGCGCGGCCGCCTTCCACCTGGTGATGCACCAGACCCGGCGCGCGCGCCTGGGCCAGGGCGCCATCGGCTGGGAACTGCTGCACGACATCGCGGAGCCGGGCCGCTACCTGGAAGAGATCGTGGACGAAAGCTGGACCGACCACCTGCGCCGCTTCAACCGCGCCACGGCCGCCGACATGGCGCTGCGCGAGCGGCGGCTGGCCTTCCACATCGGCGAATCGCCGCCGGTGGTGACGCGCTACGTGGTGAAGCGCTGAGCGGGCCTGCAACGGCTTCAGTGGAAGAACAACAGCCGCGTCAGGTAGGTGTGGCCGGCCTCCGCCGCCATCAGGCCGACCAGCACCAGCAGGCACAGCGGCGGCACCAGGATGGCATAGACCAGCGACAGCCGCTCCCAGGCCATGTGCATGAAGACCGCGACGATCAGCCCCGCCTTCAGCAGCATGAAGGTGACGATCAGCGTCCAGCGCAGGTAGCCCTGGAAATGGAAATAGTCGACCAGGTAGGACATCGTGCTGAGCACGAACAGCAGCCCCCAGATCTTGAGATAGAGGCTGATCGGATGCTGCTGGCCGGTGGCGGGGTTCATGGTCTTCTTCCTCCTCCTCACCAGAGATAGAACAGCGCAAAGATGAACACCCACACCAGGTCCACGAAGTGCCAGTACAGGCCGGCAATCTCGACGATCTGGTAGTTGCCGGACTTGTCGTAGTCGCCGCGCATCAGCTTGAAGGCCACGGTGAACAGGAAGACCACGCCGGCCGACACGTGCAGCCCATGGAAGCCCGTGATCATGAAGAAGGCCGAGCCGAACTGCGCCGCGCCCATCGGGTTGCCCCAGGGCCGCACGCCCTCCTCGAGGATCAGCTTGGACCACTCGAAGGCCTGCATGCCGACGAAGATTTCGCCGCAGGTCGCGGTCACGAGCATCAGCGTGGCGGCGTTCACGCGGTCGCGGCGGTAGGCGAAATTGACGGCCATCGCCATCGTGCCGCTGCTGCTGATGAGCACGAAGGTCATGATCGCGATCAGCAGCAGCGGAATGTCGGCGCCCCCCACATGGAGCGCGAACACCTCGCTCGGGTTGGGCCACGGCACGGTGGTCGAGGCGCGCACCGTCATGTAGCCGGTCAGGAAGCAGCTGAAGACGAAGGTGTCGCTGAGCAGGAAGATCCACATCATCGCCTTGCCCCACGAGACGTGGAACGCCTGGCGGTCGGAGGACCAGTCGGCGACCAGCCCGCGCCAGCCGGTGGCGGCGATGGCCTGCGGGTTCAGCGGCGCAGCGGCGGCGGTTGCGGTGTGGTTCATGGGACGCCTCCTCAGGATGTGCCGCAGATGAAGCGCGCCACCTCCGGCGTCACCCAGCCCAGCAGCGCGAACAGCACCAGCCACACCGCCAGCATGAAGTGCCAGTAGCGCGCGCACAGCGCGATGCGCCAGGCGGACCGGGCTGGATCGGGCCAGGCGGCGTGCGCCGTCCAGGCCCAGCCGACCAGCCCACCCATCAGGTGGAGCCCGTGCATGGCCGTCAGCAGGTAGAAGAAGCTGCCCGCCGGATTGCCGGCCGGCATCACCTGCGCGCCCAGCATCGCCTGCCAGGCCCACAGCTGCACGGCCAGGAAGCCGAATGCGAAGAGACCCCCCGCCAGCAGCAGGCGACGCGCCCGCATCGGGCCGGGACCGCGCGGTGCGCCGCTGGCCCGTTGCAGCGCCACGCTGCCCGCCACCAGCAATGCCGTGCTGAGCCAGAGCTGCCACGGCAGCGCGATGGTCATCGCATCGCCGCCGCTCATGCGCATCACATAGGCCACGATGAAGAGGGAGAACAACGCAGTCACCACGCCCATGAAGACCCACAGGCCGATGCCGGCCGCGCTCGCATGCGGATCGTGGGCGCGGCCATGGCCGCGGCCGGCACCGCGGATGCCCAAGGCGGCTCCTGAAATCATGCCGGTGCTCCCCGGACCTCGCCCTGGCCCTCCGGCTCGGGCTCCCCGGGCCCGGCTTCCGGCGGTGCGTTCTGCGCGATGAAATCCTCCGCCGCACCCGGCTCCCCATAGGCATAGGCCCACCGGTAGACCACCGGCAGCCGCGGTCCCCAGTTGCCGTGGCCCGGCGGCGTGGCGGGCGTCTGCCATTCGAGCGAGGCGGCGCGCCATGGATTGGCGTCGGCCGGCCGGCCGCGCCACGCGCTCCAGGCGAGATTGGCAATGAACAGCAACTGCGCCACGCCGACGATCAGCGCAACCACGGTGATGAAGGTGTTCAGGCTGAATGCCGAGGGCGGAATGAACGCATAGCCGTCGAAGTTGTAGTAGCGCCGCGGCATGCCCAGCACACCCAGGTAGTGCATCGGAAAATAGATCAGGTAGGTGCCGAGGAAGGTGATCCAGAAATGCAGGCGCCCGAGCCGGTCGTCGAGCATGCGGCCGGTGACCTTGGGGAACCAGTGGTAGATGCCGCCGAACACCACCAGGAGCGGCGCCACGCCCATCACCATGTGGAAGTGCGCCACCACGAAATACGTGCCCGACAGCGGGATGTCCACGCTCACGTTGCCGAGGAACAGGCCCGTGAGCCCGCCGATGAGGAAAGTGCACAGGAAGGCCAGCGCGAACAGCATCGGCACCGTCAGGTGGATGTCGCCGCGCCACAGCGTCAGGATCCAGTTGTAGACCTTGATCGCGGTGGGCACCGCGATGATCAGCGTGGTGGTCGCGAAGAAGAAGCCGAAGTACGGATTCATGCCGCTCACGAACATGTGGTGCGCCCACACCACCACGCTGAGCGCGCCGATGGCCACGATGGCCCACACCATCATGCGGTAGCCGAAGATGCACTTGCGCGCATGCACGCTGATCAGGTCCGAGACGATGCCGAAGGCCGGCAGCGCGACGATGTAGACCTCGGGATGGCCGAAGAACCAGAACAGGTGCTGGAACAGCAGCGGGCTGCCGCCCTTGTAGCCGGTCACCTGGCCCATCGACACCAGCGCCGGCATGAAGAAGCTGGTGCCCAGCGTCCGGTCGAGCAGCAGCATCACGCCGCTGACGAACAGCGCCGGAAAACCGAGCAGCGCGAGGATGGTGGCCACGAAGATGCCCCACACCGTGAGCGGCATGCGCAGCAGCGTCATGCCTTCGCAGCGCGCCTGCAGCACGGTGGTCACGTAGTTGAGGCCGCCCATCGTCGTTGCCACGATGAAGATGAGCAGCGACACCAGCATCAGCACGATGCCGCCCGCATGGCCCGGCGTGCCGGGCAGGATCGACTGCGGCGGATACAGCGTCCAGCCCGCGCCGGTGGGACCGCCCGCGACGAAGAAGCTCGCCACCAGGACCACCACCGACAGCAGGTAGACCCAGAAGCTCAGCATGTTGAGATAGGGAAAGACCATGTCCCGCGCGCCCACCATCAGCGGGATCAGGTAGTTGCCGAAGCCGCCGAGGAACAGCGCCGTGAGCAGGTAGATCACCATGATCATCCCGTGCATGGTCACGAACTGGTAATAGCGCTCGGCGTTGATGAACTCGAACTGGCCCGGAAAGCCGAGCTGCAGCCGCATCAGGTTGGACAGCACCACGCCCACCACGCCCACTGCGATGGCGGTGCAGGCGTACTGCACGGCGATCACCTTGTGGTCCTGGCTCCAGACGTAGCGGGTCAGGAAGCTCTGCGGCGCGGGGTGGTCGCCGCCGTCGGCGTGGGACGAGTTCATCGCGCAGCCTTCTGTTCGGCGGCAGCCTGCGCCGGCGGGCTGCCCAGACTCTGGATATAGGCCACCAGCGCGGCCAGTTCTTCATCGCTCAACTCGATCTTCGGCATGACCGGCGGGAAGCCCTTCACCTGGCGGGCCTGCGGATCGCGGATGAAGCTGCGCAGATAGGCTTCGTCGACCAGCGCGGTGCTGCCGTCCGCCATGGTTTCGGTCTTGCCGTGCAGGCCCTTCCAGGTCGGCCCGACGCGCGCGCTGCCGTCGACCGTGTGGCAGGCCACGCAGCCCTTGCTGTCCGCCAGCGCGCGCCCCTGCTGGACGCGTGCATCGCCGCCGGCCGCCGCGGCGCCGGCCGGGGCCTCGGGCGCCTTGGCCTGGGACTTGGCGAAGGTCGGCAGCGCCGCGTGCCAGGCCTTGTAGTTCTCCGGGTCTTCCACCACCACGTAGCCGCGCATGTTGGGATGGCCCACGCCGCACAGCTGCGCGCACAGCGCTTCGTAGCGGCCCGCGACGGTCGGCGTGAACCAGAAGCGGCTGACCTGTCCCGGCACCATGTTCATCCGGGCGCGGAAGTTCGGCACGAAGAAGTCGTGCAGCACGTCGTTCGAGCGCATCAGCACCAGCACCGGCTTGCCGAGCGGCAGGTGCACCTCGTTGCCGGCGATCAGGAGGTCGTCCTGGCCGGCCCGATCGGCGGGGTCGATGCCGAACGGATTGGTGGCGCTGACAAAGCGCGCATCGGTCGCGCCCAGCTTGCCGTCCTCGCCCGGGAAGCGGAAGCGCCATTGCCATTGCTGGCCCAGCACCTCGAGCACGAGGGCGTCGCGGGGCTCCCTGACATAGTTCGCGTACACCACGAGGCCGGGCGCCAGCAGCGCCATGATGCCGACGGTGGTGCCGCCGATCAGCCAGCGCTCGAGCTTCCTGTTCTCGGGCTCATGCGCCGCGCGGCGTCCCTCGCGGTGGCGAAAGCGCACCAGCATGTAGGCGACGAACACGTTGATGGCAATGAAGAAGATCCCCGTGATCAGCAGCGTGATGGACAGGGTGTCGTCCATCGGCTGCCAGTTCGACGCAAGGGGCGTCGTCCACCACGGATTGAAGACGTGGAACAGCACCGAGCCGAGCACGATGAGCAGCAGGGCGACGGCCATGGTCATGTGCGCTCCTGCGGCTCGGCATGGTTTCCGGGCTCATGCGCGCGCTTCAGGGAAAGGCCGGGACTTGCGGCTCTTCGCCCTCGAACCGGGCTTCGGGATGCGCGGAGCGCAGCAGCGCCTCGATGTCCCGCACGCGCGAACGCGGCAAGTCCACCATCAGCAGGATCTGCCCCTGCGCGATGGCGCCCTCGAAACGTTGCAGCCTGGGGCTCGGGATCGAAATGCCGATCATGCTGGCCGACCAGGCGCCCACCACGCCGCCCAGGAGAGCCACCAGCACCGCCACTTCCCATTCGGGGCCGTCGCCGGTGATCGGGAACAGCAGCGCGGCCACGAGGCCGACGACGATGCCGCAGGCACTGCCGACCACCCACCCGGTCTTGGCTGCGTGGACGAGGTCCGAGGTCTGCCACACGTTGGCCGCATGGAGCCCGGCCATGTCCATGCCTTCCGGTCCGGCGAAATGAATGTGCGCGGCGTCGACGCGTGCCCACACCAGATCGTCCATTGCCCGCCTGGCGCTCGCCAGGTCCGGCATCAGCCAGTAGATGCGCCTCTTCATAGCGCCCCCTTTCGTCTTGCGACGAGTCAAGGAACCATGGATGACTTATATGCCCATGGAAGGCCGCCATCAAGTGGCCGCCGCATTTCACGCGGCAGCGGCATGGGGGTTATTGCCGAGCCATCTTTTTTTGACCGATTGGATAATTTAGCTCATCATCCCGCCCCTGTTGCCCGCCATCACGAGGTACGCCACGATGAACCCGCACCCCCTGCGCAGCCGCTTCTGGTCCGACCTGACCAGCGAAGAGTTCTCCCGCCTGGACCGCGAACGGCTGATCGCCGTGCTGCCGGTGGGCGCGACCGAGCAGCACGGCCCCCACCTGCCGATGTCGACCGACACCGCCACCATCGACGGCATGGTGCAGGCCGCGCTCCCGCACCTGCCGGGCGACCTGCCGGTGCTCTTCCTGCCCACCGTGGCCTACGGCAAGAGCAACGAGCATTCGCGCTACCCGGGCACGCTCACCGTCTCGGCCACCACGCTGATCGCGCTGTGGAAGGACATCGGCGCCTGCGTGGCGAAGGCCGGCGTGCGCAAGCTGGTGCTCTACAACAGCCACGGCGGGCAGATGAGCGTGATGGACATCGTGGCACGCGACCTGCGCGAGGAGCGCGGCATGATGGTCGTGGCCGCCAACTGGTACACGCTGGGCCTGCCCGAAGGGCTCTTCACCGCGCACGAGGGCAAGCACGGCATCCATGCCGGCGATCTCGAAAGCTCGGTCATGCTGCACCTTGCGCCGAACGACGTGCGTCCCGACCAGTTCCGCAACTTCCGCTCGATGACCGAAGACCTCGCCGCCGAGAACCAATTCCTCTCGATCACGCCCAGCGGCAAGCTCGGCTGGCAGATGCACGACATCAACCCCGCGGGCGCGGCCGGCGACGCCACGCGCGCCACCGCCGAGAAGGGCGCCGCGGTGCTCGACCACGTGGGGCGGCGCTTCGTGGAGCTGCTGCAGGAGGTGGACCGCTTCCCGCTGTCGCGCCTCGCCAACGAACCTGCCTGGCGCTAGGCTCGCAGCCACCATGGAAAGCTTCGCGACCTCTTCTTCGCCGCTGGTCAGCCTGCGTCATGTCAGCAAGCGCTTTGCCAACGGCACGCTCGCGCTGCAGGGCATGACGCTGGACATCGGCGAGCACGACTTCATCAGCTTTCTCGGCCCCTCGGGCTGCGGCAAGAGCACCGCGCTCAGGCTGATCGCCGGCCTGACCCGGCTCAGCTCGGGCGAGATGCAATGGTCCGGCGCCAACACCAGCAAGACACAGAGCGACCGCGACCTGGGCTTCGTGTTCCAGGAGCCCACGCTCATGCCCTGGGCCAAGGTGTTCGACAACGTCTGGCTGCCGCTCAAGCTCGCGGGCCAGAGCCGCGATGCGGCCGCGCCGGTGGTGCAGCAGGCCCTCGAGATGGTCGGCCTCTCGCGCTTCGCGGGCGTGTACCCGCGCGAGCTTTCGGGCGGCATGAAGATGCGCGTGTCGATCGCGCGCGCGCTGGTCACGCATCCGCGCCTCTTGCTGATGGACGAGCCCTTTGCCGCGCTCGACGAGATGACGCGCATCAAGCTCAACAACGACCTGCTCGCGATCTGGCGCGAGCACCGCTTCTCGGTGGTGTTCGTCACGCACAGCGTCTACGAGTCGGTGTACCTCTCGGACCGCATCGTGGTGATGGCCGCGCGCCCGGGCCGCGTGATCGAGGAGATCGGCATCGACGAGCCCTATCCGCGCGGCGAGGAATTCCGCACCTCGAGCCGCTACAACGTGCACTGCACCGCCGTGTCGCAATCCCTGCATGGAGCCCTGCATGGCGTCGACATCGATCACTGATGAGCCCGCCGCGCTCGCGGACGCGGACACGGCGCCCTCCGAGGCCGCGCTGCGCGCACACGAAGACGGCTTGCGCCGGCGCGAATCGATGCTGCGCATCGCGGTGCCTGCGGGCATCGTCATTGCGCTGCTGCTGGCCTGGGAATGGATGGTGCGCGCCAACAACATCCCGCACTACATCCTGCCCGCGCCTTCGCTCATTCTTCGCACGCTGTTCGACAACTGGGGCTCGCTCTCCAGCGCGCTGTGGTTCACGGTGAAGCTCACGCTGCTCGCGCTCGGCGCGGCCATCGTGGGCGGCGTGCTGCTGGCGATTGCCTTCGCGCTCTTCAAGTGGGTCGAGATCGGCCTGTTCCCGATCGCCGTGATCCTGCAGGTGACGCCGATCATCGCGATCGCGCCGCTCATATTGATCTACGTGTCGAGCACCACCGCGGCGCTTCTGCTGTGCGCCTGGATCGTGGCCTTCTTCCCGATCCTGTCGAACACCGTCATCGGCCTGAAAAGCGCCGACAGCAACCTGCGCGATCTGTTCCAGCTCTACAAGGCCTCGCCGTGGCAGACCTTCCGCTACCTGCTCGCGCCCAGCGCGCTGCCCTACTTCATGGCGGGACTGAAGATCGCGGGCGGGCTGAGCCTGATCGGCGCGGTGGTGGCGGAGTTCACGGCCGGCACCGCGGGCAAGGAAACGGGCCTGGCCTCGCGCATCCTCGAATCGAGCTTCCGCACCGAGATCCCGATGATGTTCGCGGCGCTGCTGCTGGTGTCCCTGCTCGGCATCGTGATCTTCATCGTGTTCGCGGCACTGTCGCGTCTCGTGCTCGGCCACTGGCATGAAAGCGAGATGCGCCGTGAACGCTAGGGCCATGCACGCCGCCACCGACTGGGAGGCCGTGCGCGCCGATCTGCGCGGGCTCAACCTGATCACCGCGCCGGCCCAGCGCAAGCAGCTGTCCAAGGACTTCTACTGGTACAGCCCCATCCTCAGCGCGCAGCTCGCGGGCTGCGTGGCCGACCTCGTCGTCAAGGTCAGCACCGAGGACGACGTGCGCCAGGCGGCCGCCGTGGCCGCCAAGTGGAAGCTGCCGCTCACCGTGCGCGCCGGGGGCACCGGCAACTACGGCCAGTGCGTGCCGCTCGAAGGCGGCATCGTGCTCGACGTGACGCAGATGTGCCGCGTGCTCGACATCCAGGATGGCCGCATGCGCGTGGAGGCCGGCGCGAGCATGCACGACATCGACCTTGCGGCGCGCGAAACCGGCCAGGCGCTGCGCATGTGGCCTTCGACCTGGCACGTGGCCACCATCGGCGGCTTCATCGCGGGCGGCTTCGGCGGCATCGGCTCGTTCCGCCACGGCATCCTGCGCGACCCCGGCAACCTGCTGCGCGCGCGCGTGATGACGGTGGAGCGCGAGCCGCGCATCATCGAACTGCACGGCGACGAGATCCAGCAGGTGCACCACGCCTACGGCACCAATGGCGTGATCCTCGACGTGGAAGTGGCGCTGAGTCCGGCGGTCGAGTGGGTGCACTGCACGGTGCTGTTCGAGACGTACCGCGGCGCGCTCGATTTCGGCATTGCGGCGCAGGCGCCGGCGCTCGACATCTTTTTGCTCTCCACGGTCGAGGCCCGCTTCTCACCCTACTACACGGCGATGCGCGACCGCTTTCCGCGCGACCGGCATGCCGCGTTCGCGATGGTCTCGCCCGATTCGATGGCCGGGTTCCGCGCGCTGGCCGCCGCGCATGGCGGCACCCTCTCCGTCGCCGGTACCGAGCCCGAACTGCTTGCCGAGGGCCTTCCGCCCGCGTACGAATGCGCGTTCAACCACACGACGCTGCAGGCGCTCAAGGCCGACCGCGGCTGGACCTACCTGCAGGTGGCCTACGCCCAGCCCTTCGACCCGGCGGTGGTCGAGCGCCATCTGCAAATCTTCGGCGACGAGGTGCTGCAGCACCAGGACTTCGCACGCGCCGGCGGCGAATGCGGCACCTTCGGCATCCTGCTGGTGCGCTGGAAGGGCGAAGCCCACCAGTACGAGGTGATCCGCGAGATCGAGTCGCAGGGCGGCTGCAAGATCTTCAATCCGCATGTCGTGACCATCGAGGACGGCGGCATGAAGACCATCGACACGCAGCAGATCGAGTTCAAGAAGCGCAGCGATCCGATGGGGCTCATGAACCCCGGCAAGACGCGTGGCTGGACTTCCGAGATGGCTGTCGAGCGTTGAAATGAAGCGTCGCCCTGTCTTTCGTCGCGTTGATTTCGAGGGCTGCTATTCAGGGCGCGCTCCCGCCGACGGGGTACCTTGCTCCGCGAATGTCCTCCGGCCTTCGGCCTCCCCCTTGATTTCGCTGCGCAAGGCACCCCATCGACGGGAGCGTTGTACAGAGCGGTCGTTGATCGGCCAGCACCAGAGCCGCGCCCATCGTGCACAGGGCATCGGGTGCTCCCCGCAGCGAAATCAAGGAGGAGGCCGCAGGCCGGGGGACATTCGCGGAGGGGAGTACCCGGTGGCCTGTGCACGCACCACGAACAACAGCGCTTGCCATCGAACAATGGCCAAGCCGACATGAAAATACCCCGTCGAATTCACACCAGGAGTCCACTGCCATGCACGTTCCCGCTCTGACCATCCGTCCGCTCGCCCTAGCCCTGGCCCTCGCGGCCGCCGCCTTCGCCGCACAGGCGCAGGAAAAAGTGGTGTTCGCCACCAATTGGAAGGCGCAGGCCGGCCACGGCGGCTTCTACCAGGCGCTGGTGGACGGCACCTACAAGAAGTATGGCCTCGACGTCGACATCCAGCAGGGCGGACCCATGGTCAACAACCGGCCCATGCTGCCGGCCGGCAAGATCGACTTCCTCATGACCGGCAACCTGCTTCAGTCCTTCGACAACGTGAAGAACGGCGTGCCCACCGTCGTGGTCGCGGCCTTCTTCCAGAAAGACCCACAGGCCATGTTCGCCCATCCGGGACAGGGCTTCGACACCTTCAAGGACATGGCCAAGGCGCCCGTGGCCTTCATCGGCAAGGATGGCCAGTTCAGCTTCTGGCAGTGGATGAAATCGGAGCACGGCTTCAAGGATTCGCAGCTCAAGCCCTACACCTTCAACGTCGGCCCGTTCCTGGCCGACAAGAAGTCCATCCAGCAGGGCTACGCCATCTCCGAGCCGCTCTCGATCAAGGCGCAGGCCGGCTTCGACCCTGTGGTGCAGCTGCTGGCCGACAACGGCTTCTCGACCTACTCGACCACCATCGAGACGCGCGCCGACCTCGTCAAGACCAAGCCCGAGACCGTGCGCAAGTTCGTCGAGGCCTCGATCATCGGCTGGAACAACTACCTCTACGGCGACAACAAGGCCGCCAACGAGATGATCGCCAAGATCAACCCCGACTCGCCCGTCGCCGCGTCCCAAGGCTCCATCGAACTCATGAAGAAGATGGGCATCGTCGACAGCGGCGAATCGCTCACCAAGGGCATCGGCGCAATGGACGAGGCCCGCGTGAAGGACTTCTACGACAAGATGGTGAAGGCCGGCCTCTACAAGCCGGGCGAGGTCGACCTCTCGAAGGTCGTCACCACGCAGTTCGTCAACAAGGGCGTCGGCCTCGACATCCGCAAGAAGCTCGCCGGCAAGTAAGCACACCGTCTTTTCCCGTGGGCCGCGCGGGGCTTGCGCCGGGGTCAGATGCCGGCGCCTGGGTTGCCATAAGGCACTGCGCGGCTCTTCATTCCCTGGGCTCTGACCCCGTCTCGCCGAACCGGCGAACCGGCCCTCCTCATGAAAACGCTCGTCGTCCACTGCCATCCGAACCCTGACAGCTTCAACCACGCGCTCTACCGCACCGCCCTCGAGGCCCTCGAGCCGCGGCACCCCGTCAAGGCCATCGATCTCTACGCCGAAGGCTTCGAGCCCACGCTCACGCGCGAAGAGCGCATCGCCTACCTCGACAACCCCGAACTGATCCGCGAACGCGTGAAGCCGCATGTCGAAGCGCTGCTGTGGGCCGAGCACCTGGTGTTCGTCTATCCCACCTGGTTCCATGGACCGCCGTCGATGCTCAAGGGCTGGCTCGAGCGCGTGTGGCTGCCGGGCGTGGCCTTCCTGCCGGCAGAGCGCAAGGGACAGCTCGCGAGGTCGGGCATGCGGCACATTCGGCGGCTGACGGTGGTGACCACGGGCGGCTCGCCGCGCTGGTTCGTGATGCTCATCGGCGACCCGGGCCGGCGGCTCTTCACGCGCGCGCTGCGGGCGCTGTTCGCATGGCGCTGCAAGGTCACGTGGCTGCAGCTGCACGACATGAACGCGGTCACCGCGCGCGACCGCACCCATTTCATCGAACGCGTTGCGCGCAAGCTGCAGAGCATCTAGCAGGACAGAGGAGACAGACCCCACCATGAGCCTCGAACGCACGCTCACCGTCCGCGTCGAACGCATCTCGCGCGAGACGCCGGAAATCCTGGCCTTCGAGCTGGCCCATCCGTGGGGCCGCACGCTGCCGGGCTACGAGGCCGGCGCGCACATCGACGTGCACATGCCCGGCGGCTTCTCGCGCCAGTACTCGCTGGCGCGATGGTCTCTTTCGAACGCGCCGTCGCACGCCGCGGCGTCCTACGTGATCGGCGTCAAGCGCGAGGCCCAAAGCCGCGGCGGCTCGGCCTCGATGCACGAGCGCGTGCGCGAAGGCGACCTGCTCGCGATCAGCGTGCCGCGCAACACCTTTGCGCTGCGCGAAGAGGCCGGGCACCATCTGCTGATGGCCGGCGGCATCGGCATGACGCCGCTGCTGGCCATGGCGCAGGCGCTCGCGGCGCGCGGTGCCTCGTTCACGCTCTGCGTGTTCGCGCGCAGCGAGGAGCACCTGGCCTTTGCCGATGCGCTGCATTCGTCCGCGCTGGCGCCGCACCTGCGACTGCACCTCGACCAGGGCGGCGCCAGCCGGCGCATCGACCTGCGCGCGCTGCTGGCCGAGCGCGCACCCAACACGCACCTGTATGTCTGCGGCCCCGGCGGCTTCATGCGGGCGGTGCGCGAGGCTGCGGCGCACTGGCCCGAAGACACGCTGCACACCGAATACTTCGCCGCCCCCACCGATGCGAACGCGAGCACCGGCCTGCCCTTCACGCTGAAGCTCGCGCAGCGCGGCATCAGCGTGCCGGTGGCGGCCGACCAGACCGCCGTCGATGCGCTGCACGAAGTGGGCATCGACATTCCGGTGTCGTGCCAGCAGGGCCTGTGCGGCACCTGCGTGGTCGAGGGCGATGGCGAAGGCGCGGAGCACCGCGACTTCTGCCTCACGGGCAGCGAGCGGCGCCACAAGGTGGCCCTGTGCTGCTCGCGCGCCAAGGGCCGGGAACTGGTGCTGCAGCTGTGAGCATCGGAGAAGAGGAAAGAGAAAGCGACAGCGAGGCGCCCGCCACGCGCGGCCGCTCGCGCAAGTACACGCAGGTGCTCGGCCTCATCAACCAGGCCGCCATCGAGGTGTTCGCAAGCGAGGGCCTGGCCGGCGCCTCGACCCAGGCCATTGCCGACAAGGCCGGGCTCTCGAAGGCGCAGCTGCACTACTACATCGAAAGCAAGGAAGCGCTCTACCGGCAGATCCTGCAGGACATCCTCAACGACTGGATCGTGGTGTTCGGCTTTGCCGACGAGGCCTTCGGCCCGCGCAAGGTGCTGGGCGACCTGATCCGCCGCAAGATGGTGTTCTCGTTCGAGCACCCACTGCGCTCGCGCATCTTCACGGCCGAGATGATGCGCGGCGCGCCGGTGCTCAACGCCATGATGGACACGAGCAAGCAGCGCACCGACCAGGCCGCCGCCGTGATCCAGAACTGGATGAACCAGGGCCTGATGGACAAGGCCGACCCGATGCTGGTGCTGTTCCACATCTGGGCGGTGACGCAGTTCTATGCCGACCACGCCACGCAGGCGGCCTACTTCCGCAATGTGGCGCAGCAAGGCGACGACAAGGACCGGCGCTACCTGATCGAGCAGGTGACCGAATTCCTGCTGAAAGGCGCGGGCGTCAAGTAGGGCGATGCTGCGGCAGGTACATGGTGGCTTCCACTTCCACCAGCACCTCGTCGCCCGGCAGGAAGCGCGACACCTCGACCACCGTGCTGACCGGCGGCTCGCCCGGATAGAACAGGCCGCGCACGCGGTTGTAGAAGGCGTAGTGCGGCAGCTGGCGGAAGTACTGCACCAGCTTCACCACGTCTTCCATGGTGCCGCCATGCTCGGCCGCGATCTGGCGGATGCGCTCGAGCACGAACCAGCTCTGCGCCACGATGGGCGCCTCGAAGATGTCGACCGACATCTGGCCCGTGGCATAGCCCAGGCCCTGCAGGGCCGTGCGGCCTTCCTCGGGCAGGGCCTCGTAGCCGGCCACGGCGCGGCGCGTGGCCGGGTCGACCGCAACCACGCCGCTCATGAAGACGAAATCGCCCACGCGCTTGGCGGCGGCGTAGTTGGCCATTGGCTTGCCCATGCTCATCGTGTCTGCTCCAGAATTTCTTGACCGCCACGGATCACGGTGCGCCGGCGCCCGCGCGAGCCGACCAGCTCATGCTCGCCGGTGGCCGCGAGCAGCACCAGGTCCGCGGGGCAGCCCGGCGCAATGCGGCCGTCCCATGCCAGGCCGAGCGCCTTCGCCGGGCTGACGGTGATCGCGTCGAGCCATTCTTCCGCGGGCGCGAGGTGCGCCATCTGCACACCGAGGCCGAAGGTTTCGAGAAGGTCGTAGCTGCCATAGGGATAGAAGGCGTCCTGCACGTTGTCCGTGGCCAGGCTCGCACGCAAGCCCCGTGCCGCCGCCTCGCGGATGCGCGTGATGCCGCGCGGCACGGGCGTGCGGTCCCAGGCGCCCTGCAGGTAGAGGTTGGTGGTCGGCAGCGCGACGATGTGGATGCCGGCGCCCGCGCACAGCGCCAGCGTTTCGTTGGCAACGGCATCGTCCTGCATCGCCAGCGAGCAGCAGTGGCCGCAGACCACGCCGCGCCGGAAGTCGCGCGCACGCATCAGCTGCGCAATGCTGCGCAGGCCGCTCGCGTCGGCGTCGAGACCCTCGTCGACATGGAAGTCGAGGCCCAGGCCGTGGTCCTGCGCGAGGTCGAACACGCGGCCCAGCTTGTGCACCAGGCCTTCGTTGCGATACACGAAGGCGCCCAGCACGCCGCCCGCGCGCTTCACCTCGCGCGCAATGCGCTCGCCGGCCGCGAGGTCCGCGAACAGGTCGAGCGGCGTGAGAGAGACGAACTGCAGCTCGATGCGGCCGCGCCACTCTTCGCGCAGCGCCTCGAACACCGCCAGCGCGGCGGGCGGCTCGCCCTCCACCCAGTCGATGTGGGTACGCAGCGCCCGCGTGCCCGACTGCCAGGCCTCGTGCAGCGCGCGCTCCATGCGCGGGCGCAGCGCCTGGCCGCTCCAGCCCGCGCGGTGCTTCGCCATGCGGTCGATGGCCGCGAACAGGTTGCCCTCGGCCGCGCCGACTTCCTGCACGGTGTAGTTCTTGTCGATGTGCGCATGCGCCTCGACGAGCGCGCTCAGCAAGGTGCCGCGCGCCTGCGACTGCGATGCGCTCGGCACGACGGCCTGCACCCTGTCGCCGGCCAGCGTGACGTCGAAGACCTGCGCATCGCCCGCGGCAAAGCCGCGCAGCCGCGATGGAATGCGCAGCGACTCGAGTTTCATGCGCGCTGTTGCAGCGCCCGCAGCCAGCCGAGCCCCGCCGAGGTGCCGCCGGGTTCCGAGCCGCGCCGGGGCCGGTACTCGCAGCCGACCCAGCCCTGCCAGCCGGACTGCGCCGACACCTCGTCGATCAGGTCGAACAGGTAGGGGTAGTTCTGCTCGCCGATGTCGGGCTCGTGGCGCTCGGGCACGCCGGCAATCTGGATGTGGCCCACGCGCCCGGTGGGCAGGTACTTGCGGATCTTCATGGCCACGTCGCCCTCGACGATCTGGCAGTGGTACAGGTCCATCTGCACCTTGAGGTTGGGTGCGCCCACCATGTCGACGATCTCGTGCGCATGGTCCTGCCGGTTGAGGAAGAAGCGCGGGATGTCGCGCGTGTTGATGGGCTCGATCAGCACGTCGCGCCCGGCCTTGGCCGCCTCGGCCGCGGCCCAGCGCAGGTTGTCGACGTACACGGGCTGCACGGCCTCGCGCTCCAGGCCTTCGGGCACCAGGCCCGCCATGACGTGGATGCGCGGGCAGCCGAGCGCCACGGCGTAGTCGATGGCGCTGGCCATGCCTTCGCGGAATTCGGCGTCGCGGCCCGGCAGGCAGGCCAGGCCGCGTTCGCCGCGGTCCCAGTCGCCCGGAGGGGCGTTGAAGAGCACCTGCTGCAGGCCGTTGTGCTGGAGCCGCGCGGCGAGCTCTTCCTTTGCGAAGGCATAGGGAAAAAGATATTCGACGGCCTTGAAGCCGTCTTTCGCGGCGGCTTCGAAGCGGTCGAGGAAGTCGAGCTCCGGATAGAGCATCGAGAGGTTGGCGGCGAATTGGGGCATGGCGTGTTTTTACTACTACTGGCGGCTACCAGCGCGCACCGAAGATGCGGCGCAGTTCATCGATCTGTTCATTGCCGAGCGGCTCGGGCCTGGCAGGGCCGGCGAGGAGCTGGAGCTTGGCGGTGTCCTCGAGTTCCTCGAGCACGGCCATGGCGGCCGCCGGGTTCCCGTGCCACACGTTGGGGCCGAGGCGTTCGAGCATCACGGCCCGAATCGGCGTGCCGGCCGCGCCGTGGCGCTCGATGGCCTGCGCCACGAGTTCGGCCGCTTCGGGCGCGCCGGGGCGGTGGTACGGAATGAGCGGTACGTGGCCGACCTTCATGACGAAGTACGGCGTGAGCGCGGGCAGCAGCTCGTCGCCCGGCGTGTTCGCCAGCGTGAGCGCGACGCAGTGCGTGCTGTGCGTGTGGATCACGCAGGCCGTGCCTGCATCGAACTTGCGGGCGGCGGCGTAGATGCGCGTGTGCAGCGCGATGGTCTTGCTGGCGCGGTCGCCGCCGGTCTGCTGGCCTTGCGCGTCGAGTTTGGCAAGACGCGCGGGGTCGAGAAAACCCAGGCAGGCATCGGTCGGCGTGATCAGAAAACCGTCGTCCAGCCGCACGCTGATGTTGCCCGCGGTGGCATGCACGTAGCCGCGTTCGAACAGGCTGCGGCCGACTCGGCAGATTTCTTCTCGGGCTTGGGTTTCTTTCATGTCTTTTTTAACTGCGCGAGTTTGGCTGTGTTCGGGCGGTCTTGTTCAGGGTGCTGTTGTCCAGGGTGTGTGCACAGATCACCGGGTACTCCCCTCCGCGAATGTCCCCCGGCCTGCGGCCTCCTCCTTGTACCGGGACTTCTCGCGCAGTCAAGCACGGGTTTGGGTTGGTTTTTCTACCAAGCTGTATCGCTTGCGAGGCATTGAGGATCGAGGCGCAACGAAACGAGGAACAGACTGCACATCTACCGACGGTCTTGTTGCACTGGCACGTGGCCGTGCGGACCCAGATACGAACCGCTCAGCGGGGCTCCATTCATTTCTCGTGATGCCCACTACAACCGGCATCACCAAGGAGGAGTCGAGCTTGCCCGCTGCCGGTCTGACCTGTTCATTGCATCTTCGAACTCACGTCTGGCAAGCAAATAAACAACAACAAAGGGTATCCGAACGGCTGGCGCTACGTCGCGATCACCGCGACGATGACGCCTGGTGGTTTGGTACTGACGTGGTGCGCATCGAAGGGCCGGCCCCGTGCGAACACGGCCCACAGAATGCGTGCGTTCTTGTTGGCCAACGCCACCACGGCCTTCTGCCAGCCGCAGCGCTCGCGCAAGGCCTGCACCCAGCGCGAGATCGGGTCGTCGCGCCTGTGCGCCGTCAGCACTATCGACTTGGCCCCCTGGATCAGCAGCGTGCGCAGGTACGCGTCGCCGCGCTTGGTGATGCGCCCCAGGTTGTTCTTGCCCCCGCTGGAGTTCTGTCGGGGCGTCAGGCCCAGCCAGGCGCCGAACTGTGCACCGTTCTTGAATTGCTTGAAGTCGCCCACGGTTGCCACCACCGCGGAGGCCGTGACCGGTCCCACGCCCAGCAACTGCTCGGCCTGGCGCACCTGCTCGCTGGCCTTGCCGTGCGCGGCAATGCGCTCGTCGCACCAGCGCAGGTGCGCATCGAGTTCCTGCCACTGTGCATACGCTCTGTGCAGCGCCAGCCGGGCAAGGCCGCCGAGTTCATTGCCAGCGTCTTCCATCACATCGGGAAGAACCTGGCGCAGCGCCTCGGGGCTTTGGGCGAACACCAGCCCGAACTCCGCCAGCAGGCCCCGAATGCGGTTGATGCAGGCGGTGCGGTCTGCCTTGACGCCCTCGCGCAGGCGGTGAATGCACAGCATGCTTTGCTGCTCCACGCTCTTGATCGGCACGAAGTGCATGTGCGGGCGCGAGGCGGCCTCGCAGATGGCGGCAGCATCGTTGGCGTCGTTCTTGCCGCTCTTGCCCTGCAGGCGATAGGCCACGACGTGCGCGGCGGCGATGATGCGGGCATCCAGCCCCAGGGCGAGCAGCTTGCGCGCCCAGTAATGCGCACTGGAGCTGGCCTCCATGGCGACCAGGCAGCCCGCGGGCAATTGCGCGCACCAAGCCAGGAATTTAGCGCGCGGCAATGCACGCCCCGTAACGCGCACGCCGGCCGCGTTGACCGCAAAAACCTCAATGACGTGCTTTGCCAGATCGATGCCGACTCGGGTAATCTCGTTCATGGGGCTTCTCCTTCCAAAGGTTTCAGATTGACTTCGCAAATCAATCTTGGCACTCGATGCCGTGACCAGGAAGCGAGAAGTCCCTTCGCATTCATTTCGCTGCGGGGAGCACCCGATGCTCTGTGCACCTGGGCACGCTCATGGTGTACCGCTGATCAACCACCGCTCTTTGCAACGCTCCCGCTGATGGGGTGCCTTGCGCAGCGAAATCAAGGAGGAGCCCGAAGGGCGGGGGACATTCGCGGAGCAAGGTACCCCATCGGCGGGAGCGCGCCCTGAAAAGACACCGAGCATGAACATCATTCAAGCACTGTAAAGGCCTTGGTGAAGAAGTCATCCCCCCCGAAGTTCCCGGACTTCAGCGCAATGTGCACCGGCAAACCTTCGACATCCGTGCGCGCATGGCACCACGGCACCCCCGGATCGATCTGCGGGCCGATCTGCATCTGCGCGATGCCCAGTGCCTGAACGCAGGCACCGGAGGTTTCGCCGCCCGCCACCACCAGCTGGCGCACACCCCGCTCGACCAGGCCGCGCGCAATCGCGGCAATGGTGCGCTCGACCATTGCGCCGGCCTCCTCGACACCGAGCTTGCCCTGCACCGATTTCACGGCGCCGGCCTCGGCCGTGGAATAGACCAGCACCGGCTGCTTCTCGACCAGCGGCGCGGCCCAGGCCAATGCCTCGGCCGCGACATCCACGCCCGCGGCAATGCGCAGCGGATCCACGGCCAGCGCCGCGCCGCCGCGCTGGATGAAGTCGAGCACCTGCCGGTTGGTGGCCAGCGAGCAGCTGCCCGACACCACGGCGCGCAGTCCGCCGGCCGTCGGCAGCGCACTGGCCTGCGACGACGGCGCAAGGCCGAAGTTGGCCGGCAGCCCGATGGCCACGCCCGAGCCGGCCGTAACCAGCGGCATCTTCGCGAGCGCCGGGCCCAGGCGCAGCAGGTCGTCGTTCGACACCGCGTCGACGATGGCGACCGACACGCCCTCGCCTTGGAGCTGCTCGATGCGCTCCGTGACGGCCGCCGCGCCGCGCGCCACCACCGCGTGGTCGATCAGCCCGACCTTGCGCGTGCACTGGGCCTGCAGCACGCGAACCAGGTTCGGGTCGGTCATCGGCGTGAGCGGATGGTTCTGCATGCCGCTCTCATTGAGCAGCACCTCGCCCGCGAACAGGTAGCCCTTGAACACGGTGCGCTTGTTGTCGGGGAAGGCGGGCGTGGCAATGGTGAAGCCGCACTTCAGCGCCTCCATCAGCGCCTCGGTCACCGGGCCGATGTTGCCTTGCGGCGTGCTGTCGAAGGTGGAGCAGTACTTGAAGTAGATCTGCTGCGCGCTCTGCGCCTGCAGCCAGCGCAGCGCATCGAGCGACTGCGCGATGGCCTCGGCCGGCGCAATGGTGCGCGACTTGAGCGCGACCACCACCGCATCGACTTCCGCATCGAGCGGCATGGCGGGCACGCCGATCGCCTGCACCACGCGCATGCCGGCGCGCACGAGGTTGTTGGCGAGGTCGGTCGCGCCGGTGAAGTCGTCGGCGATGCAGCCGAGCAGCAACTTGGCCATGGCTCAGTCCTTGGTGGCGAAGACAGGCAGCTTCACCGCCTGCGGGTTCTCGCGCACGTAGTCGCGCAGGATGGCGTCGAAGCTCGCGTCGGCCGCGAGGCCCAGCGCCTCGGCGCGCGCGGCGTGGATGCGGCTGGGCCAGCTGGTCACGATCTTGGCGATGGCCGCATCGGGTTCCCAGTCGATCAGCCCGGTGGCGTCCTTGCCGGCGATGCGTTCGAGCGCATCGGCCATCTCGCGCACGGTGGTGGTCAGCGCCGGCAGGTTGACGGCGGTGCGTGCGCCCCATTCGGCGGCGCTGGCCGTGGCCGCGCGCACGATGCCCGCGACGGTGTTGCCGGGCGATGCGAGCGCGACTGCCGTTTCTGGCGCCACGGGGCAGCGCGCGCGTTCGCCCGCCAGCGGCTCGCGCAGCATGCCGCTCAGGAAGCTGGAGGCCGCGCCGTTGGGCCGGCCCGGCCGCACCGAGACCGTCATGAGCCGCACGTTGCGGCCCTGCACGAAACCCTTGCGCGTGAAGTCGGCCACCAGCTGCTCGCCGATGAACTTCTGGATGCCGTAGCTGTTCTGCGGCGTCGGCAAGGTGGTGTCCTCGATCACCGCGGGCAGCCGCTGCTCGGGCGAATCGCCGAACACCGCGACCGAGCTGGAGAACACGAACACCGGCGCATGGCCCGCGCGGCGGCAGGCGTCGAGCAGCGCGCGCGTGGTGTCGAGGTTGCTGCGCATGCCCAGGTCGAAGTCGGCCTCGCATTCGCCGCTCACGGCCGCGGCCAGGTGGAACACGGCGTGCGTGTCGGCCAGCGGCAGCGCGCCGCCGGTGGCCTGCTCGTACAGGTCGCCCTGCACGAACTGCACGCGCGCATCGGCCGCGAGGTCGGCGGGCGGCGCCACGCGGTCGGCCAGCGTGATGCGCGAGATGGACTGGGCCGCGCCGCCCGCCAGTGCCAGCGGGCCGCCCGCGAGCAGCGTGCGCGCGAGCCGCGTGCCGACGAAACCGCAGCCTCCGGTGATGAGAATGTTCATGGTGCTTGTCTTCCTTTGACTTCAGGCTTTCTTGTCGGCAGCCGGCAGTTCGATGCCGGGAAAAATCTTGATGACCGCGCTGTCGTCCTCGCGCGCGAAGCCCGCGGTGGAGGCCTGCATGAACATCTGGTGCGCGGTGGACGACAGCGGCAGCGGAAACTTGCTGGCACGCGCCACGTCGAGCACCAGGCCCAGGTCCTTCACGAAGATGTCGACGGCCGACAGCGGCGTGTAGTCGCCCGCCAGCACGTGCGCCATGCGGTTCTCGAACATCCAGCTGTTGCCCGCGCTGTGCGTGATGACCTCGTACAGCGCGGCCGGGTCCACGCCTTCGCGCAGGCCCAGCGCCATGGCCTCGGCCGCCGCGGCAATGTGCACCCCGGCCAGCAGCTGGTTGATGACCTTGACCTTGCTGCCCGCCCCTGCGCGGTCGCCCAGACGATAAACCTTGGCCGCCATCGCGTCGAGCACGGCGCCGGCCTTTTCGTAAGCCGCGGGCGTGCCCGCGGTCATCATCGTCATCTGGCCGCTCGCGGCCTTGGCGGCGCCGCCGGAGATCGGCGCGTCGAGGTACAGGATGCCCTTTGCGGCCAGGCGCGCCTCGAGCGCGACCGACCAGTTCGGGTCCACGGTGGAACACATCACGAACAGGCTGCCAGGCTTCATCGACGCCGCGCAGCCGGGCGTGGTGCCGTCGCCGAACAACACCGATTCGGTCTGCGCCGCATTGACCACCACGGAAACCACGATGTCGCATTGCGCGCCGAGCGCGGCCAGCGTGTCGCAGGCCACGCCGCCGTCGCGCGCAAAGGCGTGGGCCATGTCCAGGCGCACGTCGAACACGTGCGGCTCGTAGCCCGCGCGGCGCAGCGACTGCGCCATGCCGCCGCCCATGGCGCCGAGGCCCACGACGCCGACGACGGGTGTTGGGGAGTTGGAAGTCATGCGAGGGTTCTTTCGATCAACGGTTGACGAGTTGCTTGGGCGTGAGCCACACGCCGATGGCCCCGAGCACCAGCGCAGCGGCCAGCACGTACATGCCGATCTGCGTGCTGCCCGTGAGGTCCTTCAGGTAGCCGATGAGGTAGGGGCTCGCGAACCCCGCAAGATTACCCACCGAATTGATGGCCGCAATACCCGCCGCGGCCGCCGTGCCCGAGAGAAAGGCGGTGGGCAGCGACCAGAAGAGCGGCGCGCAGGTCAGCACGCCGGCCGCCGCGAGCGAGAGGAAGGCGAGCGACACGACCGTGTTCTGCGTGTACGACGCGGCCACCGTGAAGCCCACCGCGCCCATCAGCGCCGGCACGATCAGGTGCCAGCGGCGCTCCTGCCGGCGGTCGGCGCTGCGGCCGAAGAGGTTCATCGCGACGATCGCGCAGATGAACGGAATGGCACTCAAGAGGCCGATGTGCAGGTTGCCCTTCACGCCCGTGGCCTTGACCAGCGTGGGCAGCCAGAAGGTCAGCGCGTACTGGCCCATCACGAAGGCGAAGTAGATGAGCGCCATCCACCACACGCGCATGTCGCGGAACATGGCGGCCACCGAGTGCGGGCCTTTGGCGCCATGCGCCTGGTCGCGCTCGACCTCGCGCTGCAGCAGGCTCTTTTCCTCGGGCGAGAGCCAGCGTGCATGCTGGATGCTGTTGTCCAGGTAGAGCAGCACCATCACGCCGACGAGCACGGCCGGAACGGCCTCGATGATGAACATCCACTGCCAGCCGTGCATCGACGACACGCCGTGGAAGGCGTCCATGATCCAGCCCGACAGCGGATTGCCGAAGATGCCCGCCACCGGAATGGCCGACATGAACACCGCGATGATCCGCGCGCGCCGGTGCGCCGGATACCAGTGCGTGAGGTAAAGGATCACGCCGGGATAGAAGCCCGCCTCCGCCACGCCGAGCAGAAAGCGCAGGATGTAGAAGCTGCTCGGCGTTTCCACGAACACGAAGCAGGCCGACAGCACGCCCCAGGTGATCATGATCCGCGCGATCCAGATGCGCGCGCCCACCCGGTTGAGCAGCAGGTTGCTCGGCACCTCGAACAGGAAGTAGCCGAGGAAGAAGATGCCCGCGCCCAGGCCGAACACCGTTTCGCTGAAGCCCAGGTCCTGCCCCATCTGCAGCTTGGCAAAGCCCACGTTCACGCGGTCGAGGTAGGCGACCACGTAGCACAGCATCAAAAAGGGAACCAGGCGCCAGAACACCTTGGCATAGGTGCGCTTCTCGAGCGCGGCGTCGGCGGGCACGGGCAGTGCGCCAACCGGTAGGGTGGAGGAAGTCATGAGAAGGTTTGTCCCGCTTTGGATGAGAAAGAGGCCTTGCCGCCGCTGGCTCGCGCGGCCGTCGCCTTATTTGTCAGGTCATCATACAAATTTGACCTCGGAGCTTTGCCTCGGGTAAACCCGCAGGCGCCCTCGTCCGCAGCGCCTTTTTGGTGAGCGTGTGTGTCGCGGCCGCTCAGCTGCCGAGCGGCCAGCCTTCGACCAGCGGCCGCGCGAGCTGCGCGCCCTCCTGCTGCCAGAAGGCGGGGTCGGCCTGCTCGATGCGGCGGATCGCGTTGTCCATGTGGGACTTGGCCGCCTCGCGCGCCCGCAGCGCATCGCCGGCCTCGATGGCCTCGACGATGCGCGCATGCTCCTGCGCCACCTCGCGCGCGAAGTCGGCACGGCGCGCCTCGTTGGCGCGTGTGACGCGCGTAGCGCCGTGCAGGAACTGCCGCAGGTACTGCAGCGTGCCGACCAGGAACGGGTTGCGCGCGGCCTCGGCAATGGCGCGGTGAAAGCGCACGTCTTCCTCGGCGCCGTTGCCGCCCGCGGCCACGGCCGCATGCAGCGCGTCGATGGCGTCGCGGATGTGCTGCACGTCCTCAGGGGTGCGGCGCTCGGCCGCGAGCGCGGCCACCTCGGCTTCGAGCGCACGGCGCAGCTCGACCATCTGGATCACCGCTTCGCGCGAGGCCACGTGCGGCATCTCGAAGCGCAGCGGCTCCACGCCCGCGGCGCGCACGTACACGCCGCTGCCCTGGCGCGAATCGAGCAGCCCCAGCGACTTGAGCCGCGACACCGCCTCGCGCACCACCGTGCGGCTCACGCCGAACTGCTCGGCCAGCGCGCTCTCGGTCGGCAGGCGGTCGCCCTCGGACAGGCGACCGCTGCGCACTTCGGCGGCCAAGGCGTCGGCCACCTGGTCGGCGAGGCGGGCACCGGGAGCGATGGATTGGAAGCGGGCGGTCATGGGCGCGAAAGGGAGGGGGCCTGCGACTCTAACGCAGGCCCGAACGACGAGGCGCCGCCCGCGGGACTCAGCCGAGCGCGTGGCGCGCCGCGTTCGCGATGCTCGCCGCGTCCACCCCGAAGAAGCTGCGCAGCGCCGCGCGCGTGTCGCTGCGGCCGAACCCGTCGGTGCCGAGCGTGAGGTAGCGGCGGCCTTCGGGCAGGAAGGCGCGCACGCTCTCGGGCACGGCGCGCACGTAGTCGGTGGCGGCGACGATCGGGCTCTTGCCGGCGCCGAGCTGCTGCGCGATGAACGGCACGCCTGCTTCCTTCTCGCCCGCGATCGCGCGCTGCTCGCAAGCCAGGCCGTCGCGCGCGAGCTCGCTCCAGCTCGTGACGCTGAACACCTCGGCCTCGATGCCTTCATCGGCCAGCCGCTGCGCGGCCTTGACCACCTCGGTGAGGATCGCGCCCGAGCCCATCAGCGTGACCTTCTTCTTCGCCTTGCCCGAGGCCGGCGCGTACGTGCCGAAGCGGTAGCAGCCGCGCAGGATGCCGGCCTCCGCGCCTGGCGGCACATCGGGCTGCGCGTAGTTCTCGTTCATGAGCGTGACGTAATAGAACACGTCCTTCTGCTCGACCATCATCTCGCGGATGCCCGCGTCGACGATCACCGCCATCTCGCCCGCAAAGGCCGGGTCGTAGGCCTTGCAGTTGGGAATGGTCGCGGCCACGAGGTGGCTCGTGCCGTCCTGGTGCTGCAGGCCTTCGCCGCCGAGCGTGGTGCGGCCCGAGGTGGCGCCCAGCAGGAAGCCGCGCGCGCGCTGGTCGGCCGCGGCCCAGATCGCATCGCCCACGCGCTGGAAGCCGAACATCGAGTAGTAGATGTAGAAGGGCAGCATCGCGAGGCCGTGCACGCTGTAGCTGGTGGCCGCGGCCGTCCAGCTCGCGATGGCACCGGCTTCGCTGATGCCTTCCTCGAGGATCTGGCCGTCGGTGGCTTCGCGGTAGCTCAGCACGGAGCCGATGTCCTCGGGTGCATAGCGCTGGCCCACGCTCGAATAGATGCCGACCTGCTTGAACAGGTTGGCCATGCCGAAGGTGCGCGCTTCGTCGGCCACGATGGGCACGATGCGCGGGCCCAGCGCCTTGTCCTTCAGCAGGTTGCCCAGCATGCGCACGAAGGCCATGGTGGTGCTCATTTCCTTGCCGGCGGCCGCCGTCGCAAACTGCGCATAGCTCGCGATCTCGGGCTTGGGCACCACCTCGCAGGCCGTCTCGCGGCGCGGCATGGCGCCGCCGAGCGCTTCGCGGTGGCTGCGCAGGTACTTCATCTCGGCGCTGTCTTCGGGCGGGCGGTAGAAGTCCATCGCAATGGCCTGCGCATCGGTCAGCGGCAGGCTGAAGCGGTCGCGGAATTCCAGCAGGTCGACGTCGCCCATCTTCTTGTGCGAGTGCGTGGTCATCTTGCCCTGCGCGGCGCTGCCCATGCCGTAGCCCTTCTTGGTGTGGGCGAGGATCACGGTGGGCCGGCCCTTGTGCGCGGCCGCGGCGGCATAGGCGGCATGGATCTTCACGAGGTCGTGGCCGCCGCGCTTCAGGCGGTCGATCTGCTCGTCGGTCATGCCTTCGGCCAGGCGCGCGAGCTCGGGGTTCTGGCCGAAGAAGTTGTCGCGGTTGAAGCGGCCGTCCTTGGCCGCGAAGGTCTGCATCTGGCCGTCGACGGTTTCGGCGAACACGCGCGCCAGCGCACCGCTCACGTCCTGCGCGAAGAGCCCGTCCCAGTCGCTGCCCCAGACCAGCTTGATGACGTTCCATCCTGCCCCGGCAAAGAGCTTCTCGAGCTCGTCGATGATGCGGCCGTTGCCGCGCACCGGGCCATCGAGGCGCTGCAGGTTGCAGTTGACGACCCACACGAGGTTGTCGAGTTTTTCGCGCGCGGCCAGCGTGAGGGCGCTCATCGATTCGGGCTCGTCCATCTCGCCGTCGCCGAACACGCCCCAGACCTTGCGGCCTTCGCAGTTCAAGAGGTTGCGGTGCGTGAGATAGCGCATGAAGCGCGCGTGGTAGATCGAGCTGATCGGGCCGATGCCCATCGAGCCGGTCGGGAACTGCCAGAAGTCCGGCATCAGGTAGGGATGCGGATAGCTGCTGAGGCCGCGCGCGCCGCGGCCTTCGGTGAAGGCGGGGGCGGTCAGTTCCTGGCGGTAGTGCTTGAGGTCTTCTTCGGTCAGGCGGCCTTCGAGGTAGGCGCGGGCATAGACGCCGGGTGCGCTGTGCGGCTGGAAGAACACGAGGTCGCCGCGGTGTGTGCCTTCGCCCGTGTCCTTGCGCGCATGGAAGAAATGATTGAACCCCGTCTCGAACAGATCGGCCGCGCTCGCATAGCTCGCGATGTGGCCGCCGAGCTCGCCATAAGCCTGGTTGGCGCGCGCCACCATCGCAAGCGCATTCCAGCGCATCAGCGAAGCCAGCCGCTCCTCGACGGCCAGGTCGCCCGGGAACGGCGGCTGGTCTTCCACCGCGATGGTGTTGACGTACGGCGTCGCCAGCTCGGGCTGCCAGCCGATGCGCTGCTGCCGCGCGAGGCGGGCGAGCTCCGCCAGCATCTGCCGTGCGCGCTGCGGGCCGTGCGCCTGGGCCAGTGCCAGGAAGGCCTCGCGCCATTCGGCGGTCTCGGCAGGGTCGGGGTCGTGCGTGAGCGGCGTGTCGAGCAGCAGCGCGCGCATCTGGTCGGCGGAGATCGGGGCGTTCATGCCGGCACTTTAGGCCGCCATGCGGCAAATTAGCTACCGGTACAGCCAATTCCATGCGAGCGTCCCAGCATAAAATTCCGGCAATTCTTTATTTGGCGGCATTTCATGCAACTGGACACGATCGACCTGCGCATCCTCGACGAGCTGCAGCGCGACGGCGCGCTGTCGAACGTGGAACTCGCGCGCCGCGTGCACCTGTCGCCCTCGCCGTGCCTCGCGCGCGTGAAGATGCTCGAGGCGAATGGCGTGATCGACCGCTACGTGGCGCTCGCGAGCGCCAAGGCGCTGGGCCTGGGGCTCAACGTGTTCATCTCGATCAGCCTGACGACGCAGAGCAAGCAGTCGCTCGCCGACTTCGAACAGCGCATTGCCGAGCACGACGAGGTGATGGAGTGCTACCTGATGACGGGCGACAGCGACTACCTGATCCGCATCGCCGTGGCCGACATGGCGGCGCTGGAGAAATTCATCCTGGAACAGCTCACGCCGATTCCAGGCATCGAGAAGATCCGCTCGAGCTTTGCGCTCAAGCAGGTGCGCTACAAGACGGCGCTGCCGCTGCCCCGGTAGGAAGCAGCGGCAGCGCGCGGCCGATCAGAGGCCGATCAGGCCGCCGTCGTCCTTGGTGATGACCACCGTGGCCGAGCGCGGGCGGGCGCTGCCGCCTTCGGGCCAGTGGCTGCCGAACTTGGTCGGGTCGCCGATGCTCGCCGCGGGAGTGGTTTCGCCCGGATGCTGGATGTTCACGAACAGCGCGCGGCCGTCGCCCGACTCGGCAATGCCGGTGATCTCGCAATCCTTCGGGCCGACCAGGAAGCGGCGCAGGCCGTCGGCGCCGGGCGCCTTGCCCACGAAGGTGTCCTGCGTGCGCGTGGTGGCGCCGTCGACGTTGGTGATGGTCCTGGCGCCGCCGTCGCCGACCTTGCCCGGCAGCGCGGCCAGCAGCATGCAGTTGGTGACGTCGGTGTAGGCGCCGTCGTCGGTCTCCAGCCAGAGCAGGCCGGCGGTGGCGTGGCTGAACCACATGCCGTCGGGGCTGGAGAAGTCGTTGTCGGCGCTCAGTTGCGACACGTTGATGTCGGCCGAGGCGGTGGCGCGCGCGCCGAACAGGTACACGTCCCACTTGAAGGCCAGCGCGGCGGGGTCGCCGCCCTCGTCCGCAAAGCGCACGATGTGGCCGTTGGGGTTGCCGGTCTGCGCGGTGGCGGTGGGGCCCTTGGGGTCGTTGTAGAAGCGCGGGTTGGCGCCATCGGTGGCGGTGATGGGGCGCGAGGCGGCGTTGGTGTTGGTGAGGGTGACGTAGACCTCGCCGGTCTTCGGGTTGACGGCCGTCCACTCGGGGCGGTCCATCCTGGTGGCGCCGGCGGCGTCGGCGGCCAGGCGCGCGTTGACCACCACGTCGGCCGCGTCGGCAAAGGCGTAGGCCGGATTGCTCGCGGTGATGCCGTTCACGCCGAGCTTCAGCTCGAGCCACGCGCCGGTGCCGTCGGCGTTGAACCTGGCCACGTAGAGGCGGCCGTCGTCCATGTACTTGTCGCCCGCCGCGGTGCCGCCGCCCACGTCGGCCGCATCCCAGTTCTTCGTCGAGACGAACTTGTAGATGTACTCGTTGCGCGAGTCGTCGCCCATGTACCAGACCAGCGGCTTGCCGACCACGACCGGGCCGAGGCAGGCGCCTTCATGGCCGAAGCGGCCGAGCGCGGTGCGCTTCTTGGGGGTGCTCGCGGGATTGAAGGGATCGATCTCGACCACCCAGCCGTAGGTGTTGGCGCCGTTGCGGAAGTCGTCGGTGGCGGTGGCGCCGACCACCTGGGCGTTCCAGCGGCCATAGAGGTTGTCGGCCGTGTCGGGCGTGACGGTGGCCCAGAGCTCGCGGCCGGTGCTGGCCACGCCGTAGCGGGTGAACGCTGCAATTTCCTTCGCCGTGCGGCTGGGGTCGTCGGTGGCCTTGATGCGGCGGAAATAGCCGGCCCAGTTTTCTTCGCAGGTCAGGTAGGTGCCCCAGGGCGTGGTGCCGTTGGCGCAGTTGTTGAGCGTGCCGCGGGTCTTGCTGCCGTCGGTCGAGTACTTGGTCTTCAGGTAGTCGGTCTTGGCGGCCGGGCCCGAGAACGCCATTTCGGTCAGCGTGTGGACGCGGCGGTTGAAGCTCGAGTCCTGCTTGTAGCTCCAGGCGCTGCCGCTCTTGTTGATCTCGATCACGCTCACGCCGTGCAGGTAGAACTCGCGCAGCACTTCGTCGGCGGAGGTGCGCACCGCCGCATTGCCGGTGCCGCTGATGGTCTGGCCGGCGGGGTGCAGGAACAGCGGCGTGATGGCTTCGTGGTTCATCACGAGCAGGCCGCGCGCGGCGCTGGCGGCGTCCCACTTGTTCGACGCGTTCATGCCGAAGAAGGTCATGCCGTCGTGGTGGTCGCCGGCGCGCCGGTCATAGGTGGCCGGATCGTCGGTGCCGTCGTTCTTGTAGGCCGCCACGCCCGCAGCGATCGGGTCGCCCAGGCGATAGAGCACGCTGGCGGTGTAGCCGGCGGGCACGGTGACCACGTCGGCCAGGCCCTTGGCCACGGCATTGAAGCCGAGCTTCATCGGCGTGGGCGCCGGCGCGGGGGTCGGTGCAGGCGCCGGAGCGGGAGCGGGTGCCGGTGCGGGCGGAATGATCGGGAAAGCCGTGCCGCCGCCGCCACCGCCGCCGCACGCCTGCAGCAGCGCGGTGCCGGCAGTGCCGACGCCCAGGCCGAACAGATGGCGACGGCTGAGGCGCGAAGCGATCAGGTCGGTGAAGGAGGGGTTCGCAGTGGGATTGGTGCCAACGTCGTCAAGATCGATGCCGTTGTCGTCGGTACGGGTGTTTGCGGTCATGCGCAATCGCTTTCGTGGGTTGAAAAGGAAATCAACCCGCGAAGTTAGGCAATTCGCATGACACCCGCGTGAAACGCTCAGCCCGCGGTCAGGCGCATCTGCTTGGCGCTCAGGGCGCCGGCGTTTGCCGCGGCCACAGCGCCCACAGGCGCAGCGGCTGGTTCATGCTGGCGGCCAGGCGGCCCGCATCGGCGCCGGTGCCGGCAAAGTAGTCCGCGCGCACCGCGCCGACGATGGCGCTGCCGGTGTCCTGCGCCACCACCAGCTTCTGCAGCTGCGCCGCCGGCCCGCTCGACGCGAGCCAGACCGGCGTGCCGTACGGAATGCTGTCGCGGTCGACCGCAATGGAGCGCCCGGCCGTCAGCGGCACGCCCTGCGCCCCGCGCGGGCCAAAGGCCGCATCGAGCTCGCTCATGGTCTCCTCGCGGAAGAACACGTAGCGCGGATTGCTCCACAGCAGCTGCGTCACGCGCTGCGGGTTTTGCGCGGCCCAGGCCTTGGTGTCGTCGGGCCACTTGCCGATCTTGGTCACCCCCTGGCCGATCAGCCATTGCTGCACGCTCTTGTACGGCTGCTCGTTGGTGGCCGAGTACGCCACGCGCACGGTGCGCTGCACGCCGTTGGCCTCGGTGATGCGAAGGCGCCCCGAGCCCTGGATGTGCAGCATCAGCGCGTCGATCGGGTCGGCCATCCAGGCGATCTCGCGGCCGCGCAGCGCGGCCTGGGCTTCGGGCAGGGTTTCGATCTCCTGGCGGGTGTACCAGGGCCGGCGCGGCACCAGGCCGTCGGGCGCCTGGTAGATCGGAATGTTGAAGGCGGCGGTGGGCACGCGCGAGGCCTCGTACACCGGCTCGTAGTAGCTCGTGAGCTTGCCTTCGCTCGAGCCCGCAAGCGACTCGACGCGGTAGGGCTGCAGCCGCTCGGTCATCCACTGGCGCTGCTCCTCGGGCGTGGCGATGGCCAGCTGGCGCACCTCGCGGCACAGCGGCGCAAAGGCGGCGTTGGGCCGCGCGCAGTTGGCCAGCAGCGCAATCCAGGCTTCGTGCAGCGGGTCGTCGCCGAAACCCGGCAGCTCCGACCAGCCGACCGGCACCCACCGGCTCTTGGGATGCGCGAGCGAACCGGTCAGCGGTCCGAGCTCGCGCGGCGGCGTGGCGGCCGGCCGGGCCGGGGTGTCGGGCGCACGCGGGGCGACCGAGCAGCCGGCCAGCGTTGCTACGATCGCGAGCCCAACCAGCCACTGGAGTCCATTTCTCATGGGTTTGATTTTGCTTGAAGCCCTCGGGGCCGGGCTCGTGTTCATCTTGATCGTCTGGTGGACCATGTTTTCCGGTCGAAAAAAAGGCGAGCTGCACGACGACGACGAGGCCGCCGATGGCAAGGGAGCCAACGAAAAGAAGAATCTCCCGCCCGAAGCGTGAATTCCTTGCGTAGCCCGGGACCGCAGCGGAATGTCGGAGAACAGCCCAATAGCTATTACTTTAGTAGCAATCATCGCAGCAAACACGGGCCTTTGCAGAAAGTTTTCCTCTTTCCTGCAAGTTGGGAAGGCCGTACCATCGCATGCTCGCCGAGGCTAAGCTGTGGCCCGCCTGATTCAACCTTGAAAGGGATTGCCATGAAAAAGTTTGTACTCGCCACCACCGCTGCCGCCCTCGTCCTGTCCGGCTGCGCCGGCGGCATGACCGACACCCAGCGCAACACCGGCATCGGCGCCGGCATCGGCGCGCTCGGCGGCGCCGCCATCGGCTCCGCCACCGGCGGCAACCGCGGCGCCATCGGCACGGGTGCCGTGGTCGGCGCCGCAGCCGGCGCGCTCGGCGGCTACCTGTGGTCGCAGCGCATGGAAAACCAGAAGCGCCAGATGGAAGCCGCCACCCAGGGCACCGGCGTGGCCGTGACCCAAACCCCGAACAACGAGCTCAAGCTGCAGATCCCGAGCGACGTCTCCTTCGACGTGGGCCGCTCCAACATCAAGTCCAACTTCGCTCCGGTGCTCGACCAGTTCGCGAGCGGCCTGCGCAACAACCCGAACGCCGAGGTGCGCATCATCGGCCACACCGACAACACCGGTTCGGACGCCATCAACAACCCGCTGTCGGTCGACCGCGCCGCCAGCACGCGCGACTACCTGGTGGCGCGCGGCGTGAGCGCCGCCGCCTTCCGCATCGAAGGCCGCGGCTCGCACGAACCGATCGCCAACAACAACAGCGATGCCGGCCGGGCGCAGAACCGCCGCGTCGAGATCTACGTGGGCGAGCGCGCGCCGCGGGGCTGACCGGATCGGCTGATGCAGTAAATAAAAACAAAGCCGGCCGTGCGGGAGCGGCCGGCGCCCATCGTCATCGTTTCATGTTCACAAAGAGGGAAAACTCATGAGGAAGCTTGTTGTTTCGGGTGCGGCTGCGGCCGCATTGTTCGTTGCGGGGTGCGCCTCGCAATCGCCCGCGCCAGGATCGGCCGCCGCGCCGGCCGCCCAGGCGGCTGCACCGGCCAACAGCTGGACTGCGCGCCTGGCGGCGCTCAAGACCGAGCTGGAAAGTTCCACCAAGGGCACGGGCGTGGTGATCGAGCAGACCGCGGACAACCAGCTGCATCTCGTGGTTCCCAATGAACTGTCGTTCGACGTGGGCCGCGCCAACGTCAAGCGCAACCTGGCGCAGGTGCTCGACAAGGTGGCCGAAGGCCTGCGCAGCGCGGCCGCGGCCAGCGTGCGCGTGGTGGGCCATACCGACAACACCGGCAGCGAGGAAGGCAACGAGCGCCTCTCGGTGAGCCGCGCCGACAGCGTGCGCAACCACCTGGTGAGCCGCGGCGTCTCGACCACGGCCATCACCACCGACGGCCGCGGCTCGCGCGAGCCGATCGCCGACAACGGCACGCCGGCCGGCCGGGCCCAGAACCGCCGCGTCGAGATCTTCGTCGCGGAAAAGGTCTGATCTTCTAGAGATCCCGCAGGCGGTTGGCCAGCTCGACCGCCGATTTCACTTCCATCTTGTCGAACACGCGTGCGCGGTGGACCTCCACCGTGCGCACGCTGATGGCCAGCTGATCGGCGATCAGCTTGTTCGGCAGGCCCTCGACCACGAGCCGCATCACGTCGCGCTCGCGCTCGGTCAGTTCGGCGACGCGGCCGGCCAGGCTGCGCCGCACGCGCCGCACCTCCAGCGCCCGCAGCGAAGCGCCCAGCGCCTGCTCGATGCGGTCGACCAGGGCGTTGTCGGAGAACGGCTTCTCGCAGAAGTCGAAGGCGCCGCGCTTCACCGCATCCACGGCCGTGGGCACGTCGGCATGGCCGGTCAGGAAGATCACCGGCATGGCGTCCAGCAGGCCGCGCTCGGCGAGCCGGTCGAACAGCACCAGGCCGCTGGTGCCGGGCATGCGCACGTCCAGCAGCAGGCACAGCGGCTGGTCGGGCAGCGGGCCTTCGGCCAGGCGCAGCTCGAAGGCCTCGGCGCTCGCGAAGTGCTCGCTTTCGAGGCGGCGCGAGCGCAGCAGCCAGGCCAGCGCCTCGCGCACGCTGGCGTCGTCGTCCACGATGAAGATCAGGCCGTCGATCAGCGGTTGCATGTCATGTCGATTCCAGAAACGGGCACAAAAGCGCGGGGGTTGATCATGTACTCGGCAGGGTAAACCGGAACACGGTGCCCCGGGGCCGGTTGGGCTCGAACACCAGCACCCCGCCATGCTGCTCCACCACGGTGCGGCACAGGCTCAGGCCCAGGCCCATGCCGTCGGCGCGCGTGGTGAAGAAAGGCGTGAAGAGGCGGCCCGCCACCTCTTCGCTGATGCCGCAGCCCAGGTCGGCCACGGCAAACTCCAGCCAGCGGCGGGCATCCTCCGCGCCCGGGCCGCCGACCGCGACGACGCGCGACACGCGCAGCCGCAGCACGCGCTCGCCCCGGTGTTCCGGCGTGTCCATGGCCTGCATGGCATTGCGCGCGAGATTCAGCAGCACCTGCTCGACCAGCGTGCGGTCGCACACGGCCGCGGGCAGGCGGTCTTCGAGCACCACCTCGATGCTCACGCCGAGCTTGCGCGCCTGCAGCCGCACCAGCGGCAGCACCGCATCGATCAGCGCCTGCGGCGCCACCGCCTCGCGCGTGCGGTCGCGGCGGCGCACGAAGTCGTGCACGCTGCGGATCACCTGGCCGGCGCGGTCGGCCTGCTCGGCAATGCGCCGCACCGCCATGGCCACCTCGGCCTGCTCGCCCTTGGCGTGCGGCCCGAGCATGTTGAGCGAGCCGGTCGCATAGCTGGCAATGGCGGCCAGCGGCTGCGTGAGCTCGTGGCTCAGCAGCGAGGCCATCTCGCCCACCGTGGCAAGCCGCGCGCTGGCCTGCAGCCGCTCCTGGCTGGCGCGCGAGAGCTCCTCGATGCGGCGCTGCTCGCTGATGTCGATGAAGGCGCTCATCCAGCCGGTCTGCACGCGGTGCGCGTTGATCAGCGGGGCCTCGAAGATGAGCACCGGAAAGCGCGTGCCGTCCTTGCGCATGAAGACCGACTCGAAGCCCTCGCGCGGCGGCATGCCGCCGGCCAGCCGGCGGGCCTGCCGCTGCTGGTATTCGTGCGCCAGCTCGGTGGGCCAGTAGGGCGCCTCGATGTCTTCGCCGCTGCCGGCCATCAGCTCTTCGGGGCTGAAGCCGACCATTTCGCAGAACGCGGGGTTCACGTAGGTGATGCGCCCCTGCAGGTCGCGCGCGCGCAGGCCGGTGATGACCGAGTCTTCCATCGCCTTGCGGAAGGCCAGCGCATCGGCCAGGTCGCGCTCGGCGCGCAGGCGGCGGCGCGTGTCGCGCGCCAGCAGCACCAGCACCGACACCAGCGCGATCGAAATCGCCGTGACCAGCGCCGTCAGCACGTTCGGAAAAAGATCGGGCGCGGCGCGCCAGCCGTCCACGCGCAGCATCAGCGCGGCGCCGGGCAGGTCGATCAGCTGCTGCGAGGTGAAGACGCGCGTCCCGGTGCGGCGCGAGGTGCCGAGCGCCACCAGGCGCGTGCCGTCGGCCTCGGTGAAGGCCACTTCCTGGCCGCGCGTGAGCGTGGGGCCGACCAGCTCGATCAGCGTGTCGCGCAGCGAGTAGCTCGCCACCAGGAAGCCGCCCGCGTCGATCGGCACGCACAGTTCCATCACCTCGACGCCGCCCCCGCCGAGGATCGGCACGTAGTGGCTCGGCGAATAGGCCGGCGCGCCCAGCTTGCGCGCGGCCGCGCAGGCGAGCCCCACGTCGGACTGGTCGGCGCCGCGGCTCTCGTCGGCGATCAGCCGCATGCGGTAGGGCGTGTTCACCGCTTCGAGCGGCCGCAGCGCGGCATCGCGCCATTCGAGCCGGAGCCACTCGCGGTGCTCGCGCAGCAGCGAGGCCGCGGCTTCGGGCCAATGCGTGCGGTCCAGGCCCGGGGCCTGGGTGGCGCGCAGGCTCTGGGCATTGCGCTGCAGGCCGATGCGAAGGTCCGAAACCGCATCGGCGGTGTCGCGGTCGAGTGTGGCCTGCACCTGCTCGACCTCGTGCCGGCCCGCGAGCCACACCACGGTGACCAGCAGCGCCGACACCAGCACGGCCAGGATCAGCCAGAGAAACCAGCGCTGCCACAGCGAGCGCAGCCGCGCGAACGCCGACAGTGCCCACCGCGGCGGTGCGACAGTCAGGGCGGCCTCCTGCATCTAGAGCACGCAGTGCGAGAGCACGGGCAGCTGCGCGCGCACGCGCTCGATCTGCCCGGCGTCCAGGTCGAACAGCACCACGCCCTCTTCGCTCGCCTGCTGCGCCACCACCGTGCCCCAGGGGTCGACCACCATCGACTGGCCCCAGGTGTGGCGGCCGTTCTCGTGCGTGCCGCCCTGCGCGGGCGCCACCACCCAGGCCAGGTTCTCGATGGCCCGCGCGCGCAGCAGCACCTCCCAGTGCGCGGCGCCCGTGGTGCGGGTGAAGGCGCTGGGCACCAGCAGCAGCTCGGCGCCGCGCTTGGCGAGCGCGCGGTACAGCTCGGGAAAGCGCAGGTCGTAGCACACGCTCATGCCCACGCGCCAGCGGTGGCCGTCGCGCGAGGGCAGCTCGAACATCACGGGCTCGGCGCCCGGCGCGATGACGCGGCGCTCGTCGTAGCGCTCGCTGCCGTTGTCGAAGAAAAAGAGATGGATCTTGTCGTAGCGCGCCACGCACTGGCCGTCGGGCGAATAGCACAGCGAGCTGTTGAACACGTGCTCGGCGTCGCCGCTTTCGATGGGCAGCGTGCCGCCCACGATCCAGAGCCCGAACTCGCGCGCCGCATCGGCGAGAAAGCCCTGCACGGTGCCCGCGCCGGCGGTCTCGCGCAGGCCGAGCTTGTCGGTGTCGCGCGCGCCCATCATGCAGAAATACTCGGGCAGCACCGCCAGCTCGGCGCCGGCCGCGGCGGCTTGCGCGAGCAGGCCGTGGGCGCGCGCGAGGTTGGCTTCGCGGGCGATGGCCGACACCATCTGGATGGCTGCGACTTTCATGGCGTGGTCTCCGTTTTCACTTGCCCTGGCCGCCGGGCGGCACCGCGGCAGCGCCGGGCACGTTCGGCAGGATGGATCGTGGCACCTTGGCTATTTTGGGGTCGGCCCAGGTGCCTTGGATATGGAACTCCTGCGTGGCCGCGGCCGCGAGCGGCTTGCTCAGCACCCACTGCGCGAGGAAGGTGCCCAGGCCGATCGCGGGATTGATCGCGGTGGCCACCAGCGCGGCGGTGCCGGCGTTGATCTCGGGCACCACCACCACGCGCAGGTCCTGCGTTTCGCGCACGATGTCGGCCGAGCCGTCCATCAGCGCGCCCGCGTTGACGCCCTTCATCTGCAGGTTGTTGGTGCTGGCGATGCCGTTGTGGATTTTTGCGTCGCCGCGGATGAAGTCGAAGGCGAAGCCCTGGCTGAAGACATCGCGAAAATCCAGCGTGAGCCGGCGCGGCAGCGCCTGCAGGCTCAGCACGCCGAGCAGCTTGGCCAGCCCCGGGTCGGCCTTGAGGAACTGGCCCGATTCGACGTTGACCTGGAGCTGCCCGCCCAGGCTCGGATAGTCGAGCGAGAACGGCGAGCCGCGCCAGTTGACGTCGCCTTCGAGCCGCCCGCTGCCGCGCCGCAGCACACCGGACATGCCGAAGCGCGTGAGCAGGTCGCCGGCATCGGCGATGTCCAGCTTGAAGGTCATGGCCGTGCGGCGCTGCTCTGCGCGCCCGGGGGTGCCGCCCGGCGCGGCGGCCCAGGTGCCCTTGGCCGAGAAACTGGCCTCGGGCATGGTGAAGCTCAACTTGTTGAGCAGCCATTCGCGGCCCGCGCCGCCGCGGTTGACGGCGTCGATCTCGGCGCGGCCCAGGCGCTTGCCCAGCAGCTCGAAGTCGTCGATGACGATGTCGAGCGCGGGCAGCGTGCCCGGCTGCTCGTCGAGCAGGGTTTCGACCTGCCTGGCTTCGGTGGGCGCGATCTTGAGCCGCGCGAGCCGCGCATAGAGCCGCCCGGCCTGGGTGTGGCGGTATTCGGCGTAGCCGCTGAGTTCGGTGGCGTCGATGTTGGCGCGCCAGAGAGCGCCGTCGCGCGTGCCGCCGAGCACCACGTTGTGCAGCGTGCGCCCCGCGATGACGAGCTCCTGCGCCCGCACCGCGATGCGCGTGGGCAGGTAGCCCGTGGCCGCGTCTTCGGGCCGCTCGGCACCGCCCGCCGCTTCGGGGGCGCTGCTTGCGGTGTCGCCGACCAGCGCCTGCCATGCGGGCATGTCGAGCTTCGCGACGTTGACGTTGGCCAGCACGCCCTTGTCGGGCACCGGGGCGGCCTCGCCCGCGGCAAGGCCGATGCCGATGCTGCCGCGCAGCACGCGCGCCTCGGCGCCGGAGATGTCGCGCACATACTGGGCGGCGCCGATGCGGCCGAGCTCCATCGAGAGCTGGTCCTGCACGGCGACGGCGGCGCCCGCGCGGGTCTCGCGCTGCAGCACCTTCTTCTCGATGCGCAGCGGCATCTGTTCGTCCGCCGTCTTCACGAGCGGTGCGGGCAGCTGCAGCGCCAGGCCCTGCAGCGTGCTGGTGAGCAAGAACTCCGGCGCGCCGTCGCGCATCGAGAAGGTGGCCGCATAGGGCGTGCTGCCGCTCGCCTTGGCCGCGATGCGCGCGAGCCACTCGGCCTCGCGCGCCGCGCGCAGGCCCTCGGCCGTGGCGGTGCCCTGCGCCTTCAATGCCACCTCGCGGCCGGGCCCGGCAAAGCGGCCGCGGCCTTCGACGCGGACCTCGCCGCCGAGCAGCCTGGCGCTGACGCCAGCCAGCGAAAACCCCGTTTCGGTGAAGCCGACGACGCCCTTCGCATGGGCGAAGGACGGCGCCTCGGGCACCAGCTGCAGCTCGTTGTCGGTGAGCGCGATGCTGGCCTGGACCTTGGCCGCCTCGAGTGCGGCCAGCGGCAGTTCGAGGTGCAGGCGGTAGTCGGCCGTGCCGGTGGCGCGCACGCGGGACAGCACCTCGCCGGTTTCCCCGGCCAGCGGCGCGCCCACGCGCAGCAGTTCGGCGAGCGGGCCCTTGGCCTGGGCATCGACGCGCAGCAGCGCGGCATGGTGCGACATGTCGGCAATCTGCGCCTCGGCCTTGCTCACCTCGATGCCGGTGGCACCGGCCAGCCGGCCGCGCGCATTGCGCACCAGCATGCCCGCGCGCTCGAACACCAGCTCGCCCGAAAGCCCGGTGAGCGCGGGCCACACGGGCGCCGGCGCGCCGGCGCGGGCCGCGGAGGCCGGCGCCTTGGATGCCGTCGACGCGGCAATCGCCGAGGCCGGCGGCACATAGGCGTAGTTGACGTCGGCCACCTTGGCCGCGATGCGGAACTCGCCCTGCTTCGGGTCCATGAACGGCATGTCGTGCAGGTCGCCGCGCACGCGGAAGTCGACGCTGCTGGCGGTGCCCTTGGTGACCGCATCGCGCACGTAGTCGCGCGTGTGCTGGGGGATCTCGAGCGGCAGGTAGCGGAACACGCGCGTGCCGTCGGCGCGGGTCAGCTTGCCCTGCAGGTCGAGCACGCCGGGATAGAGCGACTGCCCGCGGGACACGGCGGGATCGCTGGTGCGCCAGCTGGCTTCGGCTTCGCCGTCGGCGTCGGCATTGGCGAAGCGCAGCTTGGAAACCTGCAGCTGCGCATGGCCCTTGTCGAGCTTCCACTGCAATTGGGCCGCGAGCCGGTCGATGGGAATGACCGGTTCCTCGAACACGCCCGGGAATTCGAGCGTGCCCTGCGCCATCGACAGTGCGGCGCTGCCGCCGGCCTGGCTGGCGTCGAACTCGACGGTGGCGCCGCTCAGGCCCGGCGAGCCGGCATGCGGCCGCGGGGTGGCCGGCGCGGTGCCGGCGGGTCGGGCCGCGGTAAGCGGCGGGACGGGGGTGGCTTCAGGCGCGGCTGCCGCCTGCGAGGCGACGCGCAGGCCGCTGACCCGCCCCTTGGCCTGGTAGCGCTCAGGGGCGCCCAGCGAGCCTTGCCAGTTCAGGTCGATGCGCTCGACCAGCCCGCGCGGCGCATAGGCATCGAGCACGCGGTGCGTCGCATCGCCGAGCGGCAGCCGGTCGGCAATGAGGGCCAGCGCGGCCAGGTCGAGCCGGTCGGCGCGCAAGGCGCCCTGCTCCGGCGTGCGGCCGCGCGCGGGCGAGTGCTGCAGCCACAGGTTGCCGCCGGGCCAGCGCATGCCGTCGGCGGTGTCGAACTGCAGGGCGGCGGTCGAGAACTCGAGCTTTTCCTCGTCCAGCTGGCCGGCCAGCCGCCCGGTCACTGCGCGCAGCACCAGCGGCTGCAGGCCCCGGCCGAGCGAGGCGTCGATGCGGTCGAGCCCGAGGTCGGCCGCGCCGCCCACGATCTGCCCCCGCTTCACGTCGGCCCACAGGCGCAGCGCGCCGCTGCCTTCGCGGATGCGGGCGTCGAGGGAGACATAGCGGCCCAGGCGCGTGACATCCATGTAGGGCAGGTCGGCATAGACCTGGCCGTCCCAGGTCTGCCAGCGGCCCGAGCGCACCGACAGCAGCGGCTGGCGGAACTGCCCGCGCAGCGTGAAGCGCTCGCCCCAGCCGACCGGCGGCGTGGCGTCGAGCCTGAGGCCGTGGCGCCGGGCCGTGTTGCGCGCCACAAAGCGCACGTCGGTCAACAGCAGGGGCTCGGCCTGGCGCTGCTCGTCGGTCCAGCGCACGGTGCCGCCTTCGACCACCAGCTCGCGCTGGGCGAAAAACCAGTCGGCGGCGCGGGTCTCTCCGGTGGTGTCGGTGTCCATGTGCAGGCCCGCCACGTGCAGCTTGCCGAGCACGTCGCGGCGCACGTCGAGCTGCGGCCCTTCGATGTAGAGCTGCTCGAAATTGAGGCGCCACAGCGAGCGCGGCGACACGCTGGCCACCACCCGCACGAGGCGCAGGGCTTCCCGCTTCTGGGCGTCGTGCAGCACCACGTCGCGCAATTCGAAGGCGGGAAAGAGACTATCGGAACGCGCCGTGATCGACCCGATGCGCACGGGTACCCCGATGGCCTTGCTGGCTTGTGCCTCGAGCGCGCCACGGTAATCGCCGATTCGCGGCACAATCCACGCGTGTAGGACAACCACTGACAGTGCCAGCAGAAGCCATGCAGCGATCAGTAAACCCAGCAGCCAGCGCGCCGTCGCAGCGGTGATCTTGAGCAGACGTGAAGGGGAAGACGCCGTGTCGTTCATTGAGGATCGCGCTGTGTCCGGAATTATGACCGCCAGCATTCAGAGGGGTTCCACGGAAACCAGCACCAGTGTGAACCAGTTGCCAGCCACGCCATCGACAGAAGCGACCGAGGTCGCGTTCTCTTCCTATTCGCGCTTCGTCCAGCGCCTGCGCCGCAGGTATGCGGCCGAGCTTGCATTGCTTTCCCCTGGCGCGCCGCGGCGCGAGTCGATGTCAAAGGCCTACGAGGCACTGCGCGAACGCGGGGACGGCGTCGGCGATGCGCTGCGCATTGTGCGGCAGCTCGTGATGGAACGCCTGGTCACCCTCGATTGCGACGCCAACGCGCCGCTGGCCGTGGTGACCACCGCCGTGACCGAGCTCGCGGAATTCGCGCTCGACGTCGCCTGCCGCGACGCCTGCCAGGAACTCGACGCGGTGCACGGCGCGCCGCTCGGCCCCGAAGGCCAGCGCGCGCAGCTCTGGGTGGTGGGCATGGGCAAGCTCGGCGCGCGCGAGCTCAATGTGTCGAGCGACATCGACCTGATCTACCTCTACGACCTGGACGGCGAGACCCGCGGCGATGCCGACGGCCGCGGCCGCCTCTCCAACCAGGAGTATTTCTCGCGCGCCGTGAAGCGCATCTATGCGCTGGTGGGCGACGTCACCGAGCACGGCTTCGTGTTCCGCGTCGACCTGGCGCTGCGGCCGAACGGCAACTCCGGGCCCAGCGTGGTGTCGCTCGATGCGCTCGAGGAATATTTCCAGGTGCAGGGCCGCGAGTGGGAGCGCTTTGCCTGGATGAAGAGCCGGGTGGTCGCGCCGCGCGACATCGTCGCAGAAGGCCTTGCGCAGGGCCTGCGCGCCACCGTGCTGCCCTTCGTGTTCCGCCGCTACCTGGACTACAGCGTGTTCGATTCGCTGCGCACGCTGCACCGGCAGATCCGCGAGCAGTCGGCCCGGCGCAGCGCGGGGCGGCCCGAGCGCGCCAACGACGTCAAGCTCTCGCGCGGCGGCATCCGCGAGATCGAATTCACCGTGCAGCTGCTGCAGGTGGTGCGCGGCGGCCAGTTCCCTGAGCTGCGCACCCGCCCCACGCTCGACGCCCTGCAGCGGCTCGCGCGCGCCGGCCTGATGCCGCAGGAAACCGCCGACACCCTGGCTGCGGCCTACGAATTCCTGCGCCGCGTGGAGCACCGCATCCAGTACCTGGACGACCAGCAGACCCACGTGCTGCCGGTGGCTGACGACGACCTGCGCTGGATCGCGCAGACCATGGGCTACGCCGGCTGCTGCCCCTTCCTCGAGCAGCTCGACACGCACCGCGAGTTCGTGGCGCAGGAGTTTGACAAGCTGCTCGGCGGCGAGAAGCCCTGCAACGGCAAGTGCAACGGCAAGAAGGCTGCCGCCCCCGCCGACCTGGCCGACCTGCTCGGCGACCTGCCACCGGCCTTTGCCGACCGCATCCGCAACTGGTGCGAGCAGCCCCGCGTGCTGGCGCTGCGCGAGGAAACGCGCGCACGGCTGCGGCAGCTGGTGCAGCGCACCGGACAGTGGCTGAAGGAGCCCGACGGCGACGGCCCCGGCCAGACGCCGCGCCATGTGGACGCCGCGCTGCGCTGGGCCGACTGGATCGAGCCGCTCTTGCGGCGCGAAAGCTACCTGGCGCTGCTGGTCGAGCGGCCCGCGGTGCAGGAACGGCTGCTGCGGCTGCTGGGCGCCGCGAAGTGGCCGGCGCGCTACCTGATGCAGCATCCGGGCGTGATCGACGAACTCGCAAGCGACGAAATGCTCTCGGGCCGTTTCATGGCGGCCGAGTTCGAGCGCGAGCTCGAGGCGCGCCACACCTCGCTCAGCCGCACCGGCGAAGCCGACGAGGAGCGCCTGCTGAACCTGCTGCGCCACGCCCACCACGCCGAGGTGTTCCGCACGCTGGCGCGCGACGTGGACGGCCGCCTCACGGTGGAGCAGGTGGCCGACGACCTGAGCGCGCTGGCCGACATCACGCTGCGCGTGACCGCCCATTGGTGCTGGCCGCACGTGCGCAACAGGCACCGCGAGCTGCCGCAGTTCGCCATCATCGGCTACGGCAAGCTCGGAGGAAAGGAACTGGGCTACGGCAGCGACCTCGACATCGTGTTCGTCTACGAGGACGACGACGAGCGCGCGGGAGAGGTCTATGCAGCCTACGTGCGCAAGCTGATCAACTGGCTCACCGTGAAGACGCGCGAGGGCGACCTGTTCGAGATCGACACCGCCCTGCGGCCGAACGGCAATTCGGGCCTGCTGACCACGAGTTTCGAAGCCTACGAGCGCTACCAGCTCGGACGCGGCAGCAATACGGCATGGACCTGGGAGCACCAGGCCATGACCCGTGCGCGCTTCGTGCTCGGCAGCACCGAGCTCGGCACACGCTTCGACCAGGTGCGCGAAGCCGTGCTGGTGGCGCCGCGCGACCGCGAGGCGCTCAAGGCCGAGATCATCGCCATGCGCAACAAGCTGCGCGGCGCACGGCCGGTGAAGGCCGATCGCTTCGACGTCAAGCATAGCCCCGGCGGCATGGTCGATGCCGAGTTCGCGGTGCAGTTCCTGGTGCTGTCGGCCTCGGGCGAGCATCCGGAGCTGATTCCCAACGTCGGCAACATCGCGCTGCTGCTGCGCGCGGAAGAAGCCGGCCTGCTGCCCGCCGGCGTTGGCCGCAACGCCGCCGCGGCGTACCGCGAGCTGCGCCGCGTGCAGCACCGCGCGCGCCTCAACGAAGAACCGACCCAGGTCACCCCGCCCGCACTGGCCGCCGAGCGCGACGCCATGCTGGCGCTATGGAAGGCGGTATTTGGCTGAGCGCGCACTCTCCTTTTCCACCCCCGCGCTGGCGGCCTGCGCGGTGGCCGTCGCCGTCCTCCTTGCGGGCTGCGCGAGCGGCACGCGCAGCGGCGGCGGCGCACTGAGCGGCCGCGACGGCCCGGGCAGCAACATCCCGTCCGACCTGGACCGCGTGCCCGACGCCGAGCCCCGCGTCGAAGCCATCCGCGGCAGCGGCGGCACCAGCAAGCCCTACACGGTGCTGGGCCGGGCCTACCAGCCGATCACCGACGACCGGCCGTTCCGCGAATCGGGCATTGCCTCGTGGTACGGCCGCAAGTTCCACAGCGCCTCGACCGCGAGCGGCGAGCCCTACGACATGTACGCCATGACGGCCGCGCACAAGACGCTGCCGCTGCCCAGCTACGTGCGGGTGCGCAACCCGGCCAACGGGCGCGAGGTGATCGTGCGGGTGAACGACCGCGGGCCTTTTGTCGACGGCCGCATCATCGACCTGAGCTACACGGCGGCGCTCAAGCTCGACCTGCTGCGCGGCGTGGCGCCGGTGGAGATCGAGCGCATCACGAACGAGGACATCCGCACGGGCGCATGGCGGCGCGATGCGGGCACGGCGTATGCCTCGGCCTCGCAGGCGCCTGCGCCTGCGCCGGCGCCGGCGCAGCCCCAGCGCGTGGCGGCTGCACCGGTGGCCGTGCCCTCGGCCTGGGTGGCGCCGGTGGCGATGAACGCTGCAGCGCCGGCCTCGGCGACGCCGGTCGCGCCGCAAACGCCCATGGCATCCACGGCGCCCGACGACCGGATCGCGCAGGCCGCGCCGGAGGCCGCATCGCCGCGCCAGCCGATCATGGTCAGCGACCTGCCGCCGATGGCGCCGCTCACCGCGCCACCGCCGGCGCCGCGGGCCGCCGCATCGCAGGACTCTGCGCCCTCCTCCTCGCCCGCGGCCGCGGCTGCGGGCTTCTGGGTGCAGCTCGGCGCCTTCCGCGAACGCGATGGCGCCGAGAGCCTGCGCAGCCAGGCCGCGCGCGGACTGCCGACGCTCGCGCCGCAGCTGCGCGTGTTCAGCGAAGCCGGCACGCACCGCCTGCAGGCCGGGCCCTTCGCCTCGCGCAGCGAAGCCGGCGAGGCCGTCACGCAGCTGCGCGAGAGCCTGCGCATCGCGCCGATGGTGGTCGAGCGCCGCTGATTCAAGGCCTCAGGGCATCGCCTTGGCCGCCACCGGCAGGCGCATGCCCACACCCATGCGGTTCCACGCGTTGATCTGCGCAATCGCGATCGAGAGTTCGACGATCTCGAGTTCGCTGAAATGCGCCTGAAGCGCCTCGAACTCGGCGTCGCGGGCTTCGTGGTGGCCCGGCAGGCGCGTCAGCGTTTCGGCCCAGTCCAGCGCCGCGCGTTCGCGCTCGCTGAAGAAGCTCACTTCGCGCCAGGTGGCCAGGCTGTTGATGCGCTGCCAATCCTCGCCCTGCTGGCGCAGGTCGCGCACGTGCATGTCGAGGCAGTAGGCGCAGCCGTTGATCTGCGAGACGCGGGCAAAGACGAGGTCGATCAGCACCTTGCCGAGGCTGGACGATTCGATGGCGCCGTTGACGGCGATCATGGCCTGGAAGGCCTTGGGGGCGATCTTGAACCAGGCGAGGCGAGGGGTGGTGGTGCTGCTCATGGCGCGTACTCCAGGTGGTTGAGATGAAAAATCTGCTTGCTACCTGTTGAAGACGGGCCAGCCATCGGCCCTGTGACACGCCGCCGGAAAACTATTTCAGCGAATAGAGCTGCGCGATGCGCGCGAGCTTGTCGGGATTGCGCTGCACGCGCACGCGCACGATGCGCTCGTCCTCGATCTCGAAGGTCTGGGCCGATTCGAGCTCACCATCCAGAAAGCGCAACAGCCCCGGCTCGCCGTTGAGCTCCACCAGTTCCATGCGCACCGCGGCGCCCATGCGGCGCCAGAGCGCGAAGTACAGCTGCGCGAGCCGCTGGCTGCCGCGCAGGACCTTGCTGAAGCTCTGCACCTTGCCGCCGCCGTCGCCGATGAGCTCCACGTCTTCCGCCATCAGCGCCTTCAGCTCCTGCAGGCTGCCGCGTGCGGCCGCATCGGCAAAGGCGCGCAGCAGGCGCTGGTGGGTTTCGCGCGGCACCTGGAAGCGCGGGCGCGCCTCCTGCACCTGCGCCTTGGCGCGGTGCACCAGCTGCCGGCAGGCGGCTTCGCTCTTGCCGAGCGTGCGGGCCACCTCGTCGTAGTCGGCGTCGAACACTTCGCGCAGCAGGAAGGCGGCGCGCGCCTCGGGCGCCAGGCGCTCGAGCACGGCCAGGAAGGCGACGGAGATGTTGTCGGCGCGTTCGAGCAGCTGCTCCGGGGTGTCCGGCCCGCCGGTCAGCGTGGGCTCGGGCATCCAGGCGCCGATGTAGTGCTCGCGCTGCACCTTGGCCGCGCGCAGCCGGTCGATCGAAAGACGGGTGACGACGGTGACCAGCCAGGCTTCGGCGCTACCGAGGGCGGCCTTGTCGGCCTCGTGCCAGCGCAGCCAGGCGTCCTGCACCACCTCTTCGGCTTCCGCGACGGAGCCGAGCATGCGGTAGGCAATGCCCTGCAGGCGGCCGCGGTGGCTGTTGAAGGCGAGGGTGGGATCGTCCATGCTCACAAGACGGGCGACCCACCGGGTTTGTGACAGGCGCTTATGCGCCCTGGTACTCGGGCCTGGGGCCGAGCGTGGCGGCCAGTTCCTTGCGGTAGCGGTTGAGCTCCTGCACCGTCTTGAAGCTGCGGTTCATCAGGAGGCTCAGGTTGTGCAGGATGCGCTCGCCGACCTTGCTTTCCCAGACCGCGTCGAACTTGATCTGCTTGTCCAGCCAGTGCTCGAGCCAGTCGGGATCGGGCATGCGGCTCTGGATGGTGTCGTTGGGGAACAGCGCCTTGTTGACGTGCAGGTTGGTCGGGTGCAGCGCCTGGGCGGTGCGCCGCGCGCTGGCCATCAGCACGCCGACCTTGGTGAACGCGGCGCGCGCCTCGTCGCCGAACTTCTCCATGGCGCGCTTCATGTAGCGCAGGTAGGCGCCGCCGTGGCGGGCCTCGTCCTGGCTCAGCGTGGTGTAGATGTGCTTGATGACCGGCTCGGTGTGCCACTGGGCGGCACGGCGGTACCAGTGGTTGAGGCGGATTTCGCCGCAGAAATGCAGCATCAGGGTTTCGAGCGGCGGGGCCGGGTCGAAGTCGAAGCGCACTTCGTGCAGCTCCTGCTCGGTGGGCGCATGCTGGGGGCTGAAGCGCTTGAGGTACTCCATGAGCACCAGCGAGTGCTTCTGCTCCTCGAAGAACCAGATCGACATGAAAGCCGAAAAATCGCTATCGTGGCGGTTGTCGCGCAGGAACATCTCGGTGGCCGGCAGTGCCGCCCACTCGGTGATGGCGTTCATCTTGATGGTCTGCGCCTGCTCTTCGGACAGCAGCGAAGCATCGAACGACTGCCAGGGAATGTCCTTGTCCATGTCCCAGCGGACAGATTCGAGTTGTCTGAAGAGTTCCGGATAAAGCATCAAAGTCTTTCTAAGGCCGTCGATTTTAGTCGGCTCGTTTGGCGTACCCATGACAGACGCGCGATGATGTGTGCATAAGCGCGGTCTTATGGCGCGAAATGCACACTTTTTTGTCTTCAGGAGCCCCCTTATGCGAATCCCTGCCGCCCTGGCCGCATGCCTTCTTGCCGCTGGCACAGCGGTCGCACAGGCCCCCTCTCCCAACTCGTCTCCCAGCCCCTCTTCTGCCCCATCCGCCCCGGCCGACGGCACAGCCGCTGCGGCCTGCCCGCCCACCCTGCAGCACACTTTCCCGCGGCTGCAGGACGAAAAACCCCAATCGCTGTGCCAGTACGCGGGCAAGGTGGTGCTGGTGGTGAACACCGCGAGCTTCTGCGGCTTTACCCCGCAATACAAGGGGCTGGAGGCGCTGGACAGCAAATACCGCGCGCGCGGGCTGGTGGTGCTGGGCTTCCCGTCCAACGATTTCGCACAGGAATCGGGCTCGAACAAGGAAATTGCCGATTTCTGCGAAAGCACCTTCGGCGTGAAGTTTCCGATGTTCGCGAAGTCGTCGGTGCGCGGCGCCAATGCCAACCCGCTGTTCAAGCAGCTCGCGCTGGCCTCGGGCACCACGCCGAAGTGGAATTTCTACAAATACCTGATCGGGCGCGACGGCAAGGTGGTGCAGGCCTGGTCCAGCATGACGGCGCCTGACGAGAGCGCCTTCGTCAAGGTCATCGAGAGCCAGCTCGCGGCGGGCGGCTGAGGGCCTTGCCACGGTGAACTAACGGTCACAAACGTTTACCACTGGAGGGGGAACCGGGCTGGCACACTGTGCTCATAACGAACGAGGGCAGCACATGCCTTCCAGTTTTCATGTTGCGAGGTCTTCCAGGCGTCCAGTCTGGTCGAAATCCCGAGGCGATTCTTCTCCTCCTCCCTCCCTCCCTCCTTCGCGTCGGGGCGCCTCGCAGCATTTTTGTATTTCCCGCAACGGGCGGGGCGCGGCAGATGCCGGCGCCCTGAAACGAAAAAGGCGCCAGAGGCGCCTTTTTTCATGGTTGGGTGTCGATGAAGCTGGGCCGCAGCAACAGCTTGTCGTACAGCTTGGCCAGATTGGTGTGCTGGCTGCGCCAGTCGATCTCGGGAAAGCGCAGCCCCAGCCAGCCCAGCGCACAGCCCACGGCGATGTCCGAGAGGCTCAGGTGGATGCCGCTGCAAAAGGGCTTGTCGGCCAGCCCCTTGGCCATGGCGGCGATGCCGCCTTCGACCTTGGCGCGCTGGCGCTCGATCCAGGCGGCGCTGCGCTCGCCGTCGCTGCGGCCGGACCAGGTGGCTTCCAGGCGCCAGAGCACGCCGGCGTCCATGACGCCGTCGGCCAGCGCTTCCCAGGTCTTGACCTCGGCGCGCTCGCGGCCTTGCTGGGGGATCAGCTTGCCCACGGGGGACAGGGTGTCGAGGTATTCGACGATCACGCGCGAATCGAACATCGCGTCGCCGCCTTCCATGATGAGGCAAGGCACCTTGCCCAGGGGGTTGGAGTGCGCGATGGTGGTGTCGGCCGCCCAGACGTCCTCGATCACGAACTGGTAGTCGAGACGCTTTTCGGCCAGCACCACGCGCACCTTGCGCACATAAGGGCTGGCGGCCGATCCGATCAGTTTCATGAAAGCTCTCTCCCCTTGCATTGATGACGTTTGTTCATGGTCATTTTAGGGGAAGGGCCAAAGAGCGGGCCCCGATCCGTGGCAAACGTGCATCGGCGCCAAGCCACCTAAAATTCGGGGAATGAGCTTCTCCACCGTTTCCGCCCTCTCCCCACTTGATGGCCGCTATGCGGCCAAACTCGCGGCCTTGCGCCCGCTGATGAGCGAACAGGGCTACATGCACCGGCGCGTGCAGGTCGAAGTGGCGTGGTTCATCGCGCTGTCGGACTGCGGCTTTGCCGAATTCAAGCCGCTCACGGGCGGTGCCCGCAAGTACCTGCTGGGTCTGGTTTCGCACTTCTCCGAGGCCGACGCGCTGGCCATCAAGGACATCGAGAAGACCACCAACCACGACGTCAAGGCGGTCGAATACTGGATCAAGTCCAAGTTCGAAGCCCGCCCCGAGCTGCTGGCCGCCGCCGAATTCGTGCACTTTGCCTGCACCAGCGAAGACATCAACAACACCAGCCATGCGCTGCAGATCCAGGCCGCGCGCGAAAAGGTCATGCTGCCGGCCATCGACGGGCTGATTGCCAAGCTGCGCGAAATGGCGCACCAGTTCGCCGGCGTCTCGATGCTGTCGCGCACGCACGGCCAGACCGCGAGCCCCACCACCGTGGGCAAGGAAATCGCCAACGTGGCGGTACGGCTCTCGAAGGCGCGCGCGCAGATCGCTTCCGTGCAGCTGCTCGGCAAGATGAACGGCGCCGTGGGCAACTACAACGCCCACCTGGCGGCCTGGCCCGATTTCGACTGGGAGGCGTTCAGCCGCAAGGTCATCGAAACGCCGGCGCCGCTCGGCCTGGGCCTGAGCTTCCAGCCCTACAGCATCCAGATCGAGCCGCACGACTACATGGCCGAGCTGTTCGACGCGGTGGCGCGCGCCAACACCATCCTGATCGACTTCTCGCGCGACATCTGGGGCTACGTGAGCCTGGGCTACTTCAAGCAGCGGCTCAAGAAGGGCGAGATCGGCTCCTCGACCATGCCGCACAAGGTCAACCCGATCGACTTCGAGAATGCCGAAGGCAACCTGGGCCTGGCCAACGCGGTGCTGCGCCACCTGAGCGAGAAGCTGCCGATCAGCCGCTGGCAGCGCGACCTGACCGACAGCACGGTGCTGCGCAACATCGGCGTGGCCTTCGGCTATGCCACGCTGGCCTACGCGAGCCTGGCCACGGGCCTGGGCAAGCTGGAGCTCAACCAGGAAGCGCTGGCCGAAGACCTCGACGCCTCGTGGGAAGTGCTGGCCGAGCCGATCCAGACGGTGATGCGCCGCTTCGGCGTGCAGGGCGCCTACGAGCAGCTCAAGGAAGTGACGCGCGGCAAAACCGTGACAGCCGAGGCGCTGCACGGCCTGATCCGCTCGCTCGACATTCCCGAAGCGGAAAAGGAGCGCCTGCTGGCCATGACGCCCGCGAGCTACGTGGGCAAGGCGGCGGAGCTCGCCAGTAGAATCTAGCCTCCCCGCACGCCGATGCAGCAGCCGCCCGAGGGCGGCTGTTTTCTTCTTCGTGCCACGCCTCCTTTTCAGCCAACGCGCCCTCGGCGGCGCGCCAGCCAACAACCAGGCGGGGCTTTTTCGACGCCCCTGTTGTCCATGCTGCGCGCACCCCTGAGACGCCTCTGGCTCAAGATTCACCGCTGGATCGGCCTTTCGCTCGGTCCGATCCTGGCCCTCACGGCGCTGCTTGGCGCCGTGCTGGTGGTGGCCTTGCCGATCGACCGCGATGCGCATCCCGCGCTCTTCGTCGCGCGCAGCGCGGCCGATGCGGGAACGGGGACGCCCGCACTGCCGCTCGAACCGCTGCGCCAGCGCCTCGCGGCCGAGTTCGGCCCCGACACCACCTTCACGCTGCGCCCGCCGCGCAGCCCCGGCGAGACGCTCTGGGTGTACGTGCGCGGGCCCTGGGACGGCACGCTCTACCTCGACCCCGCGACCGGCGCGGAGCAAGGCCGGCGCGGCTCGCACGAAGGCGCCTACAACCTGCTCTTCGAGCTGCACAGCAGCCTGCTGCTGGAAGACACGGGCAAGGGCATCCTGGCCTTCGTGGCGCTGGCCTATCTTTTCCTGCTGGTCACCGGCCTGGTGCTCTGGTGGCCCGCGCGCTGGCCGCCGTCGCTGCGCATCTCGCTGAACCGCGGCCTGCTGCGCGGGCTGTTCGACCTGCACCGCACCGGCGGCGCGGTGCTCGGGCTGCTGATCGCGGTGTCGGTGTTCACCGGCGCCTACATGGCCTGGCGGCCGCTCGGCGGCTTCATTTCCGCCGCCATGGGCCAGGAGGTGGTCAAGCCGCCCGTCGTTCCCAAGGGGCCCGCAACAGGTCCGCGGCTCTCGCTCGACGAGCTCGTCGCCCGCGCCCAGCAGGTGTTTCCGGGCCAGCCGATCGGCTATGTGCAGGTGCCGGCCAGGCCGAACCGCCCGATGCGCGTGCGCTTCCGGCTGGCCGACGATCCGCATCCGAACGGCATCAGCTCCGTGTGGCTGCATCCGCTGACCGGCGAGGTGCTGGCGGTGCGCCGCTGGCAGGACCTGGACGCCGGCAACGGCGCGGTGGTGGTGATCTATCCGCTGCACACCGGCGTGCTGGGCGGGCCGGTGCATCAGGCAGTCACCATGCTGCTCGGGCTGGCGCTCGGCGGCCTGGGTCTGAGCGGCATCTGGCTCTGGTGGCGGCGCCGGCGCGCGGCGGCCGCGGCCCGCGGCATCGCGCTTTCGGCCGGCAACCGCACCACGTCCTGAGCCGGACGGCCCGCAGCTTTCGATTTTTATGGGTATCCGAGGAGAAGCCTTGTTCAAGCAAAAGAAGTGCGCCGCACTGGTCATGGCGCTGTTCCCCATCAGCTTCCAGAGCCTGGCGGCCGAAGCCGAGCCGGCCGGTGCCGCATCCGGCGCAAAGTCGCTGGAGGCGGTGACCGTCACCGGCGACTGGCTCGGCACGCCCAGCGAGACCAAGGTGCTCGAGCACCCGGGCGCGCGCAGCATCATCGAGCGCACGCAGATCCAGGAAAGCGGCGCCACCAGCGTGCGCGAGGCGCTGCGCCAGGTTCCCGGCGTGCAGGTGCAGGAGAGCAACGGCACGGGCGGCAGCGACATCTCGCTCAACGTGGGCGTGCGCGGCCTCACCTCGCGGCTGTCGCCGCGCTCGACCATCCTGCTGGACGGCGTGCCGCTGGCCTATGCGCCCTATGGCCAGCCGCAGCTGTCGCTGGCACCGTTGTCGCTCGGCAGCCTGGAAGCGGTCGACGTGGTGCGCGGCGCGGGCTCGGTGCGCTACGGCCCGCAGAACGTGGGCGGCATCATCAACTTCGTGACGCGCCCGATTCCGAAGCAGTTCGCGGGCGAAGTGGGCGTGGGCGTGGAAGGCGCGGGCCACGGCGGCGGCACCAAGACCTCGCCCAGCCTGTTCGTGGGCGGCACCAACGAGAACGGCCTGGGCCTGGCGCTGCTCTATTCGGGCACGCACGGCGACGGTTTTCGCCGGAGCAACGACCACACCAGCATCGACGACCTGATGCTCAAGGGCGCCTACCGCCTGTCGAAGACCGACGACATCGCGGTGACGCTGCATCACTTCGAAGGCAAGGGCCGCATGCCGGGCGGGCTGACCACCGCGCAGTTCGCGGCCGACCCGTTCCAGTCGGACCGCCCGTTCGACGAATTCACGGGACGCCGCACCGACGGCTCGGTCAAGTACACGCACGACGACGGCGTGAACAAGTTCGAGATGCTGAGCTACTACACGGACTCCTACCGCAGCAGCTACCTCGAGCAGGAAGGCACCGGCGCCAACACGGGCCGGCGGCGCCTGACCTCGGCGCCGCGCAACTACAAGACCTACGCCTTCGAGCCCCGCTACTCGCGCCTGATCGATTCGGGCAGCGTGGTGCAGGAGATCAGCGTGGGCGCGCGCTACCTCAAGGAAGAGGCCTCCGAGGTGGCGACGCGCAGCGGCTACTACCAGCCGCGCCCGGGCTTCGATGCCTACGCGCTCGCCCAGCCGGCCTACCAGTCGAGCAAGGGCGGCACCACCGCCCATGCGGTCTACATCGACGACCGCATCGACTTCGGCAACTGGACGGTCACGCCCGGCGTGCGCTACGAATCGATCCGCTCGCACAACGACGTCTTCACGCTGGCCAACGGCCGGGTCACCGGCGCGAACTATCCGAAGATCGACTCCAACGAAGTGCTGCCGACGCTGTCGGTGCTCTACCGCATGAACGAGCGCTGGTCGGTGTTCGCGAACGCCGGCGTGTCGTTCGGGCCGCAGCAGTACGCGCAGCTTGCGCAGTCCACCAGCGGCCTGCACCCCGAGAAGGCCAAGACGTATGAGATCGGCACGCACTACAAGGGCGAGGTCTGGAGCGGCGAGCTCACGCTGTTCAACATCAACTTCGACAAGGAGCTGCTGCTGGCCCGCTCCATCACCGGCGACGTCGGCCAGTGGACCGACCTGGGCGCCACGCGGCACCGCGGCCTGGAATCGGCGCTGCGCTACCAGCTCGGCAGCCTGAGCGATTCGCTCAAGGGCCTGTCGGTGTCGGCCACCTACACCTACACGCAGGCGATTGCCAAGGCCGGGGCCTTTGCCGGCCGCGACCTGCCCTTCTACTCGCGCCAGGTGGCCACGCTCGGCGCGCGCTACGAGCGCGGGCCGTGGACCTTCAATGCCGACGTGTACGCGCAGTCGAAGCAGCGCTCGCCGGGCTCGCCCGACGACGGCGCGCAGTACATCACGCTGGAAGATTCGAACGGCCGGCTCGGCAACATTCCGGGCTACGCCACCATGAACCTGCGCGCGGCGTACGACTTCGGCCCCTCGATGAGCAACCTGAAGCTCGCCGTCGGCATCAAGAACCTGTTCGACCGCCGCTACTACAACCGCTCGGTCGACAACAACGGCGGCAAGTACGTGGGCCAGCCGCGCACGGTGTACCTGCAGGCCTCGGTGGCGTTCTGACGCGGCCCGTGGGGGCGCATACACTCGCGCACCCATGGCCCTCAAATCCACCATCTTCAAGGCCGCCCTCGCGGTGGCCGACATCGACCACGGCTACTACGCCGACCATGCGCTGACCCTGGCGCGCCACCCGAGCGAGACCGACGAGCGGATGATGATCCGGCTCGTCGCGCTCGCGCTCAACGCGCACAAGCTGCAGGACGTGTGCAACGGCGACGGCACGCTGGCCTTCGGCGCGGGCCTGTCGAACGTGGACGAGCCCGATGTCTGGCTGCGCGACTTCACGGGCGAGACCAAGCTGTGGATCGAGGTCGGCCAGCCCGAGGACAAGCCCGTCATCAAGGCCTGCGGCAAGGCGGACGAGGTGATCGTCTACTGCTTCAACCACGCCGCCGAGATCTGGTGGCGCGGCATCGAGAACAAGCTCACGCGGCCGCAGAACCTGCAGGTCTACCGGGTGCCGACGGAAGCCTCGCAGGCGCTGGCCGCGCTCGCACAGCGCAGCATGCAGCTGCAGGCGACGATCCAGGAGAACACGCTGACGCTGGGCGACGGCACCCACAGCATCGACGTCGAACTGCTGCGCTGGAAGTAGCCTCAGGCCACCGGCATCATCGCGCCGCAGTGCCAGCACTGCTCGAAGCCGCCTTCGATGCGCTCGCCGCAGACGCACTGCCAGTTGCGCTGCGGCCGGTGCTGGGCCGCATGCAGCACCTGCTGCGCGCGCTCGAACTGCGTTTCGTCGTCGATCCAGATCTCGGGCAGGCACTGGTCGGGCGGCAGCTGGCCCATGACGGCGCCCAGGTATTCGCGCTGCACCGTCGCCTCCACGCCCTCCTCCCGCAGCGCATGCACCCACAGCGCGGCAATCGCGAGGTTCGGAGCCTGGGCAAGGCGGCGCATGGGGCGGCCTCTTTCAGGGGGTGTCGTCGGGGCCGAGGGGCTCGGCGGGATCGTCAGGCCACTGCGGCGGCTCGGCCTCGCGCGCACGCTCGGCGTACTTGTTGAAGCGCCAGGCCGAGTCTTCCATGGTGATGCGGCGCCAGGTCACGCGCTTTTCGGCCGGCGTCATGGCGGGCCAGTGCTGCACCTCGTCGAAGCTGCGCCCGCAGCCCTTGCACTGGTCGTCGCCCTGGCTGGTGGAGCAGATGGCAATGCAGGGGGTGTCGGGCGTGCTGTGATACCAGTCGAGCCAGGCGGCCCAGGCTTTTTCAGGGAAGCCGACCTCGTCGACCTCGTCCTCGTGGTGGAACACCATGAGCGCGTAGACCTCGGCCAGCGCGCGCAACTCGGGCGCCAGCGTGATGCCGTCGGGCGAGGGGCTCTTCTCCCGCCAATGGTTGATGGCGGCCTCGATGTCGGTGATGTGAATGGCGGCCATGAAGAGAGAAAAAACAGCGAGCCGGCGATCATAGTCCGGCAATGTCCCGCGTCAGTCGAAGGTTATATGCGCTACCAAACACATAGCGACAAAGCCATTAGTCACAAGGCTTTCGAGAGCATTCCTTTTGAAGCTCGGTAATTTCGAGGTTGCCAGAACGGGGTTTGCAATGCTCTAATTCTCCTCACGAAGGGGAGTAGCTCCCAGCCGCCGTGCACCACGGCGGCATCGACAGGTCGTCAATACGAAGCACAACACTTCCGGCCTGTTGGACAACACGTGCCTCCGGGCGCGCGCTGTCGAGCAAGACCTTCGATTTGAACCTGCGCAGGTTTGGTCGAAGCGTTCCTGAATCCCCGGTCATCGCCCGGTCTTCGCCATCGCTTCGGCCTACCCGCACGGGATGGATCGAAATGCAACGCATGCGCCGGACCGCCGCCATCCAGCCCAGGATGGACGGGCCGCGCGAAGACAAGAGGAACCTATGGAACAGTTCATGACCCCGGAATTCTGGGTCGCGGTCGGTCAGATCATCATGATCGACATCCTGCTCGGCGGCGACAACGCCGTCGTCATTGCCCTGGCCTGCCGCAAGCTGCCGCCCGCGCAACGCACCAAGGGCATTCTGTGGGGCACGGCCGGTGCCATTGCGCTGCGCGTGATATTGATCTTCTTCGCACTCACGCTGCTGGCCATTCCGTTCCTGAAACTGGTCGGCGCCGCATTGCTGTTGTGGATCGGCATCAAGCTGCTGGCGCCCGACCATGACGACGCGCACGGCAACATCCAGAGCAGCGACAAGCTGTGGGGCGCGGTCAAGACCGTGATCGTGGCCGACCTGGTGATGAGCGTGGACAACGTGATTGCCATTGCCGGTGCCGCGCAAGGCGCCGGCCAGGCGCACCAGATGCCGCTGGTGATCTTCGGCCTGTTGGTGAGCATTCCGATCATCGTCTGGGGCAGCCAGCTGGTCATCAAGCTGATGGACCGCTTCCCGATCATCATCACGCTCGGCGGCATGCTGCTGGGCTGGATTGCCGGCACCATGGCGGTGTCCGATCCCGCGCTGTCGAACACCGCGGCCTGGACCTGGGTGCCAAAGCTGCCGCAGACCGATACCATCCGGTACGCCGCAGGCATTGCCGGTGCGCTGGTGGTGCTGGCCGTCGGCAAGTGGGTGGCCATGCGCCAGGCTCGCCAGAAGCCGGCCGAAGCCGCAACGTCGTCGAGCTGACGGCTCTTCCCCCGCGCCGGGTCTTAGCCACTCTCATTACTTGAAGGAGCACCCATGGAAAAGGTCATTCTGTACGTCGACGACGCCGGCTATGCGGCCGAGCAGTTCGCCGAGCTTGCCCCCGACGCCAGCAGCGTCGTGGCTCGCCACTGGGTGCTCGTGGCCTGCGCTCCGCGCATGACGCACCGCATCAGCAAGTGGGTGAGCCACAGCGCGCGCGAGAACTGGCGCGCCAAGTGGTTCAGCAAGGTGCAGGCGCAACTGCTGCCGCTGCTCGAGCGCAATGGCGGCCAGGTGACGCCGGTGCTGGCCAAGGGCCCGCTGGCCGACCTGACGCAGCAGCTCAAGCGCGAGCATTCGGCCACGCTGGTGGTCGATGCGCGCCGCCCCAAGATCGGCGTCGACCTGGAGCCGGTCACGCCCGAACAGGCGCCCGCGCGCCAGTCGGGCTGGGCCTTTCCGGGCGCCGTGATGGGCATGGGCGCGCTGCTGGTGCTTGCGAACGAATTGGCTGAATAACCGCGCAACCCCGTCCCTGACGAGCCCCGGTGCGGCAACGCCCCGGGGCTCGTTGTTTTGGGGGCTCTGGGGTATCCTGCGCCGCATGCGCATCATCATCAAATGGCTGCTCAGCGCTGTCGCGCTGCTGGCGGTGGCTTATCTCTACAGCGGTGTCCAGGTTGCCAGCTTCGGCTCCGCGCTGATTGCCGCGGCCGTCATCGGCCTGCTCAACATGGTCGTGCGGCCGGTGCTGGTGGTGCTGACGCTGCCGGTCACCATCGTCACGCTCGGGCTGTTCCTGTTCGTGATCAACGCGCTGCTGTTCTGGGCCGCGTCGGGCCTTTTGTCCGGCTTCCAGGTCAGCGGCTTCGTGGCGGCGCTGATCGGCTCGCTGATCTATTCGCTGCTGGGCCTGGTGATCGAAGCCGCATTGGGCGGGCTGCTCTCCAAGGGCTGAACCGGCGCTTTTCGCGCTGCCCGGCTCACCTCACTTCAGCGGCGGCTCCTCGGCCTGCCGCTTCACCAGCACCTCCACGGCCCGCGCGCGGGTGTCGATGATCGACGCCTCGTAGTGGTCGACCGGCGCGCCGGGCTTGCGCATCAGCTCCTGCGCGGCCTTGAGGCGGTCGCGTGCAGCCGGATAGTCGAGGATGGCCACGTTGGCCTCGGCATCGGCGCGCACCGCGCGCACCGAATCGTTCTGCGCGCCATACAGGTTGGCCAGCGCCCGCCAGGCCGTGGCGTCGCGCGGATTCGTGGCCACCCAGTCGCGCAGCACCGGCACCATGGGCGCGGGCTGGCGCGTGGCCACGGCGGCATCGGCCGCGAGCAGCATCTCGGGCCGCTCCTTCGATTTGGCGTCGAGCAGGCTTGCGGCCTTGGGCGCGTTGCCGCCGGCCAGCTCGATCTCGGCATGGAGCCAGCGCGCCAGCTTGGCGGCGGAGGCGTCGTCGGCGGTGCGCGCCGTCAGCCGCTCGGCCATGGCGCGCGCGGCCCGGAAGTCGCGCAGTTCCTTGGCCGACAGCGCGGCCGCGTAGAGCGTGCCGGCCTGCTGGGCCGCGCTGCTCTTGGCGAATTCGCCGGTGGAGGCCGCATCGACCCACAGCCGCAGCACGTCGACGCCCGGCCGCGTGAGCACGCGGGCGCGCGCGGCGATCATGGCGTGGTCCATGGCCAGCGGCATGGCCGGGGCGGTATCGAGGCGGAACTGGAAGCGCCCCTGCATGTCCGAGATGCGCTCCGACGTGAGCGGATGGCTGCGCAGATAGGGGTAGGAGCCGTTGTCATTCAGGCGCGAGGCGTACTGCAGCTTTTCGAACATGGCGGCCGCGCCCTGCGGCGCGAAGCCGGCCTGCGTCATCACGCCGAAGCCGACGCGGTCGGCCTCGCGCTCCATGTCGCGCGAGAAGCTCAGCTGGTTCTGCATGAACAGCGCCTGGCTGCCCATCATCACGGCCTGGCCCGCATCGGCGTTGCGGCTCTTGCTGGCCGCGATCATGCCGAGGATCAGGCCGGCCAGCATCAGCGGCATCTGCCTGCCCTGCTGGTTCATGATGCGCGAGATGTGGCGCTGCGTGACGTGCGACAGCTCGTGCCCGAGCACCGTGGCCAGCTCGTCGCGGCTGCCCACCGTGGCAATCAGGCCCATGTTCAGGCCCAGGTAGCCGCCCGGCAGCGCAAAGGCATTGATGTTGCGGTCGCGCCCCAGCAGGATGGTCCAGGCAAAGCGCTCGTCGAGCTCGGGCGTGAGCTCGCCGCGCTGGCGTGCGGCGGCCAAAAGGCGCTGCCAGATGTCCTGCACGTAGGCGGCGATCACCGGGTCGTCGATGTAGTCGGTGTCGCGGTAGAGCTCGCGCGCAATCTGGTCGCCCAGCTGGCGCTCGGCACTGGCGGTCATCTCGCCGCCGTCGCCCAGGCCCGGCAGCACCTGCATCTGGGCGCGGGCCGGTACCGGCAGCAGGATTTGGCACGCTATTAAAACGGTAGCGCAGAGCGACCGCAATGCGGGCGCGGCGGAAGTCTTTTTGGTGGCAAAGGGAGTCAAGCGCGGCATTCCTCGTCCATGGCTCGGGCTCGTATGATGCACCTCCACACCGATCGTTCACACATGAGTTCCCTCACCCATTTCGACGCCCAGGGCCAGGCCCACATGGTCGACGTGGCGGCCAAGCCCGCCACCCATCGCGTGGCCGTGGCCACGGGCCGCATCGAGATGCAGCCCGCCACGCTGGCGCTGATCGAATCGGGCACCGCCAAGAAGGGCGACGTGCTCGGCATTGCGCGCATCGCCGGCATCCAGGCGGCCAAGAAGACCAGCGATTTGATCCCGCTGTGCCACCCGCTGGCGCTCACGCGCGTGGCGCTGGCCTTTGCGCTGGCCGAAAAAGGCAATGCGCCGCAGGTGGTGTGCACCGCCACCGTCGAGACCGTGGGGCCCACCGGCGTCGAAATGGAAGCGCTGACCGCCGTGCAGGTGGCGCTGCTCACCATCTACGACATGTGCAAGGCCGTGGACCGGGGCATGCGCATCACCGACGTGCACGTGCTGGAAAAGCACGGGGGCAAGTCGGGGAGCTACCTGGCCGACCCTCAAGGCTAGGGCGCCTGCCCATCCACCGGCATCCCCTTCAGCCAGCGCTCGTATTCCGCCGGAAAGGCGATGCGAAAACGCTCCGCCTGGCTGCGGGCCTCCTCGCCCCGCCCCATCAGCTCGGCGCTTTCGATCAGCTTGACGATCACGCGCGGCTCGGGCGAGAAATGCAGCGTGCGCTCGGCCAGTGAATGCATCGCGGCGGCGTTGTCCTGCGTGATGGCCGTGAGCGTGAGTTCGGCAAAGTCGACCTGCCTGGCAAAGAGCCACGATTTCCTGGCCTTGGCGAGCGTTCCGTCTTCATAGGCCGGCAGGCGCTCGTCGCGCGCCAGGTAGATCTGGCTGATGCGGATGTAGTCCCAGGTGGCATAGCCGACCACCGCCATCAGCACGGCGGCCGCAACGCAAGACAGCACCGGCGGCGCGAGCCCCCGGGCCTTCTTCTTCAGGCGCTCCCGCATCGAGGCCGGGCCGCCAGCACCCCGCGCCGGCCACAGCATGCCCAGGCACAGCCCGAACACCAGCTGGAACGGCCCGTACCAGAGCGGATATTCGAGCAGGCTGTGCAGCGCGATCGCGCCCAGCATGCCCCAGGCCATGAGCCGCACCGCGTCGCGCTCGCGCCAGGGCCGTGCCGCCATCACCATCCAGAGGAAGCCGCCGCAGATCAGCACCGACACCGGAATGCCCATTTCCACCGCCAGGTGCAGCGGCAGGTTGTGCGCGTTGTCCAATATCTCGGGGAAGCGCGGCCCGTCGTACAGCGTGCTGTAGTGCGCGAAGGCCAGCTCGCCCCAGCCCCACCCCGCGAGCGGATGCGCAGCAATCAGCGAGAGCACGTTGCGCCACAGGATCATCCGCGTGTGGTCGCCCGGCGCGCCCTCCTGCAGCCGCTGCATCATGCCCTCGACCTCGCCCGCCGCCAGCTGCGGCAGCAGCCAGGCGATGGCGAAGTAGACCGGGATCATCGCCAGCAGCACCAGCGGCGGCGGCAGGCTGAAGGGCGGAGCGCCGATAGCGCCGTCCGGGGCCGCGCCGCGGCGCTCCCGCCGCGCGATGAACGCCGCAACGCCCACGATCGACAGCAGCTGGAGCAGGCCCGTGCGCGAAGTGGACGCCGCCGCGGCCACCAGCAGCAGCAGCGCCGCCGCCGCCAGCCAGCGCCGAATGCGCGCCGAGGGCTGCGCCGCGTGGATCCAGAGCGCAGCCACCAGCGCCATGCTGATCAGCGTGGCGAACTGGTTGCGCTGGCGCAGGTTGCCATAGGCCTGGCCCAGCGCGGGCGTGGTGGTCCAGGGCACCAGCGGCTCCGCCAGGCCGTAGTACTGGAGCAGGCCCAGCACGGCGCTGACGAGGCCGGCCACCAGCACGCCCACCGCCAGCACCCCCGAGGTGCCCGGCCCGCCGCGCGCCATGCCCGCACCCACGCAGGCCGCGGCCGCCATGGCGGCGAGCACCACCGCGGGCGGCAGCCATGCGGCGGCGCCGGTGTGCGGAGAGGAGAAAAGCACGACCGCCGCCGCCCCGGTGCCCAACCAGGCCCAGATGCCGCGCGCCGGCATGGCAGAAGGAATGGCCAGAAGCATCGCCGCGAGGCAGACCCAGGTGGCCAGCAGTTGCCAAGCCTGGACCGACGGGCCGGCGACGAGCGGGCAGAGGAATGGGAATGCGACCAGCCCGGCGCGCACGGCGCCGACGGCTTTAGGCGAGAAAGCGGCCGCCTCGGCAGGCACTGCGCGGGAAGTCATTCCGCCAATTGTGCCGACCGGCCGGGCCGACGAATGGCGGCGGGTGGGAGACGAGCGGTTTTGCGGAAAAACACATTTGGAGACATTCTTAGACAACTGTCTACAACTGTTGCCCGCCTTCTGGCGGAAGGCCCGGAATCGGTCCGAAAGGTGTCTCTTGAAGAAACAAGCAAGCTATCTGCGTCGCGCTGTCCAAGCCCGGCGCAGTTCCTCCGGCTTCACGCTCATCGAGGTAATGATCGTTGTGGCGATCATCGGCATCCTGGCCTCGATTGCGATCCCGTCGTACAACGACTATGTGCGCCGCGGCCAGTTGCCGGAGGCATTCAATACGCTCTCCGCCTACCGGGCGACGATGGAGCAGTACTACCAGGACAACCGCAACTACGGTCCTTCCGGAACCAATTGCGCCGCCAATGCCGCGGCCGCCTTCACGCCCTCTGGCGCCAAGTACTTCACTTACACCTGCTCCACTTCCAACAGTCAGCAGAACTATGTCATCACCGCCACCGGAAGCGCGGGGCGAGCGGTCGGGCACACCTACACCATCAACCAGAACGGCGATCGCGCAACCACCCAGTTCAAAGGCGGCACCGTGACGCAATCGTGCTGGCTTACAAGCAGCAGTGCTTGCTGATCCCACATGGCGATCACCATGCGACAACGCGGCTTCACCCTGGTCGAACTGATCGTCACCATCGCGGTGCTGGCGCTGATCCTTTTCGCCGTCATGCCGAGCATCGGCACATGGCTGGAAAACACCCGCATTCGCAACGTTGCCGATTCGCTGCAAAACGGGCTCCAGGTCGCGCGCGGCGAAGCCGTGCGGCGCAACCAGAACGTGTCGCTCTGGCTGGTGTCGCTCAACGACCCGGCGGTGCTGAGCGACGACTGCTCTCTTTCCGGCGCCAGCGGCGCCTGGATCGTGAGCGTGAATTCTCCGATCGGGCATTGCTCCGACGCTCCATCGACGACCAGCTCTCCCATGATCGTTACCGGGCGCCCCGCTGGAGACAGCGGCGGAAGAGTCACGGTGGCCGCAGTTCAAGCCATTGATGGATCGACCGAAGGCACGACCGTCACCTTCAATGGTTTTGGGCGCATTGCCAACAGCGACGCCATTGGCCAGATCGACGTCACCGGAAGCTCCACGGGCACCCGCGCATTGCGCATCGTCGTCTCGCCCTCGGGCTCGGTGCGCATGTGCGAGCCGGCCATCGTCGACAGCACGGCAAAGGATCCCCGCAAATGCTGAACCGAGTGAATCGCATGCGCGCGCCCGGCCAACTCGACCACGTGCGGCGCAAGCCCCGCCAAGCCCTGCACACGCGAGGCATCGCCTTGATCGAAGTGCTCGTGGCGCTGCTGATCTTCATGCTCGGTGTGCTCGGGCTGGTGGGCCTGCAGGCCTCGATGACACGCGCACAGACCGATTCCAAGGTGCGGGCCGACGCCGCTTATCTGGCCAGCGAACTGAACGGGCGCATGTGGTCCGACCTCACCAATCTCGCGAGCTACAACGGCACCGGTTGCGCCTCTCAAGCGCGATGCAGCGAATGGCAGAGCAAGGTCAGCAGCAGCCTGCCTGGAGGGACCGGTGCAGTCACCGTCAATGCAAGCTCCGGCGATGTCGCCGTCACCATCAGTTGGACGATGCCGAATGGTGAAACGCACCAGTACGTCACGCACACAACCGTCTCGAAGGCTGCGAACTGAGATGCGCACCGCTCAATCCATCTTTTCCAAGCATCCTTTCCAGCGTGGCTTCACCCTGGTCGAGCTCATGGTCGGCCTCGTGCTGGGTCTGCTCACGGTGCTCGTCATCAGCCAGGTGCTCGCGCTTGCCGAGGGCAAGAAGCGCACGATCACCATGGGCAGCGATGCGCAGGTCAACGGCGCGTTGTCTCTCTTCACGCTTCAACGCGACGTGCAGATGGCAGGCTACGGTGCTGCGGCCAGCCCGGATGCACTCGGCTGCACAGTGACGGGCAAGTACGACGCGAGCGGCGCGTCGTTCGCCTTTCCGCTGGCACCGGTCGTCATCACCAACGGCACCAGCACTGACACCAACGCCCCCGACACGATCACCGTCCTGCAAGGCCGGACTACCAACTTTTCGGCGCCCATGGTCCTCAAGGAGGATCACCCGCAGTCCAGCAACTACTTCGAGGTGACGTCCTCATTTGGCGCCGTGGTCGGCAACATGATGATCGCCGTTCCAAAAGTTCAGGGCAGCGGCCTGGCGTGCACGCTGTTCAGCGTGACCAACAACACAGCATCTCCGGCCACGACACTGGGGCCGACGCGCGTTCCCCATGCCGCTACCGCTGCGAGCAAGTGGAACCAGAACAGCATATTTCCAACGAGCGGATACGCGTCGGGAAGCTATCTGCTGAACATGGGTTCGATGGTCTATCGCACCTACTCGATCAGCAGTGCCAACAGCCTGCAAATGGCCGAGCTCTCGCCGGTGAATGGCGTAGTAACCGACCCGCCATTGGAGCTCTATCCGCAAATCGTCAACCTCCAGGCCATGTACGGCAAGGACACCAATGGCGATGGTGTTGTCGACACCTACGACAACGTGACGCCCACCACCAATGCCGGTTGGCTGCAGGTGCTCGCGATCCGCATCGCGGTAGTGGCGCGCAGCAATCAGTACGAAAAGGAAAACGTCACAGCGAGCGCCCCTCAGTGGGACGTAGGCGCCAACGCCACCATCACGGGGGCCACGACATGCCATGGCGCCAGCAAGTGCATTTCGCTGAAGGTAAGCCACGTTCCCGAATGGGAGCACTACCGCTTCAAGGTCTACGACACGATCGTGCCGCTGCGCAACGTCCTCTGGAATTCCTGAGCCATCGCCATGCAAATCAGACCCTTGAATCTTTCCCAACGCCGGCGCGCTCAACGTGGCGTCTCGCTGCTCTTCGCCCTTCTGACCCTGGTCGCGCTCCTGCTTGCAACATTGGCGCTGGTGCGCTCGGTCGACACCAGCACGCTGGTGCTGGGCAACATGGGCTTCAAGCAGGATGCCACCTCCGCCGCGGACCAAGCGGCGCGCAAGGCCATCGACTGGTTGACCGCCAACAGTGCCAGCCTGAACACCGACGCCGCGTCGAGCGGCTACTACGCAAGCACGCAGGAGCTTGCCGCCGATGGCGTCACGGCAAAACCGCCGATCGACGTAACCGGACGGCAACTCGCCGCCAGCACGAACCGCCAACTGATCGATTGGGACGGCAACACCTGCCAGTCCGCGACCACAGGCACATACAACGGATGCTCCGTCGCGACGGCGGATGCCGGCACCATCAATAACAACAACGCCCGCTTCGTCATCTTCAGGCTGTGCTCCAAGGCAGGCAACTACCTCACCGATACAAGCATCAGCTGCGCCAAGCCGATCTCGAGCAGTGGTGCCAACGTGACGAAGAAGGGCGAGATGAACTACGCCGAACAGCCTTTTGCCGGCGGTGCTTCCGGACCGTACTACCGCATCGTGGTGCGCGTGCTGGGCGCGCGCAACACAGCCAGCTTCACCGAAACCATTGTGCATTTCTGATGAGGGAGCGCCGCCCTGGCGCCAGACAGAGAACCCAACACCATGAAAAATAGATTCACTCTTGCCATCGGCCTGAAGCCCCAAAAGCAGGCCATCTGCTGTGCGGTGATGGTCTGTGCGTTGCTGCTGGGATCATTCGCTCCCATCGTCGATGCGGCATCCACAGACCTGTCGAACCAGCCCCTGGCTACGCTGCCCGCAGTTCAAGCCAAGCCGAACCTGTTGTTCGTTCTGGATGATTCGGGAAGCATGGACAACGATTACATGCCGGACCAAATGTCCAGCGGCAAGTATGGGTACCGCTCCGCGCAATGCAACGGCGTGGCTTACGACCCCACGATGACCTATTCGCCGCCGCTCAATGCGGATGGAACGTCTTATCCCAATGCAGTTTTTACAGCGGCGCGTAGCGATGGCTATGACGCTTCGAGCTCAACAGTCAATCTCAACAATCGGTTTTACTACACCTACAGCGGCACTCAGCCCAAGATGGGCTGGGCGTACACCAGCAGCGGAGCCATTCGGAACACCTTCTATAACGAGTGCATGACTTCGACCAGCTCGTCGACCAGTCTTTTTCAGCAGGTCACGGTCACCAGCACTTCGGCCGAGGCTCAAAACTACGCCAATTGGTATTCGTACTACCGCAAGCGCTACCTGTTGATGCGCACAGCCATGGGCCGTGCAATCTCGGCGCTCGACTCGAGCTACCGCGTTGGCTTCAGCACGATCAGCGATGGAACTGCGGTGGATGGCAACAATTACTTCCGTGACGTCAAGGATTTCGACAGTGCGCAGAAGACCAACTTCTACAGCAGCCTCTATAGCGCCTCGCCGAATGGTTGGACGCCGTTGCGCTCGGCCCTGTCCAAGGCGGGACGCTATTTTGCGAACAAGGCTACCGACCAAAGCTACGACCCCGTCCAGTACTCCTGCCAGCGCAACTATGCGCTCCTCTCCACAGACGGCTACTGGAACAAGAACAAGGGCCTGAAGCTCGACGGCACCACCGAGATCGGACAGCAAGACGGGACCGAAGCCCGCCCGATGCGGGATGACACCCAGATCATCATCACCACCGTGACACCCTACACCGTGGCGCTGACGAGAGACTCCGTTTCCGTCCAGACGCAAACAAAAGCCTGGACACGCACCTCCACCACCGTTTCTTCGACGCCAAAGCCCAACAATCCGAACAAGGGGCAATACGCCATCACCACGCGTACGAATCAGACCTACACGGAGACACAAACCAGAACGCGCACGACGCGTCAGTCCGCAACCTCGTCCTATTCCGAGACGGTCGTGACTACCGATGGTGTCGAGACGTCAAGAACCACCAGCACACCCGTCACTTCCGCATGGGTCAACACCCCGGACCCCACCGTCGAATCGATCTCAGATACCGGACCTCCCACCGCCAGCAGCAGTTTCACCAGCGGAACCTTAGTAAGCCCAACAACCTACCAGACTGCCAAGGGCGACAACGTACCGGTTTATTCGGCCCCGGTCGCAGGCGCTTGGAGCGGATGGTCCACACCGCAGGCCCCGACCACCACGACACCGGTCGCCCAATCACCCGTCCCCGGCACACCAACCCAGACACCGTCCACCTCGGGCGGCACTGGCAACACGCTGGCCGACGTTGCCGAATACTACTTTTCGACGGACCTGCGCACCAGCGCACTCGGCAACTGCACTTCGAGCAGCTCCGGCAGCAGCCAGGATGTCTGCAGCAACATCGTGCGACCAGTGGGAAGCGACAAGGCCGCATGGCAGCACATGAACTCGTTCACGATTGGCCTTGGCGTGAGCGGCACCTTGCCTTACGACAAGAATTACCTGACTCAGACCGCCGGCTCCTATGTGGACCTGACCAGTGGCCGACTGAACTGGCCTGTGCCCGAAGGTGCGGACCTGAATGATGGCGAGGGCGGCAACGCCACCAACGTCGACGACCTGTGGCATGCGGCCGTGAATGGCCGCGGCCAGTATTACTCGGCACTCAATGCCAGCGCGCTGAGCGAAGCCATCAATGGCGTGGTCACATCGGTGCAGCAGGTCTCCGGCGCGGGCGCCACCGCATCGACCAGCTCGCTCCAGCTGGTGGCTGGCGACAACAACCTGGTCTTCCGGGCCAGCTACACCACGCAGCTGTGGACCGGTGATCTGCAGGCCTTTGCAATCAACGGCACAACGGGCGTCATTGCGAATAGCGCCACATGGTCCGCGCAGGCAAAGCTCGACGCAACGGCCGCTTCGGACCGAAGGATCTACTTCAACAGCGGTTCGGCTCTCCAGAGCTTCGAGTACAACAACCTGAGCGCCGCGCAAAAAGGCTACTTCGACAACCTTTGCAGCAAGACCCTCATTGCCGCGCAATGCTCGCTGCTTTCGGACAGCAACAAGACCCTGGCCAACAACGGCACGAACCTCGTCAACTACCTGCGCGGCGTGCGCACCTACGAAACGGCCAGCGTCGACGCATCCAACAACAGCATTGCGGCGCTTTATCGCAAGCGTGAACATGTGCTGGGCGACATCATCAACGGTGCCCCGGTCTATGTTGGGAAGCCGCCCTTCCGCTATGCCGACGCCGGCTACGCCGACTTCGTTACAGCAAAGTCAACCCGCACGCCCGTGGTGTACGTGGGCTCGAACGACGGCATGCTGCACGCCTTCTCGGCTGCGACCGGCAGCACGGGCGGCACCGAGCTCTGGGCATACGTTCCAGGCACCGTCATGCCCAACCTCTACAAGATGGCGGACACGAACTACGGGTCGAGACACCAATACTCCGTGGACGGAGCGCCGGTCATGGGCGACATCAAGGTTGGCACCGCCTGGAAGACCATTGTTGTCGGTGGCCTGAACAGCGGCGGCCGCGGCTACTACGCACTGGACATCACCGACCCCAATGATCCCAAGGCTCTCTGGGAGTTCACCGATGCCAACCTGGGCTTCAGCTTCGGCAACCCGGTGATCGCCAAGCGCGGCGACGGCACCTGGATCGTTGCCTTCGCTTCGGGCTACAACAACACCGATGGCGACGGCAAGGGCCACCTCTACGTCCTGAACGCCAACACCGGCGCCCTGCTGCTGGACATTGCCACCAGCGACGGCAGCAGTTCCGACCCGAGCGGCCTTGCAAAGATCAACGCCTGGATCGAAAGCTCCAGCGACAACACAGCCAAGCGCTTCTACGGCGGCGACCAGCAAGGCAACCTCTGGCGCTTCGACATCGACGGTCTCCTGCTACCCAACGGGGCCGCGATGCGGCTCGCCAAGTTCCAGATCAACGATACGACGCCGCAGCCCATCACCACAAAGCCGGAAACCGTGGAGATCTCCGGCAAGCCAGTGGTCGTGGTTGCAACAGGCCGGTATCTCGGCTCGTCCGACATCGCGGATTCGACGCAGCAAAGCATCTATGCAGTCAAGGACACGCTGACCGCCACCGGTTGGAGCGACGTACGCGCCGACACCACGAACTTCGTCAGGCAGACATTCACGTTGAATGGCCCTGTGGCAACCGCTACCGCGGCCTCGGTATCCAACACGTCGGTCGACTGGGCAACCAAGGGCGGATGGTGGATCGATCTGCCGCATTCGCGTGAACGCGTGAATACCAACCTGGGCCTGCAATTCAGCACCTTGGCGGTCGCCACTGCCATTCCGAACGGTGACGCCTGCGCGTCGGGCGGCACGGCGTGGCGCTACTACCTCAACGTGGCCAATGGCGGCGTCGTGACGACCAACCCGGCCGGCGGACTCTTCAGCACCGACGGACTGATCATGGGCATGACCTGGGTGCAGGACAGCAACGGCAACGCCCGCATCATTTACCAGAAGAGCAATGGCGACAACGTGATCGAGACGCCACCAGTCGCGACATCGTCCGGCTCCGGCAGCGTGCGCAGGACCTCCTGGCGCGAGCTGGTGGACTGAGCTTCGATGAGATGAGAGAAAAGATCTTGGCCCGGCGTGCGCCGGGCCAGGCCAGGATGCGATGCGTGCTTTTGGGGAGTGCGGTGCTTTCCTTGGTACTTCACGCTGCGGTGCTTTCGGCGCGGGTTTCGCCTGTCGGCTCGAAAAGAGTTGTGAACGGGTCGGTCGGAAGTAGCGCTTCCACCGCCATTCGGGTGCGGACGGTCTCCCTCCTTCCGCCCTCGCCCTCGCCCTCGCCTTTACCTTCGCCGGTCCGTGAATCCCCTCAGGTGAACGAAGCGATTCATGCACCTGACCGCGCCCCCGTCGCCGCCTCCGCGCAGGAACCGTCAACAGATTCATCGCCTGCCGCTGCTGCGCCTGCTCTCTCGGTTACGGCCGAAGCCGATAGCGACAGCTACGTGCCACGCAGCCAACTGTCGACGCCGCCCATCGCCAAGACGGCCATCGTGCTCGAATCTCCACCTAACGAGATCGGGGCTGGCCGCCTCGTTGGCGTCCTATCGCTCTTCATTGACGAACAAGGTCGCGTTCAGCTTATCGAAGCCGAAGAGCCGGCACTTCCGCCCGCTTTTGAGCAAGCTGCACGCGAAGCCTTCATGGGCGCAGAATTTTCTCCGGGGGAAGTCGGCGGTCGCGCCGTCAAGTCGCACCAGCGGGTGGAAGTGGTGTTCGATACGATAACAACATCTCGCCGTGGCGAGGTTGAAATGCCAGACTGAGCACAACTTCAGGGCATGCAACTGCGGCGATAAGTCGTCAACACAGCCCTCCGGTCCCGCTGCTACGGTTGGTTGAAGTTGAACGATGCCCGAAGGACAACGATAGGTGGCCCGTCGATTCTCCAGATACCGTCCCAGCCGTATGGCACGCCATAGCAGGAGAATTTGGACTTGCTCTTAATCTCGACTCCGGGCAATCCGATAGCTTGTCGGTCAAAGGTCGGTGAGACGTATGCGCCCTTGTCGGTATTTAGGCGCCAGATCGCGGCCATTCGGCCTGGTGAGAACAAAGGGAACCTTGCTGCCAAGTCCACGTCCGCATATAGGCGATGCAGTGCAGGATCAACAAGTAGGTTCTTTCGAGCCACGGTCGATTCCAGGTAGCCTGCGGGAAACGCCCGCTCATAGTGGCCAACGCGACCTCCGGTTCTTGCCGGTAGGCGAGCGAGGAATGGCTCAGTGAGAGCCAAAGGATCAATCCAGTATATGTCCGGCCCGCCGGCGTAGCCGGTCATTCCTATCGCGCATCGTGTGTAAGTGCCGGGAACCTCTTTCAGAGCATCTCCCTCGCGAAGCCATGGGTGAGCGTTCCAGGCGCCTCGCCGAAGGACCGGGAAAGCGCCAAGTTGCTGATAATAGAAACCTCTTTCATCGGCAATTCCGCTATCGGCAAGAATCTTCTGGTCGAAGGTGGAGGGAGAAAAAACGGTGCCCTGAAGTGCGCCAACATTTACGGCGAGATAGGCGGTCCACAACGCTTTCCACAGCCCCCGGCACTTGCGGAGTTGGAAACCAACGAGCAGGCAAGCGAGCAGTAGTGGCGCACTAAAAAACCGGCCGCCCATGTAGTCGGCGCCGACATAGAAGAGGTATGCGATCCAGAGTACAAGTCCGATCGCAAACTCCCGCAATTTGCGATCCCATAGACCGCCCACTGTTCCCACCAAAAGCAGAACGGCGGAGACTGTATCGCGATCAACCGTCCATCTGATGTAGTTGATGGCTTGCTCAGCATTCTCCGCGAGGGTGAGTCCGTTCTGAACTTTCGCGAGGGCGGTGTTGGGGACCGGGCTTCCATAGTAGAAGAGCGAAAAGCCGACCCAGAGTACCGCGGGGAGGAGTCCAACAACCGTGCTCAAGGCAGTCTGCGCGAAGCGCTGTCTGCTCTGCCAAACGTGCACTGCGAGACTTGGGCCTACAAGAACAATTGCGTCAGGCCGTGTCAGAAACAGAAGCGATACCAGCAATGCCAGCAGAAAGGTTCTGCGCTGTGGCTCTTCGCGCAGCCACACCATCACGTATCCCGCCAGCAAGGCATGCGTCAAGGGATTCTCAAGGCCGGATGTGCTGTAGTCGATGAATGAGTGTGACCAAAGCAAACTCGCGGTTGCCAGCAGGGCTGCAATATCCCACCGCTCCCAGATGCGTCCGACCAAGAACAGTGTCATGGCCAATGCCACGAAGCTTAGAGCAATGCTGGTCCAGTACGGATCCCCGCTCAAGGCGGTAAAGGGCAACAGTAGGGCGAGCCAGAGAGGGTGTGTGAATGCCTGCACCCGCTCGATGGGATTCCACGTCAGGCCGTATCCGCTAAGCGTATTGCTGACCGTCCGGAAGGTAATGAACGCGTCTTCGCTGACCCAGGCGGTTTTGGCGACCGCTATAGAGAAGAGGCCGAGCACCAAGACCCAAAGATAGGTCTGTTTGACGATTATTTTGTCATCCGAAGCAAGTGCTTGGAGTCGTTGCTTGAGATTGGCGAGGCGCATCGGCGCATGTTACAGGATGTTTTATGCTCGCCTAAACGCACAGTCATCCGACATTTCTCGTCAAGCTCTAGATGTTCAGCTTGTTGAAGATGAACACAGGCAGGTGTCGAATGATCAACATGATCCAGCGCCATTTGCCCGGGACATATATGGTGCTGTCGCCCCGGTCGATACCCTTGGCAATCCGGCCCGCAACATCTTCGACTGGTGCGAGCCGCGCGCCCCGGCCTTTCAACTCCGCAGTCATCGGCGTGTCTGTTGGGCCTGGTTTTATTAGAACGATGCTCACGCCTGTTCCGGCAAAACGATGCTGCAGTCCTTGGGCGTATCGCGAGACGAGCCCCTTGGCTGCGCCGTAGACGTAGTTGGACTTGCGGCCGCGGTCGCCTGCGACGGACCCAATGATGGCGATCGTGCCGCTTCCCACCTGCCCCATAGGGAGCGCAAAAGCTTCGGCGAAGAGCATCGGGGACACGCCATTTATCTGCAAAGCGTCGCGGGCCTGCGCCAAACTTTGTTGGCATGCATCTTGGTCGGGCAGGGAGCCATGCGCGATGAGCACGACATCGGGCAAACCTTGCGCGACGATGGTTCGAACGACGTCGGCGATGGCACTGGCTTCCGCGAAGTTCGCCTGAATCGCTTGAATGTGGGAGGAAGGACTCCTCACACGCAGATCAGCGGCGACACGCTCGGTACGCTGCAGATCTCTTCCCACCAGCACCAAGTCGATATTCCCAGCCTTGACCCACTCTCGAGTGCAGTGCTCAGCGATGGACGAAGTTGCGCCTATGATGACGATTTTTCGATTCGTTGTTGTCAATTCAACTTCCTATCAAGCGACGCGACATTGCGGAACTGACTCCCGGGTCGCGATACGATAAAAACTCCGCCAAGCCCGGATAACCCGCCTCAAACAGCGCTCGCGGCATGCGAGCATCTTTGGCACAGTAAATTCGACCCCCAGCCTCGCGCACGATCGCATCGAGCCTGTCAAAGAGCGCTAGGGTGCGCCCCCCCCGATTCGGAAAATCTAACGCAAGTGTGGCGCCCGGCATGGGGAAACTGAGCATCCCAAGCGGCAAGCGATGGCCGAATGTCTTCAGGACAGCCAGAAACGAGCCTTCGCCAGAACGAGTGATTTCATTCAACATGGCCTTCGATGCATCGCGCTGCACCGACCGCGGCACAACGCTCTGATACTGATAGAACCCTCGAGGGCCGTAGAGGCGGTTCCAGTCTTGGACATTGTCTAAGGGGTAGGAGAATGCTTCATGGTGCACGATAGTCGTGGAAGCCCTGTGCAAATGGAAGTACGCGGCATTGAATGGCCGCAATGTCAGTCGATTGACGAGTGACATGGGTGGGACAACGGGCATTGCCACCGATCGGACACGAGGCTCGACGCGAGCCTGTGCTTTTGCATGGTTGGCGCGCATGAACAAACCGCGTCCTTCCTTAGATCCGATGCAATCAATCCAGGAGACGGTGTGCTCCCACTCTTCTTCCGAAGCGTCTGCGAGCGCGAAGAATTCATCCAAGTTCTCATAGGGCACCGTCTCCGCTTGCATCCACGGTCCGGTCACTCGACGAAGCTGAAGTTCGGCTTCAAGCACTACACCCGTCAATCCCATGCCACCGACAGTTGCGGCAAACCAGTCTGCTCGCTCCGCGGGGCCGCATTCGATGATCTCACCGTCCGAGCGGAGCAGCTTCAGCCATCTCACATGGTCTCCGAAAGAGCCTTGCACATGATGATTCTTTCCGTGCACATCATTCGCGACTGCGCCTCCGACGGTGACGAACTGAGTGCCAGGCGTTACGGCAAGCATCCAACCCCTGGCGACGGCAACTCGTTGAATGTCGCGCAGCAGCACTCCAGCCTCACATCTCAGGATACCAAGCTGTTCGTCGAAATGAACTAGGTGATCCAGTCCCTTCGTGCTCCACAGAATGCCTCCAGGATTAAGACACACGTCGCCATAGCTGCGCGCCATGCCAAGCGCGATGCCAGGCCGACGCTCAGCTAGAACCAATGCTGCGGCATCGGGGTCGCGCAGATTCACTACATCGTGGAGGTCCGCGTTGAGTCGTCCCCATGAGGAAACTGGCCTCATGCGGCGTGCTCCTTGAAAACGTAGTGTTTGTCCAGGTGGTACTTGGCGATGTAGCCAATTGCCAACCCTATGACGCCGCCGAGGTAGCGCATTTCGCGAGAAGCGAAGAAGTGATGGAAACCGAACTCGAATCCCCAGAAAATAGCGGTGGTCGCAAGGCCCATCAGGACGTAGAGCACAAAAGTCTGGCCCCCATGCATGGCATTGCGCGTACGAAAACGGAAGATGTAGTGCTTGTCCAAAACATACTTCACCACCAGCCCCACAGCAGTGCCGACCAACACCGAAAAGGGAACCCCGAAAGTCCCCTCATACATGGAGATCGCGAGTTCCTGCGAGGCGATGTTCGCCATAGTGGCGAGCAGCGCGAAGAACGCATACGAGATCGCTAGCTTCATTCTCAAGTCTTTCACCCAACGGGCTCACATCACAGGCGTCAGATTGTCATGCATGAATCACTCGCACCCCCTTCACCCTGGACACAGATGCGTGGACTGGTCGCATTGGTAAGGCCGAAGCAATGGATCAAGAACGCTTTCGTTCTGGCACCACTGGTGTTCACTGGAGAATTCGTCAACCCGGATTCGGTGGCGCATGCGCTACTTGCTGTAATCCTGTTCTGCGTTGGTTCTTCGGCAACCTACATCATCAACGACATCCACGATATTGAGCGTGATCGCAAGCATCCCAAGAAGTCGAAAACTAGGCCCTTGGCTTCAGGTGCAATCCCAGTTTCCATGGGACTTGCCTTGCTTGCCGTGCTATATGCGATACAGATCTGTGGCTGGTTTTTGGCCCCAAAGGTCGTGCTCGTGATCGCGGCCTACATGGCGCTCAACGTTGCCTATACCTTTGTGCTCAAACACCAGCCGGTTCTTGACATCTTCACGATTGCGATCGGCTTCGTACTCCGGGTATATGCAGGCGCCATGGCGTTGTCTGTGCCGGTATCGAGTTGGATGTTCGTCACCACGTTGTGCCTCGCGTTGTATCTGGCAGCGGTCAAACGTCGGCAAGAACTGAGTCTCAGCGGCGCGGATGGACGCAAGGTGCTGGAGAAGTACTCACTATCTTTGGTGGACCGCTACGCCGAAATGTCAGCTACCGGCGCGCTGGTTTTCTATAGCATGTTCGTAATGTCGGCGCGCCCTCAACTCGTGTTCACCGTGCCTCTCGTACTCTTCGGCTTGTTTCGATATTGGTACATGGTCGAGAAGCTTGATGGTGGAGAGTCGCCGACCGACGCCTTGTTGGCGGACTGGCAGTTGATGGTAACCGTGGCGCTGTGGATCGCCGCCTGCGTCTGGGCACTCTGGCCTAGACTGGGGTGAGCAATGGCTACTGATTTCTCCTACGTTGTCACGCCATTCCTCGCGTGGGCTGTTGCTGGAACCTCGAAGTTCATCATCAATAGTGTGCAGGCGCGCAAGCTTGCATTCGGGTTGATCGGCTATGGCGGACTACCGAGCAATCACAGTGCCATCGTGAGTAGTGTGGCTACGCTCGTTGCCCTCAAGCATGGGGTTGATCACCCCGCGTTTGGGGTCGCGCTTGCGCTGGCATTCATTGTCGTGCTTGATGCGGCCAGCTTGCGTCGGCAAGTAGGCAAGCACGCAGCGCTCCTCAATAAACTGCACCCTCCTTCATTAGAGAGTATGTTATTGCGCGAGCGCATGGGTCACAGCCTTGTTGAAATTGGAGCCGGTATTCTTGTTGGCATCGCTGTTGCAATCTTGATAACTTCCCTGTTCATTCCCGGCGCCTGAGGGACTGCGACAATTGCCGCATCCTCGTCGTACAGGAATGTTATTTTCCAGGTGCACGAGAGACCACCAGGATCTAGTTGCCGACTATTCTCAGCGTCGCCCAAGCGTGCATTGTGTTGAATTTTTGCGGCTCTACGAATCGGACTAAGCAGGCCGCCCTAGCGACGAGCAACATACATACACGCAACCAACTGAAACAGAAGAGCAATGGAACCTCAAGCACAAATTTTATTCCTCAAATACTAAGCTTACTCTAATGCCTTACGGCTGCTTCAACCATTTTGTCGGCAGCAACAATGAGCTCTTGGCATTTTGACAATTCCTGCTTAGTCGAATTTTTACAGTAGTTTCTCAAAATTGCAGCAGGATCCCTTTTAAGCCGCTCCTTTTTTGTATAAAACATCGGCTCCAAATAATTCAGCAAATCTTGCGCCTCTCTATTTCTTCCCAGGGCGATTAATATTGCAACCCTTGGATAAAGTAGCGGAATTTTTTCGCTTTCTGCCAAATACCATTCTGCGATGGTACTGTATTCAAGGGCTGCCTTAGCATCACCCCTGAACATCATCAATCCCATAGAGTAATCACCATAAACGCCTGCCATACCTATTTTCGGAACTGGAACCTCAAATACCCTTTTATCGCCATCTTTCATTTCATGAAATTTGGGCAACGCAAACATGATGCCTTGCAAGTAATTTAGACTCTCGGGATCACCTTTTCTTAGCAATAGGTTCGCATAGAGTATTTGATCGGACACCTCCAAGCCACCGTCTCTCTTTTGCAAAAAATCGATTTCCTTCTCAACAAGCTCGGGCCGACCAGATTTAAGTGCGCCGTACATATAATTGTAACGGGCGAACGAAAAATTTGGGTGCTTATGGTACGCCCAATTCCACAGATGAAGATCTGAAGACCAAATCGATTGAACGGTATACGTTGTTAGAACCGCAATAACAATCCACCCGCCTCCAGCAATCAACAACAGTCGGCTTAGAGATTTATTTTGCAACCCGACAAACCTTGCAATAGCCTCGTAATTTATCAGTGAGATTGACGCGCAAAATAAGGCAAGCGGAGTCGTCAGAAACCTCTCGTGCCCAATATTTCCGCCTGTACTGAGAGGAACTAAATGAAGAACGGGTAGCAAGCACACCATGCCGCCAGAAAAAATCCAAGCCGCAGGACTTTTTTTTGCCACACACCAAAACACCAGAGAAACCAAGGCCACCGCAGCGACGAAGCTGGAAATAGTTTCAAACCCTCCGTGCGGATTTAATTCCGATAGAGGATGCAACGGGTTGATCGAGCTAAAAGGGAAAAAAACCTTTACGAAATAAAACTTTATAGCCTCAAGCGGAAGTAAATTCTTGACGACCATTTCGCGCAAGTATTCGATGGACCAAGCACTGTGGTAGATTCCCCCGATGGAATTTTTACGCAGTAAAACATAAATTCCCAGAACGAATATTGACAACAGTAAAACGATCCGGTTTTCACTAATCGCCTTCCTGATATACCCTTCGTTTCCGGTCCATTTTCTATCGGTTGCTTGCATAGCAAACCATACGCAAAGCAAGACAGCAGGCAAGACTGCCCCCAGTTCTTTGCTCAGCAGAGCGCCGCTCATTAGGAACACAATTACAAGAGATCGTGCGACTTTCAGGGGCCCTGGCTTGTGGATGTATACAGTAATAGCCGCAAGAATAAAAAATGTCGCCATTAAATCAAATCGCCCAGCCACCCACGCTGTTGATTCCACAAGCGAAGGATGAGCGGCATAGATGACGGCGGAGATCCAGGCGAGCACCATTGAATTTGGCCGATGGATCAACGCTGCAAGCTTTTGGCTTATGAAAAAAACCAATAGCGTATTGCACATGTAAATCAGAAGATTTATGGCATGTGAGATTTCAGGGTTTTGGCCAAACGCGTGAAACTCGGCATATAAAGTTAGAAATACCAGCGGCCTCAGGTAACTTGTCCCTGGCAACACGGGATCTGCAAGCAACTTCCAACTCAAAGTATCGTTTACAAGTGCTGTTTTATCGAGAAAAAGTAGGCTGTCATCCCAAACGTATTCAAATCCGAGCACCTGCCAGTAGAGCGAGGCACTTATCGACAGTAGGGCAACTACGACAACAAGAAATTTACGATCTTGCAGAAATTTCGATAACTCGTTCATCTACCACTCACTTTTATTTGCTTTTCTACTCACCCTGGAAAAGCAAAAAAAAGAGCAAGCCCTTTCGGGCTCGCTCTCACTCTTCAGTTCAGAAGCTTGTATCAGGGCTTGCAAGCGTTCGGCAGGTACTTGACAGGGATAGAAGCAGTTCCCGTTGCCCCATCAACCGTCGCAGTGCCGCATGCCCAAGTGCTGCCGCCATTGATGGTAACGAAGGTCACGTTGCTGCCCGAGGCCTTACCAGCCGTCATTCCAACCGTGATGGTACCGCTTGGGTAGGTTCCGGTAACCGAAGTGGACACCGTGCTGTACTTTCCGATCAGCGTTGCATTCAACTCACCTGCCGCCGGGGTAGCCATCGGTGCGACGAGCGCCGTGGGCCAAGCGTTCTTGTCTGCGCCGTATTCGGCCAAAGGCTGCTTCAGGCCGCCACCCAAGGTAACTGCCTCGGTCACTTGACCGCGGGTCACGTAGTCCTGATAAGCCGGCAGAGCCACAGCAGCCAAGATACCAATGATCGCCACAACGATCATCAATTCGATAAGGGTAAAGCCGGCCTGTGCGCGGCGTGCGATCTTGCGAACGTTCATGAAAAAACTCCAGGTTGGTTTGTACAGCCCGGGAACCAAGCCCGGAGCGCACTACCTTCCGCAGCATCTGTGCCATCGCGTTTGCGAGC